>JAPLOE010000165.1 GCA_026692705.1 Planctomycetota bacterium
GCGGCTGCTGCACCAGATCCTTCAGGATCATGTTGACCGACTGCAGCGTCTGCGTGACGTCGGAGCTGATGCGCGAGAGCACGTCGCCGAACTGGCGCTCGCCGTGGTAGCGCATCGACAGGCCGATGATGTGGCGCGCCACGCGCTGGCGCAGCTCGACCACCATGCGCAGCGCCGCCAGCCGCGACACGATCGTCAACGTGTACTGCGCCGCCGCATTGAGCACCGTGAGCAGGAAGATCAGGCCCGCGACGGTCCACAGCGCCGCGATCTTCTGGTCATCGCTCGCCACGCCCGCGGGATCGCCGAAGATCCAGCCCTCGACGCGCGCCTGCAGGCTGCCGAACAGCCCGTCGAGGAACCCCGGCTCGCCGCTCTCCGCCGCCGCGCGCCCGGCCGCCGGGAACAGCACGCGGTCGAACAGCGGCTGCAGCAAGAGCAGCGGCGCCTTCTCGCCGAACGCCACCAGCGCCGCGAGCACCATCACGCCCACGAGCCGCCCCAGCTGCGGCCGGACCTCCGGCCGCATCAGGCTGTACAGCCGCTGGAAGCTCGATCCCTGCCACATCGGTCGAGCGAGGATAGTGCCCGCCGCCCCCGTTGCGAGCGCGGTGCGTCGCCAAAGCCACGCGCGGATTCTCGCGCAGGGGCCGAGCGGGGCCCAAATCGCGCTCGGAAGCTCGGGCTACGCCGGTTCCGTCGCGGCGCCGGCGCGCTCGAGCAGCTCGCGGTACCACGTGGTCGCGCGCTCCACGTGCGGCTCGAATTCCGCCACGCCCCAGACGACCGACAGCGTGCGCAGCGTGCCCGGGTGCGTCTTCGTGCGCTGCGCGTCCTTGACGGCGTTCGCGCACGGCCCGTCGGCGTCGAACAGGTTGAGCAGGCCCTCGATGTCGATCGTCTGGCCCGAGGCGTTGAAGACGTAGCTCTCCTGCCCCGCGAGGCCGATGCGCAGCGGCGCGCGCGTGCGGTCGAGGTCGACGACGCTGATCGGGAGCCCGGAATGCAGGCTGACCGCGTTGCAGGCGTCGACGGCGAGGTTGATGCGCGGGAGGCCGCCCTCGGTGGCCGCGCGCACGAGGTATTCGCTCGAGGGCTTGCCGCGGCCGGTCGGCTTGTAGCCGCCGTGGCGCAGGAGGTCGCGCACCGCGCCACGCAGCTCTTCCGTGCGCTTCACGGGCGCCTCGGCGGCGTCGGAGTGCAGTGCGTAGAGCCACTCGGGCACCGCGAGCTCGCCCAGGGCGACGGGAAAGCGGGTGACGAAGGCGCGGGCGACGAGCAGCGGGTGCGGATCGAGCGTGAGCATCGCGGCAGAGGTTAGCGCGGGCCGCGCCATTCCCTCATCCGGTCCCGCGCCCCGTCCGGACTCAAGACCTCGCCCGGGTCGCCCGATCCGAAGCGACGTCCCACACCGCCGCCATGCACTACGAAAAGGTCATCGCCGTCGTCCAAGCCCGCCTCGCAAGCCGCGGCCTGCCGGGGAAAGTCCTGCTCCCCATCGGGAGCGCTAGCGTGCTCGAACGCACGATCGAGCGTGTCGAGCGCCTGCAGCGCATCGACGGCTTCCTCGTGGCGACGACACGGGAAGGCACCGACGATCGCATCGAGGAGCTGTGCCTCGCACGCGGCTGGGCCTGCCGGCGCGGTTCCGAATTCGACGTGCTCGACCGCGTGTGGCGCGCGGCGCACAGCGTGCAGGCCGAGCACGTGCTGCTCGTCGGCGGCGACCAGCCGCTGTTCGCGTGGCAGCAGGCCGAGGCGCTCGTCGACCACCACCTGCGCAACGGCGCGGACGTCACGCACAACCTGCCCTGCCACGGCAGCGGCCTGCCCGCCGGCACCGGCTGTGCCGTCGTGCGCATGCAGGCCCTCGAGCTCGCGTGGCGCGAGGCGAACGGCCCCGGCGAGCGCGAGCACGCGCTCGAATTCCTGCTCAACCGCCCGCGCCGCTTCCGCACGTTCGCGCTGCGCGCGCCGCCGGAACTCGCGCGCCCGACCTACAGCTTCGACATCGAGGACAGCATCGATCTCGAGCGCCTGCGCCGCGTGCAGCGCGCGCTCGGCGAGCACGGCTGCGTCGACCTCGCGCGCGCGATCGCGCTGCTCGACACCGACGCCAGCGCCCGCAACGTCGCGATGTGAGCGGCTGCGCGGCGCGCCCTTGACGCGTCGCCCCGGACGCCGTCGACTGCGGAGCACGTTCGTGCTGCGACCGGATCGCACGTCGCGCCTTCGACGCGCAACGGCCCGCACACGGCTCCCCGCAGGACTCGCATGCCGCCCCCGAGCTCGAAGAGGCTGCTCTCGCTTATCCCAGACTTCGTCGAGGACCGCGCGTCGATCGGAAAGCCGCGGGCGGAGGACTCCAACGAGCGGCGAGCGGCGCTGCAGTTCTGCCTCGGCGGCAAGTGGGCAGCGGCGGACGTCGCGCGGCTCGAGCGCATCGACGACGACACGCGCAAGCTGCACGGCTGGGCGATGTGGCGGCGCTGAATTCCGGCGCTCACCACAGCTCGGTGACGCGCAGAGTGAACGGGCCGTTCGCGAGCGAGAGGCTCGACACCTGCATCACGACCTGTCCCGTGCGGCGCGCCTCGAACTCGAGCGCGAGCGCGTTCGACTGCAGCGCCTCGACACAGGGCGCGGCGAGCGCGAGGTGCGCGGGAAAACCCGTCGGAACGACCTCGACGCGATAGCGGCGGCCGGCGAAGACCTGCGTGAAGAGCGAGACCGGCGGCTCGGTGCCAGTGAGCGCGGGCGCGACCTCCGCGGAGGCCGTGAACACCGTGCGTTCCGCGATGCGCTCGATCTGCAGCCGGTACGGACCCGGCCGGCCGTGCGCGTCGCCGACGTAGACGATCCACGGGCCGCTGCGCAGCGGAAGGAGGTCGAGCTGCGCGCCGTTGCCGAGCGCCTGCGAGTCGTTGCCGCGCAGCGTCTCGTCGGGACGCCCGTCGGCGGGCCGGCACTCGAGGATCGGGTCGAACTCTTCGCTGTCGCTCGTCAGCGACACGCGCACGGGCTGGCGCGCGTCGAGCTCGATCTCGTGCACCGCGTAACGGATCGGGACGCCCTGCACTTGCAGCGTCGGCGCGCTCTCGACGATCTCGCCGCGCACGTCGACGCGCGCGACATCGACGGACCGTCTCGTGCCCTCGCTCGAGCGGCAAGCGAACGCGAGCGCGGTGCACAGGAGCAGCGCGAAGGCTCGTTTCACGGCTGTTCCTCCCACGGAACTCCGGTCGCCGCCGCGCGGTACCAGGCCGAAGCGCGCGCGAGGTCGAGCGGCAGGCCCTGACCCGTCTCGTGCAACATGCCCAGCCGCAGCATCGCGGCCACATCGCCGCGGCGCGCCGCCGCGCGGTAAAGCTCGGCCGCCTGCTGCGTGTCGCGCGGAAGGCCGTCGCCGCTCTCGTAACGCTGGCCGAGCGTCGTCAGTGCCGGCGCGTAACCGGCTTGCGCCGCCTGACCGATCAGCAGCAGCGCGCGCCGCGCATCACCACCTTCGCGTTGCTCGACGTCCGCAAGGCGCGTGAGAGCCTCGCTCGAACCCGCCGCCGCCGCTTGGCGCAGCTTGCGCACGCCTTCGGCCGCGCGTGTGGGCAACTCGAGCGCCTGGTTCGCGAGCGCGAGGATCGCCTGCGCGTCGCCGTACTTCGCCGCGCGCTCCCAGTTCGTGCGCGCCGACTCGAGATCGCCCGCGAGGCGGTGCGCCTCGGCCAGCGTCGTGAACAGCGGAGCGCGGTATTCCTCGGGAATTTGGGCACCGAGCGCGCCGTCGAGCTGCGACTGCAGCGAGACGATCACCTCGCTCGCCGGAACGCCCGCGCGCAGCTTGCCGTACTCTCGCAACGCCGCCGCGCCAGCCTGCAGCCACGGGCTCTCGAGCGTGAGCGGGCCCGCGGAGCTCGCGAGCGCCTCGACGCCGCTGCGCAGGTCGCCCCAGCGCAACTCGAGCGACTGGCGCACTTCGATCGCGGTCGATTCCGCCGGCGCGAGCTCGCGCCCGTCGACCACGAGCCGCCAGCCATCCGCCAGCGCGCTGCCCGTGCGCCCGGCCGCCGACACGATCTGCCCCGCCGCATCGATGCGGATCAGGTCGCCCGTGTCGCCGGGATGCTGGCGTTTCCACGCGAGATTCCACTGTTCGAGCGCCGCGCGCGCCGTCACCGGAGCCCCCTGCGTGTCGCCGCGCGCGAGCGCCTGCTCCATCGTCGCGCCCTCGGGCAGCGCGAGCCGCAACGGCACGCAACGCGAGTCGCCGTCGCGCTCGAGCGCGAGCAGGTCGAGGCCCGGCTCGTCCTCGAAGTGCACGCGCATCGCGCCGAGCAGCGGCTCGTAGCGGATCTGGTCGGCGCCGCGCGTCAGCGAGTCCCAGAAATCGGTGTCGGCGACCGACACGCCAAGCAGGATCGCCTGGCTGCGGCCCGGCGGGATCGTCACGCGGTCGCGGTCGCGCTCGTCGAGCGGCACCGCG
>JAPLOE010000166.1 GCA_026692705.1 Planctomycetota bacterium
CGACGGCGGGCACCCGGTGCGGCGCGTGGCGCCGCGGGCGGCCTCGGGCCGGAACGGCGCGCTCCGACGGGAGTCGTGCGATGGAACTGCGGCTGCACGGACGTGGCGGTCAGGGTGGAGTGACCTGCGCGAAGATCCTCGCGGCGGCCTGGGCGCGCATGGGGCAGCACGTGCAGACCTTCGGCGACTACGCCGGCGAGCGCTCGGGCGCTCCGGTGCGCGCCTACACGCGCACGAGCCCGACGAGCATCGAGAACCGCAACAAGGTCTACACGCCCGACCATGTGATCGTGCTCGACCGGCATTTGCTCGGGCGCGACGTCGTCGAAGGCCTGAAGGACGGCGGAATCCTGCTCGTCAACGCGCCGGGAACGCCGGACACGCTCGGCAGCGCCTACGGGACCTTCCGGCTCGCGACCGTGGACGCGACGGAGATCGCGCGGCGGCGCGGGATCGGCACGCGCTCGGTCGTGATCGTCAACACGACGATCGCCGGAGCCTTCGCGCGCCTCGCGGGCATTCCGCTCGAGGTGCTCGAGGACACGTACCGCCAGCTCGGTTTCTCCGGCAATTTCGAGGCGGCGCGCGAGGCTTGGGAGCGTGTCGTCGAGCGTGCGCCGACGATGAAGAGCGTCGCGCCGCAGGCCGCGTTGCCGGTCGCGGCGCCGGTCGAGGTCGAGCCGCTCGTCGAGCACCTCGAGAGCAAGCCGACGGGGCTGCGCACCGGCTCGTGGAGCACGCAGCGGCCGCGCTACGTCGAGCACGCGGCGCCGTGCAGCGCGTTCTGCCCCGCAGGCAACGACGTCGTCGGTTTCGTGCAGGCGGCGGCGCACGACGACATGGAAGCGGCGGCGCGCATGCTCAAGCGCACCACGCCGCTGGCGGGCGTGTGCGGGCGCGTTTGCCCGGCGCCGTGCATGGACGGCTGCAACCGGGCGGAGCTCGACGGCGCGGTCAACGTGCGCGGGCTGGAGCGCTGGGTCTCCGACCGCGCGCCGCTGGTCTCGACGGAAGCGAAAACACCGGCAAAACGGCTCGAAATCGCTGTGGTCGGCGGCGGTCCGGCGGGACTTGGCGCGGCGCACGAGCTGCTCGCGCAAGGCCACGGCGTGACGTTGTTCGAGCGCGAGCGCGAGCTCGGTGGCCTGCTCGTCACGGGCATCCCGAACTACCGCCTGCCGCGCAACGTGCTGCACCGCGAGGTCGCGAGCCTGCTGGCGCGCGGGCTGCGCGCGAACTGCGGCGAGGACATCGATGCGGCGCGGCTGGCGTCACTCGAGCGCGAGTTCGATGCGGTCGTCGTCGCGACGGGCCTGCAGCAGCCGACGAGCTTCGAGGTTCCCGGCAAGGAGCTGCGTGGCGTCGAGGACGGCGTCACGTTCCTGCGGCGCGCGAACCTGCTCGGCGGCATGCACCTGCAAGGCCACGTCGTCGTGCTCGGCGGCGGCAACACGGCGATGGACTGCGCGCGGGTGGCGCTGCGTTGCGGCGCAAGTCGCGTGACGGTGCTCTACCGCCGCACGCGCGCGGAAATGCCCGCGATTCCCGAGGAAATCGAGCACGCGCTGGTCGAAGGCGTCGAGCTGTGCGAGCTGCGGCAGGCGCTGCGCTTCGAAGGCACGGCCAAGCTCGAGTCGGTGTTCGCGGGCGTGGTCGAGCTCGGCGAGCCCGACGCGTCGGGCCGACGCGCGCCGCGGCTCACCGACGACGCCGTGCGCATCCCGTGCAACCACGTGCTGCTCGCCTTCGGCTCGAGCGCGGACCGTTCGCTGCTGCCCAAGGGCTGGGAGTTGCGCGGAAGTCGGCTCGTGCGCGAGGGCGTCGCGACGCGCGTGTTCGCCTGCGGCGACTTCGCGCTCGCCGACGGAACCGTCGCGCACGCGATCGGCAGCGGCCGGCGCATCGCGGGCGAGCTCCTGCGCGCGCTGGTCGATCCGGAGGTCGTCGCCTTCGCGCGGCCCTCGCGCGAGGAGTCGGTCGCGGCCACGGAAGTGCGCTTCGACCACTTCGAGCGGAGCTTGCCCGCGCACGAGGAGCTGCTCCCGCGCGGCGCGAGAATCCGCGGTTTCAGCGAGGTTTCGCGCGGTCTCGCCGATGCAAGCGAGGCGCGGCGCTGCTTCTCCTGCGGGCACTGCACCCGCTGCGACACGTGCCTCGTGTACTGCCCCGAGGGCGTCGTGCGCCGCACGGACGTTGGGTACGAGCTGGACGCCTCGTACTGCAAGGGCTGCGGGATCTGCGTCCACGAATGCCCGCGCAAGGGCATGGAGATGTCGCACTCATGAGCACCGAACTCGTCAGCGCCAACCATGCCGCGGCCCTCGCCGCCACGCTCGCCGGACGCGCGAACCGCAACGCTCGCGGCTTCGGTGGAGGCGTGTACCCGATCACCCCGCAGACGGAGTGCATCGAGCTCCTGTGCAAGCAGGAGTTCGCCAAGGGCGCGATCGTGCGTGTCGAGAGCGAGCACAGCGCGATGGCCGTGTGCATGGGCGTCTCGCTCGGCGGCGCGCGCTCGTTCACGGCCTCAAGCTCGAACGGGCTCGCCTACATGACCGAGAACGTCTTCGCGGCCGCGATGTACCGGCTCCCGATCGTGATGATGGCCGTCAACCGCACGCTCGGCCCGCCGTGGAACATCTGGGTCGACCATGGCGACACGCTCGCGCTGCGCGATTCTGGCTGGATCCAGCTGTACTGCGAGGACAACCAGGAAGTGCTCGACTCGATCCTGCTCGCGTACCGGCTGGCCGAGGACAAGCGCGTGCTGCTGCCGGTGATGGTGTGCCAGGACGCGTTCGTGCTGTCGCACACGATGATGCAGACCGACGTGCCGACGCAGGAGCAGGTCGATCGCTTCCTGCCCGAGCTCGCGCTCCCGCACCGCCTGACCGAACGTGCGGTGACCGTCGGAGGGCTCGATTTCCCGCATGAAACCGAGGCTCACCGTCATCAGCACGAGGACGCGATGCGCCGCGTGGGAGCGGTGTACGACGAGATCGCGCTCGAGTTCGAGCGCGCCTTCGGCCGCAAGCCGGCGCCGGCGCTGGTCCCCTATCGCATGGAGGACGCCGAGACGGTCGTGCTTTCGATGGGCACGACGGCGGCGACGGTGCGCGCGGCGGTCGATCGTGCGCGCGAGGCGGGCGAGCGCGTCGGCGCGCTGCGGCTGCGCATGTTCCGGCCGTTCCCCGGGCGCGAGCTGCGTGCGGCGCTCGCGCGCGCGAAGCGCATCGCCGTGCTCGATCGCGACATCAGCCTCGGCCACGGCGGCGTGTTGTGGTCGGAAGCGCGCGGCTTCGCGCCGGCGCAGGCGCTCGTGCAGGGCTACATGCTCGGGCTCGGTGGCGGCGACATTCGGCCCGAGCACATCGGCGAGGTGCTCGCCGATCTCGCACGACGCGACGCTGCAGGCGAACCGGAACTTCTGGAGGTGGTGCGATGAAGAACGAACCCCTGCTCGGCGGGCTCTCCGCCTGCGACTCCGGCAAGCTCGGCACCGTGCTGCGCCCCGGCGGCACCAACTGCGGCGGCTGCGGCATG
>JAPLOE010000167.1 GCA_026692705.1 Planctomycetota bacterium
GCAGGCACTCCGAGCGCGTCGGCCGCCGCGGGATTCGTGGTGTTCGGCACGGGCATCGAAGGCCAGAAGCAGACGCTGATGTACTACGGCATCAACGGCCCGACGGCCCAGCCGTGGTCGCCGATGTCGACGAGCTTCAAGTGCGTCCGCTCGCCCACTCGCCGCGTCGACCCGCGCAACTCGGGCGGCACGGTGAACGGCTGCGGCGGCACGTACTCGATCGACTTCGCCGACTGGCTGTTCACCCACCCGACGACGCTGGGGCAGCCCAACTTCGCCGGTCAGGTGTTCAACGCGCAGCTGTGGTTCCGCGACCCGCCGGCTCCGTCGACGAGCAACCTGTCGAACGCCATCCAGTTCACGATGGCGCCGTGATGGCCTGATCTGGCGCGGGGATTTCCCCCCTATCGCTGCCGACGAGGGGCACTCCCGGGTTCGCCCGGGGGTGCCCTTCCCTTTTTGCACGGAGGCTTCGCAAACCTCGCCGCTACCCTCTCCGCCCCGTGATGAACGAGACGACGACGCTCCGAAGCGAGATCCCGCGGCTGGCGCGCCTGGCCGGGCCGATCATGCTGACGCAGCTCACGATGATGAGCCTCGGCGTCGTCGACCTGCTGATGGTCGGCCAGGTCGGCGTCGACGCCGTCGCGGCGGTGTCGCTCGGCAACATCGCCAAGTTCGGCACGATCATGATCGCGATGGGCCTCGTGGTCGGGATCGACCCGTTCCTCGCGCAGGCCCACGGCGCACGCGACGCCCGCGGGCTCGCACTCGGCCTGCAGCGCGGCGTCGTGCTGGCCCTGCTCTCGAGCGTGCCCGTGATCGTGCTGTGGCAGTTCGTCGAGCAGTTCCTCGTCGCGACGCGGCAGGATCCCGAGGTCGCGCGCATCGCGCAGCAGTACGTGCAGGTGCAGTCACCGTCGGTGCCGCTGTTCCTCGTGTACACGGCGCAGCGCCAGTACCTGCAGGGCCGCGGGATCCTGCGTCCGGCGTTGCTGGTCGCGCTCGCCGCCAACGTGCTCAACGTCGCGCTCAATCAGCTGTTCATCTTCGGCGGAATGGGCATTCCTGCGCTCGGCGCCGTCGGTTCTGGCATCGCCACGTCGATCGTGCAGGCGAGCATGCCGCTCATGATGTACGGCCTGATGCGCTCGCAGCGGCTGTGCGAGGGCGCCTGGCAGCCGTGGAGCCGCGCCGCACTCGACGTCGCCGAGCTGCGCAAGATCCTCGCCGTCGGCGTGCCGATCGGGCTGCATTTCGCGGCCGAGATCTGGGGCTTCCAGATCGCGGGCCTGTGGGCGGGGTGGCTGGGAAAGGCGGAGCTCGCGGCCAACTCGATCGTGCTCAACCTCGCCTCGATCTCGTTCATGCTGCCGCTCGGCGTCGGGCTCGGCTCGGTCACGCGCATCGGCAACCTCGTCGGCGCGGGGCGCCAGCGCGAGGCGCAGGTGTCGGCCTGGGCGGCGCTCGCGCTCGGTGCGGGCCTGATGGCGGTCTGCGCGCTCGTCTTCCTCGTCGCTCGCGAGCCGCTCGCACGCGCCTACAGCAAGGACGCGGTCGTGATCGCGCTCGCGGCGAGTACGCTGCCCGTCGCGGCCGCGTTCCAGCTCTTCGACGGCCTGCAGGTCGTCGCCTCCGGCGTGTTGCGCGCGATCGGGCGCACGAAGCCGACGGCGCTCGCCAACCTCGTGGGGTACTACGTGATCGGCTTGCCGCTCGGCTACCACCTCGCATTCAAGCGCGAGCTCGGCCTCGCGGGCCTGTGGTGGGGCGTCGCCGCGGGAGTCGCGGTGGTCGCGGTCACGCTCGTGGCCTGGATCGCGGTCCGGGGCCCGGCCACGGCCCGGCCGATCGACGCGCAGGAAGCGTGAGCGCGCGGGACGTACAATCCCCGCCCTCATGCACGAACACCCCAACAAGCGCCTCGTCGACTACGCCGACTGCGCGGGCTGAGCGGGCAAGCTGCCGCAAGGGCAGCTCGCGCACGTGCTGCGCGGCCTCGGCTCCGACCCTGACGAGCGCCTGCTCGTGGGCCCCCAGACCATGGACGACGCTGGCGTCGTGCTGCTGGGGCAGGCCGAAGGTCTGCCCACGGGGAGCCGCCTCGCGCTCGTGCTGACGGTCGACTTCTTCCCGCCGGTGGTCGAGGACCCGTGGTTCTACGGCTCGATCGCGGCCGCGAACTCGATCTCGGATGTGTACGCGATGGGCGGACGCCCGATCAGCGCGCTCACGCTCGCGTCGCTGCCGAAGGACCTGCCGCTCGAATGGATCACCGAGATCCACCGCGGCGGCTTCGCCAAGGTTCGCGAGGCCGGGGCGAGCATCGCCGGCGGCCACACGGTGCAGGGGCAGATCCAGTTCGGCTTCTCGGTCACGGGCGTCGTCGATCCCGAGCGCGTCACCGCGAACTCGGGCGCGCGCGCGGGCGACGTCGTCTACCTGACCAAGCCGCTCGGCATGGGCACGATGACGACCGCGGGCAAGCGCGGGTTGATCTCCTGGGAGACGCTCAAGCCCGCCGCCGAACAGATGGCGACGCTCAACGCCAAGGCCGCCGAGGCGATGGTCGCCGCGGGCGCGCGCGCCTGCACGGACATCACCGGCTTCGGCCTCGTCGGCCACGCGCGCAACATCGCCAGCGCGAGCAAGGTCACGCTGCGCCTCGAGAGCGCAAAAGTGCCGCTTTTCCCCGACGTGATCGAGCTTTCGCGGCTCGGCTCCAACTCGGGCGGCGCCAAGCGCGGCCGCACGACGCTCGCCGAGGAAGTCACGATCGCCGGCGGGCTCGAGGAGGCGCTCGTCAACCTGCTCTTCGACGCCGAGACCTCTGGCGGATTGCTCATCGCGATCCCGCGCGATCGCTCGGCGACCCTGGAACGTGAACTCGCCGCTCGCGGCGTGCTCGGCGTCGCGATCGGCGAATTCATCGCCTGGACCGGCAAGACGGTCGAGATCGTCTGAGCGGGAAATTGCGTGCGCGGAGGCTTCAGCTCGCGCAAACGGACCGCACGGACTCGACGAGGAGTTCGTCGTCGCCGGGAAGCAGCGAGCGCGGGTCGCAGAGCAGTGCGTCATCCTGCACTCGCACGAAAGCCGGCGGTTCGGAGCGGCGCAGCGCGGCGGCGAAGGCGGCGGCCTTGAGGCGCGCGTGCGTGAGGCGCACGACGAACGTCGGCAGGAAAACGCCGGGTGCGGCGCCACTGCCGGGTTGCGAACGCTCGGGGATCACTTCGGCGCGGCAACCGGGCAACTTTCCGAGCGCTGCGGCGAGCTTCTCGGCGCGCGGGCGCAATTCGTCGGCGGTGGCGCGCAGCATCGCGCGAGCCGGGATCTCGTCACCGCGGCCGGCGAGGTAGAGTTCGAGCGAACGTTCGAGGCCCGCGATCGTGACCTTGTCGAGGCGCAGTGCGCGGTAGACCGGATTCTTGCGCAGCGCGGCGATCGCGGCGCGCTTGCCGACGATCAGGCCCGACTGCGGGCCGCCGAACAGCTTGTCGCCGGAGAAGCACACGACGTCGACTCCGCTCGCGACCGCGTCGCGCACGCGCGGCTCGTCCCCCATCACCTCGGGCAGCGGGCGCACGTCGTCGCCCTCGATCAACCCGGAGCCCAGGTCGAAGGCCGTCGGAAGGCCGATTTCCCGGCCCAAAACCGCAAGTTCCGTCGGGGTGACCTCCTCGGTGAAGCCCTCGACGCGGAAATTCGACGTGTGGACCTTCATCAGGAGCGCGGTGCGCTCGCCAGCGGCGTTGCGGTAGTCCGAGAGGCGCGTGCGGTTGGTCGTGCCGACCTCGCGCAGCACGACGCCGGCGCGCTCCATCACGTCGGGCACGCGGAACGAGCCGCCGATCTCGACGAGCTCGCCGCGGCTCACGATCACCTCGTCGCGCTGGCCGCGCTTCAGGAACGTGTTGAGCAGCAAGTACGCGGCGGCGGCGCAGTTGTTGACGACGATGCCGGCCTCGGCGCCGGTCATGCGGCGCAGGAGCTCCGACAGGCGGTCGTCGCGCTGGTTGCGCTCGCCCGACTCGCGATCGACCTCGAGCACGCAATAGGAACCCGCAATGCGCCCCATCGCGGCCGCGGCTTCCGCGTGCACGGGCGCGCGGCCGAGGCCGGTGTGGAGCACGACGCCGGTCGCGTTGACGACGCGCACGATGCCGGCGCGCCGCTCGCGCTCGACCCGCAGGCGCAGCTCGTCGACCAGCGCCGTGCCCGCGAGGCGCGCCGAGAGCGCGCTCGCGTCGAGCGTTCCGGCCTTGACTTCCGCACGCCAGCGCTCGATCAGCTCGCGCAGGAAATCGAGCCAGACTTCGCGCGCGAGGCCGCGGCCGAGCGGCTCCAGGCGCGGGTCGTGCAGCAGTTCCTCGATCGAAGGCAGGAGCCGGAAAGCCTCGGCGCGGGTGTCGGATCGCGAGCTCATGGTCGGCAGAGTGTAGGTCGCGGATAGAATGCCGCGCGATGTCCCGCCCCTGGAAGCTCCACCAGCCGTCGCCCGAGGCCGTGCGCGAGCTCTCCCGGCGGCACGCGCTGCCCGAGGTCATCGCGCGGCTGCTCGCCGTCCGCGGCCACGAGGCGGGCGAGGGCACGGCGCGGCATCTCGAGGCCAACCTGAACGCGCTCCACGACCCGGCCGACCTGCCGGACCTCGAGGCGGCGGCCGAGCGCATCGCGCGGGCCGTGTCGAACCGCGAGCGCATCCTCGTGCACGGCGACTACGACGTCGACGGCGTCACGGGGACGGTGCTCCTGATGCGCCTCTTCGCGCTGCTCGGCGCGGACGCGGTGTGGCACATCCCCCATCGCCTCAACGACGGCTACTCCTTCGGCGCGCACTCGGTGCAGAAGGCGCGCGACACGGGCGCGAAGCTCGTGATCTCCGTCGACAACGGCACGGCGGCCTTCGCGACCATCGCCGAGCTCGCCGCGATCGGCGTCGACACGATCGTCACCGACCACCACGAGCCGCCGCTGGGCGAGCTCCCGCGCGCGGTCGCGCTCGTCAATCCCAAGCTCGAGCGCTCGCGCTATCCGTTCCGCGAGCTGTGCGGCGCAGGCGTCGCGTTCAAGCTCGCCTGGGGCGTGGCGCAGCGCATCAGCGGGGCGCGGCGCGTGCGCGAGGACCTGAAGCAGTTCCTCGTCGACGCGATGGCCTACGTCGCGGTCGCGACGGTGTGCGACGTGGTGCCGCTCGTGCTCGAAAACCGCGTGCTCGCGCGCCACGGCTTCCGCGCGCTCGAAGGCACGACCAACATCGGCCTGCGCGCGCTGCTCGAGTCCTGTGGCCTCGCGACGAACAAGCTCGTGGCCGAGGATGTCGGCTTCAAGGTCGGGCCGCGGCTCAACGCGGCCGGGCGTCTGGACAGCGCGGCGGTGGCGGTCGAGCTGCTGCTCTCGGACGATCCGGCGCGCGCGAAAGTGCTCGCGCAGCGGCTGGGCGAGCTCAACGACGAACGCCGGCGCATCGAGGCCGAGCTCTGCGCGCAGGCCTTCGAGCAGGCGCGCGCCTTCGAGAACGCGAGCGAGCATCCCGTGCTCGTGCTCGCGGGCCAGCAATGGCACCAGGGGGTCGTCGGCATCGTCGCCGCGCGCGTTTCGCAGCGTTTCCAGCGGCCTTCGCTCGTGATCGGACTGGACGGCGAGCGTGGTCGCGGCAGTGCGCGCTCGGTCGCGGGGTTCGACGTGCTCGAGGCGATGCACGGCGCGAAGGACCATTTCCTGCGCTACGGCGGCCACGCGCAGGCCGCGGGCTGCGAGATCGAGGCGACGAGCGTCGACCAGGCGCGCCGCGCGATGTGTGCGCGCGCGAGCGAGCTGCTCGGCGGCCGCACCTATGAAGTGCAGGCGCTGTGGATCGACGGCGAGGTCGCGCTCGAGAGCATCGATGAACGCCTGATGGCGGAGCTCGACCGGCTCGAGCCCTTCGGCGCGAACAACGAGAAGCCCGTGCTGATCTCGAACGACGTGCGGCTCGCGGAGCCGCCGCGTCCGGTCGGCGACGGCTCGCACCTGATCCTGAAGCTGCGGCGCGGCTCGCGCGTGCTCAAGGCGATGGCCTTCGGCATGGGCGCGCGCGTCGGGGAACTGCGTTTGGGCGAGCCGCTGCACGTCGTGCACACGCCGCGCTGGAACTGGTTCCGCGGCGACCGCTCGCTCGAGCTCGTGCTGCACGACTTCCGCGTCGGACCGCTGCCGACGTTCGGCTGAGACGTGTTCAGGAGCAGCGCGAGACGAAGGCGGGAGCCGACGCGCGCGCGACACCCAAGCGCACGAGCATCTCGAGCCGCTCGCGGCGCGTGACGAGCGCTCCCGCTTCGTTCGCGAGTTGCGTGACGAGCGCGTGGCGCTCCACGGGCCCTTGCGGCCGCACGAAACGCGCGCCGTGGAACGACGTGAACGCGATGCCCGGAAGGCGCGAGCGGGCGAGGCGCCGTTCCTTGAGCAACGACTGCTCGCTCTGCAGGTTGACGATCTTGAGCGCGACGCAGTCCTCGTCGTCGCGCTGCACGAGCAGGTTGTCGAGCGTCGTGCCCGGCAGCGACACGCCCGCGCGCTCGAGCTGCACGAGCGCCAGATCCAGCGCGTGGAGCGCGCGGCGCCGTTCCGCGCTCTCCTTGACGCTCGCGAAGAACGTGCGCAACGAGACGAAGCCCTCGAGATCACGCGTGACGAGCACCGACTCGCGTCCCAGCGGCGACGCGCCACGCTCGGCGAGCGCCACGAGCTGCGGCGTCGCGAGGCCGTGCGCCTGCAGGTGGCACATGACGTTCCAGCGGCGCGCGGCGAGGCTCGCGCTGCGCGGCTGCGTGAAACGCGCGCGAATCCCGGCAAAACCGCCGCCCTCGAAACGCCGCACGTACAGCAGGCCGGTGCCGGCGCCACGCGGCTTCTCGTGCTGGATCCCGTCGTCGTCGGGCGTGCCCGGCAGCGGCACGATCCAGCTCGCCCCCACGCGGCGCGTGCGGTCGCTCGTCACCGTGCGCGGCGGATCCGCGAACAGGTCGTCGAGCGCGCTCGCCCCGAGCGCCTCGAGGCCCGGAACGTCCGGAGCGAGCTTCAGGAATCCCTGCACCTGAGTCATGGGCCGCGTGAGGATAGGAACCACCCGCCCCCCATTCCCAGAGGGACAGGTGCGCAAGCGGAACGTATCCTCCCTCCATGCCGCGCATCTTCCTCCTCGACGGGACCGCGCTCGCCTACCGCGCGCACTTCGCCATGCAGCGCACGGGCCTGACGACGCCCGAGGGCCTGCCCTGCGGCGCCACGTACGGCTTCTCGAACACGCTGCGCTCGATCCTCGCGAGCGAGAATCCCGAGCGCATCGTCGTCGCCTTCGACCCCAAGGGGCCGACGTTCCGCCACAAGCAGTTCGTCGAGTACAAGGCCACGCGCGAGAAGATCCCCGACGAGCTCGTGGCGCAGCTCGACTGGCTGCGCGACGTGGTGCGCGCGCACGGCATCCCGATCTTCGAGGTGCCCGGCTACGAGGCCGACGACGTGATCGGCACGCTGTCGCTCGAGGCCGAGAAACGCGGCTGGGACGTGATGATCGTGTCCGGCGACAAGGACATGATGCAGCTCGTCAGCCCGAAGGTGACGCTCTACAACGTGTTCAAGCCCGGCGGCGGAGTGCTGCTCGAGAGCTTCGAGGCGGTGCAGGAAAAGTTCGGCACCGATCCCGCGCACGTGATCGACGTACTCGCGATCATGGGCGACGCGAGCGACAACGTCCCGGGCGTCAAGGGCATCGGCGAGAAGGGCGCGATCAAGCTGATCCAGCAGTTCGGCTCGGTGAAGGGCGTGCTCGAGCATCTCCCCGAGGTGAAGGGCAAGCAGCGCGAGTACATCGAGCGCGACCACGAGCAGCTCCTGATGTCGCTCGATCTCGTCACGATCCGCCGCGACGTGCCGCTCGATCCGGGCTTCGACGAGCTGCCGCACTACGAGCCCGATGCGCAGAAAGTCGCCGAGGTGTTCCGCAGGCTCGGTTTCATCAGCCTCCTCAAGAAGGTCGAGCAGGGCGCGGCGCAGCAGCAGTCGCGCGACTACCGCACGGTGCGCACCGAGGCGGAGCTCGATGGGCTGCTCGAAACTCTGCGCACGGCCGGCGCCTTTGCGGTCGACACCGAAACGACGAGTCTCTTTCCGCTCGAAGCGCAACTTGTCGGCGTGAGCCTGTCCTGCGCGGCCGGAACCGGCTGGTATGTGCCGTTCAACCTCGAGCCCTGCCTGTGCGGAAGCCGCGAAGCGCTGCTCGCGCGGATTGCGCCGCTGCTCACCGACCCCGCGCTCGTGCGAGTCGGGCAGAACCACAAGTACGACGCGCTCGTGCTGCGCACTGCGGGTCTGCGCATGCCGCCCGTGCAGTTCGACACGATGGTCGCGAGCTTCACGGTGCACGGCACGACGCGCCGCCACAACCTCGACGACCTCGCGCTCACCTACTACGGGATCCAGAAGATTCCGACGTCCGAGCTGATCGGGAAGGGCGCGAAGCAGATCACGATGGCGGAGGTCGCGGTCGCGAAAGTCGCGGAGTACGCCTGCGAGGACGCGGACGTCACGTGGCGGCTGTACGAGACGCTCAAGAAGGAACTGAGCGACACGGGCAACGAAAAGCTCTTCTACGAGCTGGAAATGCCGCTGATCGACGTGCTCGCGGCGCTGGAAGAGCGCGGCATCCGCATCGACACGAAACAGATCGAGGAGCTCGGGCGCGAGCTCGACATCGAGATCGAGCGCCACCAGTTGCGCTTCCGCGAGCTCGCGGGCGAGGACGTCAACCTCAACAGCCCCAAGGCGCTCGGTGAACTGCTGTTCGAGAAGCTCAAGATCCAGGACGCGGCCGGCGTCAAGCGGCCGCGGCGCACGGCGACCGGTTACTCGACCGACTACGAGACGCTCTCGCAGTCCTACGGCGACGTCGAGATCGTGCAGCACATCCTCGAGTACCGCGAGGTGCAGAAGCTCAAGAGCACGTACGTCGACGCCCTGCCGCGCTACGTCAACGCTCGCACAGGCCGCGTGCATTGCTCCTTCAGCCAGGTGAGCGCCGCCACGGGCCGTCTCGCGTCGAGCGAGCCCAACCTGCAGAACATCCCGGTGCGCACCGAGCGCGGCCGCAAGCTGCGCGCGGCCTTCGTCGCGCGCGAGGCCGACGCCAAGGGGCCGTGGACGCTGCTCACCGCCGACTACAGCCAGGTCGAGCTGCGCATCATGGCGCACCTCGCGGGCGACGAGCGCATGAAGCAGGCCTTCGCGGACGGCAAGGACATCCACGCCTCGACCGCGAGCGTGATCTTCGACGTCGCGGAGCCGCTCGTCACGCGCGAGATGCGCAGCCGCGCCAAGGCCGTCAACTTCGGCCTCCTGTACGGAATGGGCGCCTCGCGACTCGCGCGCGAGACGGGACTCACCGTGCCCGAGGCCAAGCAGTTCATCGAGCGCTACTTCAGCTCGTTCCCACGCGTGCGCGGCTGGATCGACTCCGTGATCGCCTCCGCGCGCGCCACCGGCCACGTCGAGACGCTCTTCGGCCGCCGTCGCCCGATCGCCGACATCAAATCCGAGGACGCGCGCCTGCGCGTTTTCGCCGAGAATGCCGCGGTGAACACGCCCGTGCAGGGCTCCGCCGCCGACATCATCAAGAAGGCGATGATCGACCTCGAGGCCGCGCTCGAGCGCTCCGGCCTCGCGGCGCGCATGCTGCTGCAGGTGCACGACGAACTCGTTCTCGAATGCCCCGTGAGCGAGCTCGAGGCCGCGAGCGCGCTCGTGCGCCGCTGCATGGAAGGCGCGGTGTCGCTGTCGGTGCCGCTGCGCGTCGACCTCGGCCACGGCAACTCGTGGCTCGAGGCGCACTGAGCGCGCGCTACAGCCCGAAACCGACGAACAGGCACACCTGCGTCGAGTCCATGTCGCTCGAATAGCCGTACAGGTCGACGTCAGTGCCGCCCACGCAGCGCACGTCGAGCCCGAGCAGCGCCTGGTCGATGCGGTACGAACATCCGGCGTGCACGTAGGCGCCGAGCGAAACGTCCTCGTCCGACGTCGTGTTCCAGCCACAGTCCCCTTCGAGCGCCACGAGCAGCAGCGTGATACCCGCGCCGATGTACGGCTGCAGGTCGCTGTCGGTGAAGAACGTGCGCCGCGCGCCGCCGTAGAGCTCCCAGCTGACGAGCGAAATGTCGACGCCGTTCACCGTCGCGGAGTCTCCCGCGAGCCGCGTGCCGACCTCGAACCCGGCCCACGCATCGGCTTTCTGCTGCGTGAGCTCCACCCCGAACACGATCGGCTCGTCGGTGGGCGCCCAGTCATCCTCGTCGAGCTGCTGCGCACCGAGCAGGAACGTCACGTGCCCCCGCTCGACACTCGCAGGCGACGGCTGCGGCGCGACGACCGCCGCCGCGCCCTCCTGCGCCACCGCGGGTTGCGCTGGCGGCGGCGTCACGACGATGCAGGCCGTGCTGACGAAGGCGACGACGCACGAAGCGATCGCTGACCGCATGGAAGTCCTCCAGAAGCGAAAACTCCCGTTGTCTAGGCCCTGGAACGCGCTTTCGCGGCTCCGTCGAGCTGCGCAGGCGCGCCTACGCCGGGGGCAGCTTCTCGATCCCGAGCTGCCGCAGGACCTCAGCCAGATTGCGCGAGAGCTCCGCCACCTGGCCTTCGAGAACCAACACACGCGCCTCGACATCGAGCCGCGGCGCCGCGGCCGGTCGCGACGCGATCGGCGCCGACGCGTCGAGCGGGTGCGCCTCGGGGCTCAGGAGCTGCGCGTACCGCTCCGCACGCTCGCCCGGCAGCGGCTCGAGGCGCTTCACGTAGCCCTTCTCGCGCAGCCGCGCGAGCCGCTCCACCAGCGTTTCCGCCGACAAACCCGGCGTCATGCGTTCGACGCGCGTGCGCAGCTCGCCGGGCTGCTGCGGCCCGCGCATCAGGAGTTCCGCGAGCACCGCCGCATGCGCATCGTCGAGCCCGAGCGCCTCGTACGCGCCATGCTTGTACTTGTCGACGCGCGAGCCCGCCGCGACCGAGCGATGCGCGAGGTGCTTGGCGAGCAGCCCCTGGAACGCGATGTGCACTTCCGCCTCGCTGTACTCGACCACCGGCCAGCGGTTGTTCTTCTGGTTCGAGCCCGTCGTCGCCGCGTGCAGCGACAGCGGATACTGGTCGGGCACCGTCAGCGCCTTCTCGATCAGGACGCCGAGCACGCGGGCCTCGTAGGGATTGAGATGCGGGATCGCCATGTTGTCCTCGTCGTTGCGGGCTAGCGCACGATCGAATCGGGCGGCTTGGGAAGCAGGATCACGAGCACCTCGTCGGGCGCGGGCACGAACTCCTCGTCGCGCGCGACCTCGACGCGGATCTTGCGGCCGGGGTGCACGAGCTCGGCGTAGGCGGCAAGGCTGTACTCGCGGAACACGAGCGTGCGCCTGGTCTCCTCGCCGTGCCGGCGCGAGCTCTCTTCCGGCGGCTGCGCGGGCAGTTCCGCGGTCGAACCGGGCTCGAGGCTCGTCACGACCACGTCGAAACGCTCGAGAAAATGGCGCGCGGCGGAGCTGGAGGCCTCGAGCTCGTCCCAGCGCGGCCGCGTGTCGCTCGTCCAGCCCTGCAGCAGCCCGAGCACGACGATCGAACCGAGCACGCGGAAGCTTCCGCCGCCCCCGGGCGCACGGCGATTTGCCGCCGCGAGCGCGACGAGCAACGCGAGCGGCGCCGCGAGCGGCAGCGCGTACCACGCGCGGTACACGCCCGATCCCGCCGTCAGCGCGAGCAACGCCAGCGTCCACACGCCGACCGCGACCAGCGCAGCCCGCGGCTCGAACGCAGCCTCGTTCTCCGGAATGCGCTCGACCTTCACGCGCGCGACGCCGACCCCGAGCACCACGAGCATCGCAATTCCCAGCGCGAGCGCGAAGTCGCCGTCGGGCATCCACTCCGGCGGCAACGGCGCGAGCACGAGCTCCGCGTAACGTCCGCCAGCCTTCACCAGCGCCTGCATGTCGGGCAACGCGGTCTTCGCCCCGCCGCCGAGGCCACCGACAATTTGCTGGCGCGCCGCGAGGAACAGCCCCACGAGCGCCACCGCGACCCACGCGCCGCGCACGCCCGACACCGCGCGCTCCTTCAGCGCTCCGCGAGTTCCGGCCGCAGCAAACGCGAACATCACGACCGGCGCGAGCGCTCCGGTTTCCTTCGACGCGACGGCGCACAGGGCCGCGATCGACGCCCCGATGCTCAGTCGCCCCGCCTTGCGCGCCGCGAGCCACGTCGCGAGCAGCGTGAACATCAGGCACAACGCATCGGCGCGCCGCGGCGGCAGCGGCACGATCTCGAAATGCACTCCGTGCAGCAGGAACACCATCAAGCCGGCGAACCAGGCCCAGCCCGAGCGCTCGCGGCCAACGAGCAGCTGCGCGAGCGCGATCACGAGCGACGCGTTCAGCGCGAGGATCAGCCAGTCCGTCGTGTGGTAACCACGCGCGTTCATGCCCCACAACGCGTGGTCGATGCCGAACGACAGGTGCACGAGCGGGCGCCAGTAGTGGCCGCCGGGGAAGCGCCCCTCCATCAGCTCGCTCGACAGCGCGCCGCCGAATTCCTCGAAGTTCGAGAAGCGCCCGGCCTCGATCAGCGGGAACGTGTCCCAGCCGAACAGCCCGAGCCCCATGACGTCGCCCCAGGCGATCCACGCGATCGCGAGCGAGACGAGCAGCGCTCCCCACCCAAACTTCGCGAGCCGCGCTCCGTCACTGGGCATACCCGGTCTCCTTGAGGCGGCTCTTCACTTCCTCGAGTTCCTTGTCGTCGTAGTCGTCGGGCCCGGGCCGGTAGCCCCGCCGCGCCGCCGGATCGTCGCGCTCCTCCACGAAACGCGGCGGCGGCGCGTCGAGGAACAGCTCGCTGCGCACCTTGCCGCTCATTTCCGTGTACACCGGCAGCCCGAGCAGCGCGAGCACCGTCGGCGCGAGGTCGAACACCGACACGCGGCCACGCTCGACGGAACGCGCAAAGTGCGGCCCGGACGTGATCCAGATGCCTTCGAGGCTGTGGTCGGGATAGGGCTTGGCGTGCTCGCCGTAGGGAACGCGCGCGGGCTCCGAACGCGCGGCGATCGACGGGTCGAGCTCGAAGATCAGGTCCGGCAATCGACCCGCGAATTCGCCGGGATAGAGCGCGGCACCGCGGTGCACCTTGCGCACCACCGGCTCCGTCCGGCCCGGCGCGCGCCACTCGAGCAGCGCCTTCTCGATCCGCGCGAGCGTCGCCTCGACTTCCGCGGGCTCGACGAAGCCCTGCGGCTCGCGCCCCTTCACGTTCAGGCGGATGCCGCCGAAGTTCGCCTCGCACACGCCCGCGAAGGCCGCGCTGCGATCGAGCTCGAGCATCGAGAGCAGCGCCGCGTGCTCGACGGCCCGTTTTTCCGCGAGATTCTGCGTTTCGCGCGGCAACGACACCGGCGTCGTGCTCGCGACCGCGAAGCCCTGCTCCACGAGCCACGGATGGATGAAGAAGCTGCGCTGGTAGGGATGGAAGCCGTGGTCGCTCATCACGATCACGTCGACGTCCTTGCCCGCCGTCTCCACGAGCCGCCCCAGCGTCGCGTCGAGCAGCTCGTAGTGCGGCGCCACCGGCCCGTCGAGCTTGCCGTCGTAGTGCTTGTGGCACCACACGTCGAGGTCCTTGAACACGACCATCGCCAGCGTCCAGTCCTCGGCCATCAACATCTCGTGCAGGATCTGCTCCTTGATCGCGAGCTGCTCCTTCACACGCTCGAACGTCACTTCCTGCTTCTCGCGCCACGCACCGAGGTCCGGCACGAACCCGCGCGCCCGCAGCAGGTCCGTCACCGTCGCGGGGTACGCGTACTGCGCGTCGAACGGCGAGAGCATCCCCGCCACCATCACGCCTTCGACTTTCTCGGGCGGATACGTGACCGGCACTCCGAACGTGATCGAGCGCGCGCCGTTCCACCCGAGGATGCGCCACAACGGCGCCGCCTGGTTCGAGCGCGAGCTGATGAGCTTGACGTCGTACGTGCCCTCGACCGGCTCGAAGAACGAGTACACGCCGTTCTCGCCCGGCCCCTTGCCCGTCACCGCCCCCACCCACGCCGCCGACGAGATCGGCACCTTGCTCGACTCCAGCGTCGCCGCCGCTCCGCGCTCCACGAGCTTCGCCAAATTCGGCAGCCGCCCCTCGCGCATCAGCGGCTCGACCATCTCCCACGTCGCGCCGTCCCAGCCGATCACGAGCACGCGCCGCTCCGGCTTCCCGCGCCCGGGCGTGAAGAAGTACCCGATCACCGCCACGGCCGCGAACGCCACGACCACGAGCAGGAGCGCCTTCACGTTCCCCGCTCTCCGCGATCCCTGCGCATTTCCCTGCATCGCCGCGATGCTAGCGGTCCCGTCGTCGATTCTCACGATGCGAGTGCCGGGGACTGCGGCGTCACGGCGACACGTTGGGGCCCGCGTCGTGAGAAGACGCTTGCGTCACGTCGGGTGCGGACGTCCCGGGAACCAAGGCCGCGAACAGGAGGAACGTGCTCCCCGCCGTCACGGCGAGGGCGGCGAAGGCAGCGATTGCCCGTCCGACCGAGTTTGACTCCGTCCAGTCGCCGTCAAGTTCACCGACGATCGCGAGCTTGAGGTGCACTGGGTAGCTCGGCACTTCGGCGTCGGCCTCGTGGGCGACGAGCTCGACCTCGAGCGTCATGTCGCTGCCCGCCAGCGGGAACGCTTTCGTGAGCAGTTGTCCCGGGCCCTCGCTCGGCCCCGCGTGCCAGTAGAACCAATCTGTGGGGTCCCCCGTGCCGTCAACGCAGGCATCGAAATCCTCGTCGTAGTAGCGCCCGACCAATCGGAACCTCAACCCGCAGCCGCGTCGAAGTGATGCGCGAAAGTCCTCGGACTCCGACCAGTCGATGCACACCAGTCCGACCCCGCGGCGCGCATCCCAGTTCGCCCAGTCGAAGCGCCACTCGGCCACGCTCCCGTGCGCGACGTCAACGCCACCTTCGATCCGCGAGAGCGACACGACTTCGCCGCACCTTCCTTGAGGCACCAGCCAGTACCCCACGGCGACGAACAGCAAGGTCAGCACCCAAGCCAGAAACGCGAGCAACTTCATGCTCTCCCTTTCACCGCGACCACCGGTGCGCTCCGGATCCGAACGGCACTCGCATCCATCGTGGTGCAAGTCGTGCGGCGACGTTCGGCGCGCACTCCCTGGAAGTCAAGTGACGAAGCGTCTGTGCGCGCTCACAACGAGCGCGCGACGCGGAACGCGTAGTAGGCGTTGCGGTCGTTGGCCTCGATGGCGTAGCGGGCGGACGAGCGGCAGTCGGCGGTGCCGATGATCCACGAGCCGCCGCGCACGACCCGGCGCTCGCCGTAGGTCGGACCGACGGGATCGACGCCACTCCCCGGCAGCGCGTAGCTCTCCGCTCCGTAGAAATCGGAGCACCATTCCCACACGTTGCCGTGCATGTCGTGCAGGCCCCAGGGGTTCGGCAGCTTGGTCCCGACTGGACGCGCGCGGCAGCCCCAGCCCTCGAGCTCGAAGGCACGGTTGAAATCCCACACTGTGTCCGCGGGAAGCGGCGAGTTGCCGCTGTTGCGGAAGTACCAGCCGTGGGCGTCGAGCAGCTCCGGTTCGTCGCCGAAGCTGAAGGCCGTCGTCGTCCCCGCGCGGCAGGCGTACTCCCACTCGGCCTCCGTCGGCAGCCGCCACGTGCGCCCGGTGAGCTTGCTCGCGCGCTTGCAGAACTCCTGCGCCTCGTTCCAGCTCACGTGCGTCACCGGATAGTCTGGCCCAACCGAGCGCGTCGACGGGTTCGAGCCCATCACGCCCTCCCATTGCGCCTGCGTCAGCTCGAACTTGCCGAGCTCGAAGGCCTTCGTGATCCGCACCGAGTGCGCCGGCCGCTCGCTGGGCTGCCCGACATCGCTGCCCATCGTGAACTCACCCGGCTCGATGCGCACGAACGCCACCGTGTCGAGCGCCCTCCGCGCCGCCACGTCCTTGTTCTCCGCGCACGAAGCGCCGAACAGAGCCGCGCCGACCATCAGGATCCACTCAGTTCGCACGGCGGGAAGCTAACGAGTGCACGCCGTCGCGAAAAGCACGGGCTGACAAGTGCAGTGTCCGTGAAGCCGCGCCTTCGCCGAAGCGCGGGGCTTCGATGGGCCTCGGATCGACACCTCGTTCACCGCTCGAGCAAGATCAC
>JAPLOE010000168.1 GCA_026692705.1 Planctomycetota bacterium
CGACGCGCTGCTGGGCGCGATCTCGGAGCTGGTCGACAACGCGACGAAGTACGGCGAGCCGAACGCGGGCGTCGACATCGTCGTGCGGCGCGCTGGAGCTTCCGCGGAAGTCGCCGTGCTCGACCGCGGCGCGGGCGTGCCCGCCGCGGAACGAGAGCGCATCTTCGAGCCGTTCCATCGCCTGGGCGACGAACTCGTGCGCGAACGCCCCGGCGTCGGCCTCGGCCTCGCGCTCGTGCGCGGCGTCGCGCTCGCCCACTCCGGTTCGGTCCGCTGCGAGCCGCGCGAAGGCGGCGGCTCCTGTTTTGTGCTGCAAATCCCGCTCGAAACGCGCGCATGACGCAACAACGCATCCTGGTCGTCGAGGACGAAGAGGCGATGGCCGTGGGCCTCGAGTACGCGCTCGTTCGCGAGGGCTACGCGGTCACGCTCGTGCGCGACGGCGCGGCGGCGCTCGAACGCCTGCGGCGCGATTCCTTCGAGCTCGTGCTGCTCGACGTGATGCTGCCACGCAAGTCGGGCTTCGATGTGCTCGGCGAGCTGCGCCGCTCGGGCCGCGACGTGCCGGTGATCCTGCTCACGGCAAAGAACCAGGAGATCGACAAGGTCCACGGCTTCGACCTCGGCGCCGACGACTACGTCACCAAGCCCTTCAGTCTCGTCGAGCTGCTCGCGCGCGTGAAGGCGCGCATGCGGCGGCGCGCGGGCGCGGAGCCGGACGTGCCGAACGAGCTCACGATCGGACCGGCGCACGTCGACCTGCGCGCGATGAAGGTGACGCTCGAAGGGCGCGCGGAGGAGCTCTCGTTGCGCGAGGTCGACATGCTCAAGCTCTTGTGGCGCGAACGCGGCCGGCCGGTGTCGCGCGAGCGTTTCCTCGAGGAAGTCTGGGGCCACGAGCGCTTCCCGACCACGCGCACGGTCGACCAGCACATGCTGAAGCTGCGCCAGAAGCTCGAGCGCGACCCTGCGGAGCCGAAGCACCTGCTGACGGCCTTCGGCGTCGGCTATCGCCTCGAGTGCTGACAAGTCGGGCCCCGCGTTTGACAACTTTTGACAACCCGCGGGCAGGGTGGTGACACGCTCGCGTTCGATGTGGCGTCTCTTGGCTCACAAGGAGACCGAAACCATGCAACGAACGCTTCCCACCGCCATCGCCCTGACCGCCCTGTCCCTCCTCGCACTCGCGAGCGACCCGACGCAGGGCACCGTCACGCCGCGCCAGCTGCTCGAGCGCGCGGCTTACGCAGAGAACAACCAACACGATCTCGACGCCGCCGAGAAGGGCTACCGCGAGGCTTCGGCCGCCGCGGCGAAGGCCGGCGACGCCGCGGTCGCGAAGGAGGCCGACGCCGCGCTCGCGCGTGTGCTCGGTCGCCGCGGTCAGGGCACTCCGCCCAAGGAGACGCTGCCTCCGCAGGCGCTCGATATCCTCTACGAGGCTCTGGACCTGGAGCGTCGCAACGCATGGGGCGGCGCGGCCGACTTGGCACTGTACGGCGATGTGGTCGTGCCGATCCTCGAGCGCATGACCCAGCAGCCCCGCAACGTCGAGATCGAGCTCGATGGCAACCAGGGCTCTTTCGACAACGCGCCGCTGTTCGCGGTCAAGACGCTGGCCGCGATGGATTCCGCCAAGGCGCACGCAGCGCTCGCGAAGGTGCTCGAAGGCAGAGACCCGATCTTCCGCAGGGAAGCGGTGAGCATGGTGCAGCCCCGCCACGTCGAGCTCCTGCTGCGCGCCATGGACGACGCGGTGCCGGCGGTGCGCGATGCGGCGGTTGCGAAGCTCAAGGACACCAAGGACCCGCGCGCGCTCGAGCCGATGCTGCGTGCGGCACGGACCGGAAATTACACGGCGCTGATCTGGCTTGCCGGTTTCGCGCCGCGCAAGGCCTACGAGATCGTTGCCAGCGGCCAGGTTCCGGAGCGGGATCTGGCGGAACTCTCCGGCCAGCTCGCCAGCGTGTGGCGCAGCAGCGGCAACCTCGAGGATCTTCCGTTCTTGCTCGAGCGCGCCGACGGCGTCTCTCCGGATTCGGGCACCGCGAGGCTGTTCGCCGAGCAACTGGTCTGGGGCCGTTCCGAACAGTCTGGCGGCCCACTGCAGCTCTCGCGCGCCAATCAGCTCAAGGTGCACGAGGCCTTCCGCAAGATCCCGCGCAAGTTCGCCGAGCCGTGGCTGCTCGGCACCGACACCGACCTGTGCGTTGGCACGGCGCTCGCGATCACCAAGAACGGCAAGGAGAAGCTCGATCCGGAGACGGACCTGCTGCTCGCGAACCTGCTCGCGCCGCGCAGCAACAAGGCCGCGATCACCACGTCCGAACTGCTGCTCCAGCTGTACGCCGCCATCGGGCCGCGCACGGACTTCGCCAACCCGAGCAGCGGGCACGCGGCGCGAGCGATCTCGCGCCAGATCGTGAAGGCCAGCGAGGCGGTGGGTGAAGAGGGCGTCTTCGCGAACTTCGCCAAGCTGCTCGGGCCGGCGGAGCGCAACCTCCTCGCCGAGGACGCGAAGAACTGGTGCAGCGTCGTCCTTCAGCGGCACCGGGGAAATTCCCAGCCGCTGCCCGAGAGCTACCGCGTCGTCGCCGACTGGCTGATGGGCCTGTCGGACTCCGGGATGGTGAACTCGGGCCTCTACCTGGGCAACGAGACCAACGATCCCGCGGCGGTCGAGCGGGCGCTCACGCTCGTCGAGGGTTCCGACGCGCTGCGGGGCTCCGACACCGCGGGGCACGTCTTCCTCGAGGCCGGCCAGCTCCACGGCAAGGACACGCTGGCGCTGCTCTGGACGCGCCTCGAGGCCGCACGCCAAGGGGGCGTCGGTCTGCAGCGCGCGCGCCGGCTCGCGTACCTCGTGCAGTACCTCCCCTCGCCGGAAATCTCGGCCGACTTCGTGCGCCGGGGCATGAAGGAACAGCTCCCGCCGGTCCTGTGCGCGGACTTGCTCGAGTGCCTGCTCGAGAACGAGAACGCGGGCGAGCCCGTCCTCGCGCTGGCCGTCGAGCTCGTGCCCCAGCTCTCGCGCGAGATCCCGAACCTGATGGTCTACGCGATCCGTGCCTTCCGCGAGGCGCTGTACGAGCCGGCGATTCCACTGCTCGGCGAGGCCCTGCGCGATCGCAACGCGGACGTGCGCAGGGAGGCTCAGGAGACCTTCGCGGCCTTCCGCGTGCAGCGCGAGGCGCTCGAGGAATTCCAGGCCTGGATGAACATCTCGAAGGAGCAGCGCTCGACGACGACCGAGCTCGTCAAGCTGCTGGCGAGCCCGCAACGCGACGTCGTGCTCGGCGCGGCGAAGGCGCTCGGCGCCCTGCGCGCGCCGTCGGCGCTGCCGGAGCTCGTGAAGCTGCTCGGCAACGCTGACGCGGAGCTCAAGGCCGCCGTGATGGCCGCGATCGACGCCTGCGGCGGCGCGGGCAAGCCCGAAGAGAGCAAGTAGGCGAGCGCAGCTCGCGAAGGGAACGAGGGCGCGCGCCGGAGCGGTCCGACGCGCGCCCTGTTCGTCGCGAGGACACGCGGGCCCAGCACCCACGCGCTCGCGACGACCCCCATCGCAGACATTCCCAGTCACTCGCGGGCGCCGTGAGCTCGCTGCGGCAGGAGCACCGCAACGAGCGTCGCCCGCTCATGCAATCCAACCTAAGCGCGCTTTCCCGGCCTGCCCAATGACGTTTCCGTGGATGCGCGCGCGTCGTCAATCCTCGACGACGTGCTTGGCGAAGACCTGGCGCAGCTCGCCCCAATGGTTGGTGTCGAAACGACCGGATTGCATGCAATCGACGGCGCCGTAGGCCATCGCGAGCGCGTGGTGCGTGTTGTCGTGCTGGAACAGGCCCTGCCTGCCGTAGCTCAGGAGGCGCGGCACGCTCTCGACCCAGCTCTCGACCTTCGCGAGCGGCGCCTCGTACCCCATCAGGTAGATCGGATAGGCCTGCGGCAGCCGGCGCGTGAACACCTGCGTCGGCTTCGCGGGCAACGGCAGGCCACAACCGGCGAGGTCGTCGGCGAGCAGCTGGCCCAGCTCCTCGTCGCTCATCTTCCACACCGCGTCGCCCATGGCGCACGGCAGCTCCGCGCACAGGATCGTCGAACCCTTCGGGCGCCCGAGGTCGGAGTAATTCTTCGGCTCCGAGAGCCGCGTGATGCGCGTCTTCGCACCGGGGAAGTAGTGCGCGTCGTACTCGGTGAACTGCTCCACCGGCAACTGCGCGTAGATCAGGATCATCGAGCGGTACGTCACCGCCTGCGTCGCCTCGAGCACGTCCTGCGGCGCCGTGGGCGCGAGCGCACGCGCGAGCAGCGTGACGGGAATCGTCGACCACACATAGTCGGCCTCGATCACGTCCGAACGCCCGTGGCCTTCCGCGTGCACGCGCCACGGCGCGCTGTCGCTCGCGGGCCGCTCGATGCGCGTCATGCGCCAGCCCAGGCGCATGTCGGCGCCGAGCTTCGCCGCTTCCGCCGCGTAGGCTTCGCTGATCTGCCCGAAACCGCGCACGGGATAGAAGAAGCGCCCCGCGCCCGGCGGCTTGAGCCCCGGCACCGCGTTGAGCACCTTGCGCACGAGCTTGCCGAACGAGCCCGCGGCCACGCGCTTGCGCGCCTGCACGCCGCTCAATTCCTTGGGGTCCCGCCCCCACAGCTTCACCGCGTACGGCAGGTAGAACTCGTCGGCGATCGTCGAGCCAAGGTTCGCGCGGATCACCGACTCGAACGTGTCGCCCTCGGGCGCGCGCCCGGGGAGTTTCTTGGCGACCATGTCGCGCAACGTTCCGACAGCGAAGCTCTTGTCGAGCCGCAACAGCAGGTCGACGGGCTTCAGCGGGAAGTGGATCCACTTGCCGAGCAACCGAATGCGGCCGTGGCGCGGGCGATCCTTGAGGTCGGCTCCGAGCAACGCGCGGATGTCGGCGAGGATCGCGGGATCGGTCGCCGGATGGAGGCGATGGCTGCCGTAGTCGAGCCATTGGCCGCCGAACTCGAACGAGCCCGCGTTGCCACCGTAGTGCGCGCCGGCCTCGAGCAACGTCGCGGCCCCGAGCTTGCGGCGTGCAAGCTCGCGCGCGGCTCCGACGCCAGCCGGGCCTCCGCCGAGGATCACGACACGCGGGCTAGCCACGGGTCGGGCTCCCGTTGAGCTTGAACAGCGAATCGCGGCCGCCGCCGGTGCGCGCCTCGGCGCGCAGGCCGAGCACGAACCACAGCGCTCCGCCGACGAGGCCCGTGGCGATCAGGATCGACTGCCACAGCAGCGACGACGCGACGCCGTCGGCCTCGGGCACCGCCGCCATCGCGAACAGGAAGCCCGCCAGCGTCGCTTCGCGCAGGCCGAGGCCGCCGACCGAGAGCGGCGCGAGCGTGATCGCCTTCGTCATCGGCACGCAGAAGAACCACACCGCGAGCGGCGCCTCGACGCCGATCGCGCGACCGAGCTCGCGGTTGAGCAGCACGAACCAGCCTTGGATGAGCAGCGACAGCACGAACACGACCAGCGCGCGGTGCGGGCGCACGAGCACGCGGCGCAGCGCGACCATCGAACGGCCCGCGACGCGGCGCAGTTTCTTCGGCCAGCGCGCGAGCTTCGTGCGCAGAACCAGCGGCAGCGCGAGCAACGCCCCACCGATCGCGAGCACGGCTCCGACCTGCACGACGCTCTGCGCCCAGTTCGGCATCGTGCCCTGCGACCACAGCGCTCCCGCCACGATCAGCACGAGCAGCGCGAGCGTGTCGATCAGGCGTTCGGTGAGGCCGCCGAGCACTGCCGCTTCCGCCCGGCCCGTCACGCGCGCCGCCAGCACGGCCTTGAGCGCATCCCCGCCGACGATGCTCGGCAGGCACAGGTTCGCGAACATGCCCGCGGAGTAGCACTGCACCGCGTCGAGCGCTCGCAGGCGCGCGCGGCCGTCGCCCATCCCCAGGTTGACGTTGTAGCGCCACTTGAAGATGCCGAGCGCGTGCCCGGCGAGGAAGCCGAGCCACACCATCACCCACGTCGTGAACGGGACGCGCGCGAACGCCGAGCCGATCGCGCCCCAGTTGACCTTGAGGCCGATCCACGCCACCGCGGCCAGGGTGACCCCGACCTTCAGCGCGAGCTTCGCGGACCGCTTCGACATGGCGAGCTGGAAATTCCTTCCTACCTCGCCGCCGCGTCACGCCGGACGACGATGACCTCGCTGCCACCGAGCGTGCCCCAGAACGTGCCGACGACGGCGTAGTCGCGCTCGAGGCGCGACCAGATCTCGGGCTGGGCAGCTTTCATGCGGGTCGGGGTGCAGTACACGATCCAGGTCCGGGCGTGGGACGCCTCGAGGGCCTGCAGGGCCTCGATGCTATCGACCGCCGGCCAGCCGGAATTGAAGTACTCGGCATAGGGCATCACGGTCATGTCGACGGTCGCGACCGCGTCGCCCGGCTGGCGCTCGCGCGCGACAAGCTCCAGCGGGCCCTCGAAGTCCTGCTTGGGGTTCCAGGCCGTCGGCACGGTGGCGGCGCTCATCAAGCAGGCGACGGCGAGCGCCGCGGTGCCGAGCTTCGCGACGAGCCCACCGAGCTGGCCGAACGAGAAGATGCGCGTCCATTCGGTCACGCCGCGGATCGCGATCAACACGGCAAAACCTGCCGCAAAGAAGAACATTCGCGGCCACAGATTGTGCTTGGTGGCGAGCAGCGTCACCGCCGTCACGACGAGGCCGAGCGCGAACGTGCCGAGCACCGCCACGCTCTGCTTCGCGTAGGAACGCACGCCCAGGATCACGATCACGAGCCCCCCCGCGAGCGTGAAGCCGCCGCCGGGAACGCCGTTGGAGAGCCCGCGCAGCGTCTCGAGCACGAGCCAGCTCGGGTTCTTCCACTCGACCTTCGCGCCAGGCATCGTCGGCGCGAGCAGCGTCGCGAAGAACTGCGGCAGCACCAGCGAATACAGCACGAGCGACAGGCCACCGGCGAGCACGAAGCCGGAGCCCACCTGCACGTGGTTGGCGCGCGCGTTGCGGCTGCGCGAGGTCCACAGGCTGCCGAGCCACACCAGCCCGTGCGCCGCGACCGCGAACACCGCCGTCGCGTGGGTCAGGGTCGCGAGCGCCATCCACAGGCCGTAACGCAGCGGCGCGGCGAGGCCCCGCGGCTCGGGATCGCGCAGCATGTCGAGGAACGCGCTCGAGCCGAGCAGCGTGAACAACAGCAGCCCCGTGTAACCGCGCGCGTTCTGCGAGAACCACACGTGGTGGTACGAGACCGTGAGCAGCGTCGCCGCGAAGATCGCCTCGCGTGCATCGGCGACGCGCAACGCGAAGCGGTACAGCGCCGCGATGCTCGCCACGCCGAGCACGACCGCCGGCAGGCGCACGGCCCAACCGCTCTCGCCGAAAACCTCGAACGAGATGCGCGCCAGCACGGAATACAGGAGGTGCTGGTTCTGGCTGTCGAAGGTCGACACGACGCGGGCGAGCGGCAGTCGCGCGTAATGCACGAGCGTGTCGATCTCGTCGAAAGAAAGCCCGAGGCCGAGCGCCGGCGCGCGCAGCACGAGCGCGAGCACGAGCAGGCCGCCGATCGCCCACAGCGCGTTGGCGCGCCACGGCGGCGCCGCGCGGATCCCGCTCGCCACGATCGGTCCCGAGCGCTCGCCCCGCGGCGCAAAGCGCGCCGCCAGCACCAGCAACAGCGCGAGCGCCGCCAGCGTGCCCTTGAGCACCAGCACGCCCCGGGTGAGCTGCTCCATCCGCCCCGCGTCCCCCGCGGCGAACACCTGCGCCAGCCCCTCGGTCGGCGCGAGGAGCCCCGCGAGCAACAGCGCTGCCGCGGCGACGATGACGGACTTGCTCATGCGAGGGGGCTTTGGGGCGCCGCGCAGTATTCGGCCCGCCGCGGCGCATTTCCACGCTCGAACGCCCTCTCCGATGCGAACGGGGCGCCGCCGGCCCAGCCGACGACGCCCCGTGGGAACAACTTGCTCGCGCTACTTGGTCTTGACCGGCGGCGTCGGGCGCACCGGCAGCGCGGCCTTGCGCTGTTCGGCGGCCTTGAGCACCTCCGCGATCGCACGTTCGAGCTGCGGGTCGCGCCCCGCGATCACCGAAGCCGGATCGTTCTCGACCACGATGTCCGGATCGACGCCGTGCCCCTCGACCGCCCACGCTCCGCTGCGGTCGTTGTTGCCGAATTCCGGCACGTTGACCGTGCCGCCGTCGAGCAGCGGGCCGTGGCTCGTGATGCCGACGACGCCGCCCCAGGAGCGCTTGCCGATCAGGGGCCCCAGTCCCGCGGTGCGGAACATCCACGGGAAGATGTCGCCGTCGGAGGCCGAGTTCTCGTTGAGCAGGCACGCCATCGGGCCGGTGAAGACGACGCTGGGGTACGTGTCGGTGAAGTCCGAGTTGCGCGCGAAGCCCGTCGAGAGCAGCGTGCGCCGCAGGCGCTCGATCACCATCTGCGACACATTGCCGCCGCCGTTGTTGCGGTCGTCGACGATCAGGCCGTCCTTGCGGACCTGCCCGTAGTACCACTTGATGAATTCCGCGATGCCGTCCTCGCCCATGTCGGGGATGTGCAGGTACGCGAGCCGCCCACCCGAGAGCCGTTCGACGATCTCGCGCCGCGCCAGCACCCAGTTGAGGTAGTTGAGGTCGTTCTCGCTCGTGATCGGCGTGATGCGCACCTTGCGGGCCTTCGAACGATCGGCCGGCGTCGCGACGACGGTCAGCTCGATCGGGTGCGCCGCGCGGTGGCGCAGCACGCGGTAGGGATCGACGTCGCCCGTGAGCGGCTGCCCATCGACGGCGAGCAGGTACTCGCCCTCGCGCACGTCGACACCGATCTCGGTCAGCGGAGATCGGTAGCGCGCTTCTTCGTTGTGTCCCTTGAGGATGCGCGTGATGCGGTAGGCCTGCGCCGTCGCGTCCCACTCCAGCCGCGCGCCGAGCAGCGCGACCTGCGGACGTTCCGGAGCGATCCACTCGCCGCCCGTCACGTAGGCGTGGCCGACGTTGAGCTCGGCCACCAGCTCGCCCATCACGTAGTTCAGGTCCGAGCGGTGCCCGACGTGCGGCACGAGCTGGCGGTACTGCTCGCGCAGCGCCTTCCAGTCGTAGCCGTGCATGTTCTCGACGTAGAAGTAGTCGCGGAAGCGCCGCCAGACCTCGTCGAAGATCGTCGCCCACTCGTCGCGCGGCACGCGGTCGACGTAGAGCTCCGCGGTCGACACGTGCTTGCCCTCGGCCTCGCCGGGCTTCGCGTCGCGCAGCGTGAACTCGCCGTGGTGCGCGAACATGAGCTTCGAACGGTCGTGCGAGAACGCGATGCCTTCGTGCTCGGCCACCACCTCGGTGAACTTGCGATCCTCGAAGTTGAAGCAATGCATCGACGTCGGACGTTCGCTCTCGCGGCCGTAGTACGGCGCGCCCGCGCGCATCACGAACACGTGCCCCTCGGACGCCACGATGCCGCCGTAGTTGTCCGCCTCGATCGGCAGGCGCGCCACGCGGCCCGAAAGCCCGTCGAAGTCGATGCCGATCGGCTTGGGAGCCTTCGGCTCCTCCTTCGCGCCCTCGCCGTCCTTCGCGGGTTCCTTCGCCTTGTCCTTCGACTCGAGCGTCACCTCGTCGCTCTTGGGCGGCAGCGGGTGCGCGACGTCCTTGCGCAGCGCGAGCGCGAAAACGCCCGTCGTGCGGTTGATCGCGAAGTTCCACTCGAGCCCGGCGAAGAGCTGCGGCGTGTAGGAGCGGTCCGACAGGAAGTACAGGTACTCACCCTTGGGATCCCAGGCGGGCTCGCGCTCGTTCCACAGCTCGTCGGTGACGCGGTGCAGCACGCCGTCCTCGACGCTCCACACGTACAGCGAGCCGAAGCCGTTCGAGTCGCCGAGCGTGAGCGCGATCCAGCGGCTGTCGGGCGACCATGCGTAGTCCCCCATCCCGCCCGCGGGGTTGCGCGCGACCTCGGTGAGCGCCTTGGTCTCGCGCTCGAGCACACGCAGGCGACCCGACTTGTCGTGGATCGAAATGCGCTTGGAATCCGGCGAAAAACGCAGGCCGTCGATGCGGCGGTCCCCACCTTGCGTGAGCTGTTCCGCGGGTGCCGAGCCATCCTGCGGGACGATCCACACCTCTTCCTCGCCGCTCACGTCCGACACGTACGCGATCCACGCGCCATCGGGCGACCAATCGGCCGCGCGCTCGTGCGCCTTCGACGTGTTCGTCAGGTTGCGCGTCGCGCCGTGCTCGATCGGCGCCGTGAACACGTCGCCGTGCGCGACGAACAGCGCGCGCTCGCCCTTCGGGCTCAGCCCGAACTCCTCGATCTGGTCGCCGACCGCCGTGTGGGCCGGGCGGCTCGAGACTCCGTCGTCGGGCACGACGATGTCGAGCTTGCGGTTCGCGCCCTGCTTGCGGTCGAGCACCCACAGCTCACCGTCGGACTCGTACACGATCTCGCCGTCCTCGCCCTTCGAAGGCCAGCGCACGTCCCAGGTCTTGCTGTGCGTGAGCTGCGCCACTTCGCTCGAGCGCGTGTCGAAGGAATACAGGTTCAGCGTGCCGTCGCGGTCGGACGCGAAGGCGATCGTGGCCTCGTCGAGCCACATCGGGTCGCGCTCGGTGCGCACGTGGTTGGCGACCGGCGTCAGCTTGCTCGTGGCGAAGTCGAAGATGTACAGGTCCTGCGCCCAGCCGCCCTGGTAGCGCTTCCACGTGCGGAAATCGCGCGTGAGCGGCGAGTAGACGGCGCGCTTCTCGTCCGGTGACAGGTCGCCGCCGCCGGAGACGGGCATCGGCAGCGCCTTGGCCGGACCCCCCTTGCGCGGCACGAGGTACAGCCGCGTGTCGGTCAGGTCCCAGCCCTCGCGCATCGAGCGGAACAGCACGGACGCGGAGTCCTTCGACCAGCCGTAGACCTGATTGTCGAAACCCCAGCGCTGCGGCAGCGGTCCGCGCGCCGGATAGAACGTGAGCTGCTCCGGCGTGCCGCCGACCGCCGGAATCACGTAGACCTGCTCGTCGCCTTCGTACTGGCCGGTGAACGCGATCCACTGGCCGTCGGGCGAGAACTTCGGGAACAGCTCGAGCCCCGGATGCGACGTCAGCCGCGTCGCCGTTCCTCCCGCGCTCGGCGCCGTCCACAGGTCGCCCGCGTAGCAGAACGCGACACGCTCGCCGTGGATGTCGGGGAAGCGCAGGAGCTTCGTGGTCTGCGCACTCGCTGTGCCGGCGAGCGCGGCGAGGGGGAACGCCGCAAGAAGGGAGTTGAGCTTCATCCCGCCGAGCGTGCGAATTCCGTGCGCGCGGTGTCAATGCTCCGGCGCAAGTCTCGCGCAAGTCAGCGCGGGGCGAGCCGCCGGCGGGCGTGGAAGCCCTTGCGGCGCCGCGTGATCGCTTCCGACGTGTAGAGCTCGCGGGTGAGCTGGTGAAAGCCGCTGCGCAGCTCGTCGACGCCCATGCGCGCCGGCTGGAAGTTGATGTCGAACAGCGTGCACAGGTCCCAGCGCCCGGGCTCGAGCACGCGGCCTTCGGCGAGGAGACGCGAGTAGAGCGGCGTCCCGGGAAATGCGGTCATGTACGTGATCTGCACCTCGTAGAGCGCCGTTTCCTCGGCGAATTCGCGCACGCGCTCGAAGATGCCCGCGTCGTGGCCATCGAGGCCGAGCACGAAACAGCCGTTGACGGTGATGCCGTGCGACTGGATGCGCTCGACCGCCTCAGCGTAACGCTCCGCGCGGCGCGCCTTGAAGTTCGAGTGCAGCTCGACTCCCTCGACCGAGGCCGCGTCGGGGCTCTCGAGGCCGATCAGCAGCTGGCGGCAACCCGAACGCGCGAGCAGGCGCAGCAGTTCGTCGTCGTCGGCGACCGAGATGTCGGTCTCGGTGAACCAGTGCACGCCCAACGGAGTGAGCGCGCTCACCAGCTCGCGGCTCCAGTCCTTGTCGACGAACGTGTTGTCGTCGGCGAGCTCGAGGAACGCGCCGTGACGCACCGCGAGGATCGCCTGGATGTCGCGCACGACATCGGCGACGGGGCGCTTGCGGTAGCGCTGCGTCAGCATCACCGTCGACGCGCAGAAGTCGCAGCGCCACGGGCAGCCGCGCGTCGTCTGCACCGTGAAACGGTTGTAGGGCCGCTCCGCGAGCAGGTCGTAACGCGGCACGGCGAGCCGCGCGACGTCGACCGGCGGTTCGTCGCTCGCGCGGAACTGGCGCGGCGGCTCCCCGCGCTCCGCAGCCTCGACGATGCGCGGCCACACGTGCTCGCCCTCTCCGATCGCGACGTAGTCCGCGTGCGCGGCCGCCTCGTCGGGCAACACGCTCACGTGCAAGCCCCCCAGCGCGACCTTCACTCCCGCCGCGCGCAGGCGATCCGCGATCGCGTAGGCCTCAAAAATCTGCGCGGAAAACGTGCTGATCGCGACGAGGTCGCACTCGTAGGCCTCGCGCGGCTCCTTGCCGTCGCCCTCGGCCTCGAAGTAGCGCAGCTCGTGCCCCTCCGGCGTCGCCGCCGCGAGGTGCAGCAGCCCGAGGCTCGGCAGCGCGGCGATCTGCTTCGAACGCTCGACGAAACCGGGCAGGGTCAACCCCAGCGCGAGCAGTTCCGGGTCGTGCGCGCGGATTCCACTCATCGCGAGAAATCCGATCTTCATGCGGGAACTCCGTCCTGGATCAGGGCCAGCGTGAGCGCCGCCGCGAGCGACAGCGCGAGCACCGGCAACACGAACAGGTGGCGCAGCGGCTTGCGCCACGCGGAAAGGAAACACACCGTCGGCATCGCGACCGCGCCGAGGCGCCACAGGCCGAAGCACAGGCTCGCGAGCGTTCCCGTCGCTTCAGCTGCAGGCGAGAGCGCGACGAGCATCGCGAGCACTCCCAGCGCGACACAGGCGATGTGCCCCAGGCGCGTCAGTCGCCGGCGCCACGACGTGTAGCCGCCGGCGAAATCCTCCGCGTGAAAGCCCAGCCCGAGCAACGCTCCGCTCGCAAAGCCCGCGAGCACCAGCGCCCACCCGAAACTCCACAGCCCTGACGCGTTCCAATCGACTTGCGGCATGGCGACGAGTCTGGTCTCGCCCGCCCCACCCGGCGCCGAACTCCGCCGAAGCGCCTCGCTTCGTCGCGCGAATCGAGCCGCGTGCTAGCGCCGGCCCACGCGCCGCGCCCGCAGGCCGGCGACGAGGAACAGCACCGACACGCTCAGCGGAATCGCGAGCTGGAACAGCTTGAGCAGGTTCGCGTTCGCGGCCACGCGTTCGAACGACGAGCGCGGGATCTCGAGCTCGACGCGCGACCCGTCGGGCAGGCGCTCGACGTGCTGCGCGCCGACGTCGGTCACGTCGTCGATTTCGCGCGGCGCCTTGTACTCGACCTGCGCGACCGGCTGGCCGGCCGCGTCGAACGTGCGCACGCGCACCGCGAGCTCCGGCAGCTGGTTCCAGCCCTTGAGCGCGACCAGCGCGATGAACAGCGTGATCACGAGGTTGAGCGCACCGACGGTGAGCAGGAGCGACGCCGCTCGGCTCGCGGGGATCGGCTGCTTGGAAACGGCCATGCGGCGCGGCTCTCGCTTGCCGCGCCTCAGCGCGGGACGTACTCGGGCGCGACGCTGACCGGCCCCTCGGGCAGCGGCTTCACCTCGCTGCGCCAGCGACCGATTTCGCCGCCGAAACGGTAGCGCATCAGCGTGCTGAAGAACTCCCAGCAGGTCGTCGCGCGCACGTGGCTCAGCCCGTGGCCGCGCATGCGCGCGAACACGTTGACCTCGATCACGCGCACGCCGAGGTAGTGCGCCTTGATCATCAGCTCGGGATCGAGGAACCAACGCTTGGACTGGAGGTCGAGCCGCTGCAGCACGTCGCGGTGCAGGATCTTTGGGCTGCCGTTCACGTCGATCGAGCCCAGGCCCGGCCACAGCGCGAACACGAGCACGTTGTAGCCGACCGACACGACCTTGCGCAGGAAGCCGTCGAGGCGGAAGCGGCGCCGCACCTTGCCGATCACCTTGCCGTCGGAGTAGCGCACGCTCTCGAAGAGCTTGACCACGTCCTCGGCGTCGACCTGCCCGTCGCAGGGGATCATGCCGACCCACTCGCCCCGCGCCTCGCGCAGGCCGCTCAGGATGCCCCAGCCGTAGCCCTGGTTCTGCTCGACGCGCACCTTGCGCACCGGGAGGCCCTTGGCCGTGAAGCCGTCGAGGATCTCGCCGGTGCGGTCCTTCGAGCCGTTGTCGACGCCGATCAGCTCGAACGTGATGCCCGCCTTCTCGAAGGCCGTGCACAGCGGCGGGATCGTGAACGGGATCGACTCCTGCTCGTTGTAGCAGGGGACGACCAGCGAGAACTCGGGGCGTGCGGGGCTCATCTAGGCGGACGCGGCGCCTGCCTCGGCACCGGTCCTCAAGATCCTACGACGCAGGTCGCGTGCGAACAGCGTCCGCGTGAACTTCCCCAGGCCCGAGGCGTGCTCCCCGAAAGTTCCGACCTTGGTCTGGATCAGCGCCCGCACCTGCGGCGAGCACTCGGCAACAAATTCCAGGGGCGTCTCGAGCCGGAATTCCGCCAGCGGGCGCGAGTAGCCGGCCGTGGCCCAGGCCTCGACGTCGTGCTCGGCGAGCCAGGCCCGGCGTTCCTCGGTCGTGGCCGCGAATGGCACGTGCAGCACGACGTTGCCGACGTGCGCGAAGACGCTGGCGAGCTCGCTCGGGTCGAACGTGATGCCGCGGGCGCCGAGCGCGCTCTCGATCGCGGTGCGCAGGAACGCGAGCGACTCGTGCGTCGCGTAGAAGCGCCCGAGCATCGAGTACTTCGAGAGCAGGTTGCCGCCCAGCGTGCCCTCGACGAGCTCGGCGTAGTGCGCCTTGGCCCACGCGAGGCATTCCTCGCGCGTGCGGAAGATCTCCTGCTGGCTCTCGGTGACGAAGTCGTCGATCACCTTGGCGAAGGCGGCCGGCGCGCGGCCGAGCAGCGACTGCATGTGCAGCACGAGGTCGAAGGGCTTGACGCCGTGCGCGCGCGCGAACTCGAACGGCTCGTCGTAGTTGCCCTCGTAGTGGAAGATCGTGAGCAGCAGGTGGAAGACGCGCGTGTCGAGATAGTCGGCGAAGCTGAAGTCGGGCGTCGCGACGACCATCTCCTCGACCTCGATGATCGGCTCACCGGTGTAGTCGCCGATGTTGCGCGCCACGACGCGGAAGCGCGTGTCGAAGCCGAACTTCGAGCGCTCGTCGGGGTTGGCGAGCTCCGCGCCGTGCAGCAGCATCAGCTGGTGCGCCGAGATGCGCTTGGCGCCGGCGTCGAGCAGGTCGCTGACGGCCTTGAGGAAGGTCTGGCGCGTCTCGCCGGGCAGGCACAGGATCAGCTCGCCGTAGCTCTGCATGCCCTGCGCCTCGAGCTCCCTCTGGATCTCGCGGTAGGTCTCGAGCTTGATGTTGTCGCGCTTGATGTTCTTCAGCACGGCCGGGTTGAGCGACTGCACGGCCACCGTCATCGGCAACGCGCCGCGGATCTTGCGCATCACCTGGATGATGCGCTCGCCCTTGTTCTTGCCGGTCGTGGTGCGGATGTAGCGCGGCCAGTTGTACGTGTCCTGCAGCCACCCGATGTAGTCGGCGATCTCCTCGTCGCGCTCGAACATGCCGAAG
>JAPLOE010000169.1 GCA_026692705.1 Planctomycetota bacterium
TCTTCCTCGCGGGCCTCGTGACGATGGGCTCGCTGCAATCCTGGTGGCTCAAGCCGCTGATCCAGGGCATGAGCGGCGCCCCGCTCTACTTCGGCTCGACCGGCCTCACCGCGATCACCGACAACGCGGCGCTCACCTACCTCGGTTCGCTCGTCGAAGGCATCTCGGCCGACCTGAAGTACGCGCTCGTCGCCGGTGCGGTGACCGGCGGCGGCCTGACCGTGATCGCCAACGCGCCCAACCCCGCGGGTGCTGGCATCCTGCAGGACTCGAAGTCCTTCGGAGGCGAAGGCATCAGCCCGATCTCGCTGCTCCTCGGCGCGCTCTTCCCGACGGCGATCGCGATCGTGTTCTTCTGGCTGCTCCCGCACTGAGCGCGGAAATCACGGCGAAACCGCGACTTTCCAGGCCGACGTGAGGCTCGAGCCAAGCGGAGCCGTGGGGTCGCGGTACCAGCCTTGGAGGTGCAGCACCTCGCCACCGGCGAACGGCGCACCGAGAGCCGCCGGGTTGCTCGAGAGCCACGCCGCGAGGTCGATCACCAGCGCACCGCCGCACGTGCCCGTACCGCCGGTCGAGGTGGCAGGCAGCCGCTGGCGCGAGCCCGAGATGCACAGAATGTTGCCCGCGCCGCCCCAGCTCGCCCAGTTGGATTGCAGGCCGTAGAACAAGAGCCCCGGCCGCTGCGACGGCAGGTTGTTCGCCGTCACGACGTATCCACTCGTCGCCGAGACCATCAGGCAACCGCTCGCGCCGATCGTCGTCGCGCAGGCGAGATCGCCGCTGAAATTGGGCGCGCAGTAACTCGCCCCCGAGGAATCCTCGTCCGTCGTCCCGTCGCAGTCGTTGTCGACGCCATCGCAGCCGTCGAACGCAAACGCGTGCACGTTCGCGGCACCGTCGTCGCAGTCGAGAGCGTTGACCGACCACCCCGCCGGCGCCGGCAGGCACTGCGCCACGCTCGCGGCACCGCTGTCGCCGAATCCGTCGAGATCGAGATCCGGAAAGTGCGGCCCGCAGGCACCGCGCAGGTAGATGTCCTGCCAGAGGTTCGTGTCGCCGGGGAGCAAGTTGTCGGCCCACGTCGAGAAGGCGACGAGCGAAGCGTCGGCGCTCATCGAGACCCACGTCGAGTCGAAACCGGAGTCCTGTCCGAGCGAATCGAGATCGACGCGCAGCGCCCCGAGCTGAGCCGGGATGCGCACGAACGCGTTGGCCCACGAATTGGTGTCGCCCGGAACGATGCCGTCGTCGTCGCTCGTGAACGCGACGTACGCGCCGTCCGCCGACATCGAGGCCTGCTGCGGTCCACTCCACCACGGCCCGAACATCGGCGGAGGCAGCTGACGCACGTCGATGCGCAGCTGCTCGCCGCTCTGCGTGTCCAGCCGGAACAGTCCAGTCGTGCCGCTCATCACGCCCACGCCGTATTCCGTGTAGAGCAGGAATCGGCCGTCGAAGGAGGACTGCTGCGGCTGCTCGAAGTAGACGTCGGCCATCAGCACGCTGAGCGAGCCCGTCGCGATGTCGAGACGCTCGATCGTGCCCGCGTAATCGCCGTTGGCGAAGTAGATCTCGCGCTTGAAATCGAGGAAGCGGCCGTCGCCGCTCAGCACGCCTCCCGACACGTACACGGCGTCCGTGCCCGGCGCCGGAAGCGTGTTGCTCAGCGTCCGCACGAGCCCGGAGAGCCGGTCGACGACACGCAGCTCACCGGACTGGTTGGGCGAGCTTGCGGAGGTGGCGACCACACGCCCGTCGGCGCTGATTCCGACCGGGAAGTGGTGCGTGAACGCCGTGGAAGTCGAGAGCAGCGTCGTCGTGCCCAGCGTGCGATCGCGCACGTAGACGTCCGGCTGCGGATCCGTGTCCGCCGGATCGAGCCCGCTCGCGACGAACAACACGAACCGCCCGTCGTCCGAGAGGAACGCGAGGTTCGCTCCCTGCAACGTCGACTGCTGGCCCGCGTTGCCGACGCTCACCCGCGTCGTCGTCTGCGCGACGCGATCGCGCACGAACAGGTCGTCGACGCCGTTCGTGTCGCCGGGCACGAGGTTCGTCGCGCGGCTCGAGAACACCACGATGTTTCCCAGCCCGGAGACCACCGGCAGCTCGCACATCTGGTCGGGCTCACCGCCCGTTGACGTCACGCTCACGCGCTCGAGCCCTTGCGCGTTTCCCATCCCGGCCGATGCCACGATCGAGGCCACCGTTCCGAGCACGGTCCACTTCCGCTGCGACTGCGTCATCTCGAGCTCCTTCCGCGCCAGGAATGCGCGGTCTCCAGCCTTCCGGGCTCGCCCGGTGTTCCGAAAGTCTCGACGGGCACTCGATGTTTCGCAACCGACACACCTGTCATTCCTCCGCTCCGCTCGGCCGCGAGGCTGTGCCGCCGCTGAACCAGATTTGAACTTCTCCGGTCCCGTCCAGCAGGCCTCGCGAATCCACGGAACACGGACTACGCTCGCCGCCGTCCCAGCGGTTTCCCGCTACCCACTCCACCGGAGAGCCTGCCGATGTTCTCGCCTTCCTGCGCTGCCCGCTGGGTTCGTTCCTCGAGCCGTGCCGTCGTGTTCGTTTCGTTGGCCACGGTCGCGGCCGCGCAAGTCGCTCACGTCGACACGAAGGGACGCGAGTGGCGCCAACTCGCCGGAACCACGTCTCGCTCGTGGACGCAGATCGCCGCAGTCTGCCCGACCGACGGCGTGACGCCCGCGAACGGCAGCGTGAGCGGCCTGCCGGTCACCGGTTGGGTGTGGGCGACGACCGACCAGGTGCGCGAGCTGCTGCGCGAGTTCGAGCCCGCGCTCGCCACGCAGACGACGCTCGTCGGCCCCGCGTATCTGTTGAGCGCCTTCGGCTTCTTCGGCAGCTTCATTCCGACCTTCGAGTTCTACACGACGTTCGGCGGCTACAACTTCGCCAACGGCTGGACCGCGATCTCGGAGAACGGCTACGGCGAGACGGCCTCGGTGAGCGCGCGCTGGAATCCGCACGACGCGCTGTGGGACGTCGGCGGCATCGACGGCGTCGACGCCATGAGCCAGTTCCGCGGCGTCTGGATGTACCGCACCACCGCCGCGACCGAACCGATCGAGTACTGCCACTCGCAGGCGCCCGGCACTGGCGGCGGCTGCCTGCCGACGATCGCCGCGAGCGCGCATCCGTCCGAGACGGCCGCAACTTCGTGCGTCATCACCGCGACGAACGTCGACGGCGCGCGCAGCGGGCTTTTCTTCTACGGCACGAATGGCGCGCTGGTCTCGCCGTGGTGCAGCGGGAGCTCGAGCCGCATCTGCGTGCGTCCACCGACGGCGCGCACGGGACTCCAGTCGACCGGCGGCACCGCCGGAGCCTGCGACGGCACGCTCGCGCTCGACTGGAACCAGTTCCAGCTCGCGCACCCCGGCTCGCTCGGCTCACCTTTCAGCGCCGGCGATGTCGTGCACGTGCAAGGCTGGTTCCGCGACCCCGCCGCGTGCAAGACGAGCAGCCTGACAAGCGCGCTCCAGCTCGTGCACGCGCCCTGAGCGCGCTGCACCCAAGCGCCCGCGTGCCCGCAGGTCACTCGGGCAGGCCCAGGCGCGAACGCAAGCGGGCCGTCGCGGCCGAAGCCGACGAACTGGGCGCCTCGATGCTGCGGCGCAGGCCCGCGACGATCGTCGTGAAGGCGCCGCCGAACCGCGCGCAGTTGTCGCACTGGCGCACGTGGGCCTCGATCTTCGCGCACTCGTTCGCGTCGAGCTCGCCGTCGAAGTAGTCGGACAGCTTCGCGAGCACCTGCGAGCAGGCGATGCCTGCGAGAATTCGATCGTCCTTCACTGGGGTGCCTCCGATCCCATCCGCCGTCGAACCTCGATCGCGAGCCGCAGCCGCGCGCGGTGCAGGCGGCTCTTCTGCGCCGCGATCCCGATGCCGAGCAACGCCGCAACCTCGGTGCCGGCGAGCCCCTGCAGGTCGCGCAGCACGAGCAACTCGCGCTCCTCGGACTCGAGCGCCGCGAGCGCACCGGCGAGGCACTCACGTTCCTCGAGCGCGACCGCGACGACTTCCGGCGTGTGCCGTTCGTCGCCGAAACCCGCTTGTGCGCCGAGTTCCTCGAGCCCGAGCTCCTCGAAAGACCGTTCGCGTGCCCGCGACTCGCCGCGCCGCGCATTCAGCTTGAGCGCGAAGCGCCGCGCGATGCCCACGAGCCATGGCCTCGCACCGCCGTCCGCGCGAGCGTCGGCGGCCGCGGTCCACGCCGCGAGAAACGTCTGCTGGAGCACGTCCTCGGCATCGGTGTCGTTGCCGACGATCCAGCGCGCGTACTGGAACACGCTCGCCGCGTGGCGCTCCACGAGCTCGCCGAACGCCGCACGATTTCCGGCGGCGCTCTGCGCGAGCAACTGGCGATCGTCGGGCGCCGCCGGCATCGCTGCTTCAGCGCGCCGAGCCCTTGAGCGGGCAGGTCGAGAAGCCGAACACGGTGTACAGCGGGCAGCTGCCGATCAGGCCCGTCGCGAGCGGCACGAGGCCGATGAAGCCCCAGTTGCTCTTGGGCCCCACGAACGCGAGCGAAATGAGGCCGAGGCCGAGCAGGACTCGTGCGACTCGTTCAGCGGGATGTTCGTTGGTGGGCAGGAACTTCATGTCGTCCTCGGTTTCAGTTCGTCGTTGAGGTCGGGGGAGCAGCCCCTGCGGGCGTGCTCACCCGCACAGAGGCACGCAACGCCTCCGAGGATTCGCCCTTTCCCGGAAAAATCCGGAGCCAGCGCTCCCGCTCGCCCTCACTTCGCCGGCGCGACCGCGGGTTCCGCGGGCGGCTTGGCGGTCTGGAACTGCACCTTGACGTCGGCGAGCGTCTCGCTGGCGTCGTCGATGGCGTCGATCGCGCGGCCGGCGGACTTGGAGGCGCGGCCCATCGGGCCTTCCATCGCGTCGATGCCCGCCGGCGTCAGGTCGTTGTCGAGCGCGGTGCGCAGGTCCGCGAGCAGCGCCACGAGCGGCCCGACTTCCTTGTCGACGGCGGCGACGGACTCGACGACTTCCTTGAGCGCACCAGCGAGCTTCTCGCGCCGCTTGGTGTCCGCGGCCTTGATGTCCTCGTCGGAAATCGCGTCCGAGCGCCGCTCCCAGTTCGTCAGGTACGCGTTGCCACGTTCCTTGATCTTCGCCGCCGTGTCGGTGACGCGCGCCGTCGACGTGTTGAGCGCCTTCACGCTCGCGACGAGCTGGTCGTAACTCGGCTTGGGATCGACGCTCGCCTTCTCGTCGACGGCCGAGAGCGCCGTGCGCGTCGCCTCGAGGTCGGTCTTGGCCTTGGCGAGCGCAGTCTCGAGCTGCTCCATCGAAGTCGCGAGGTTGTCCGCGCGCTCGTGGCCCTTGGTCGAGGCGCAGGAGGCGAACGTGGGGAGCAGGGCGAGAGCGACGAGCGCGAGCGCGCGGAAGGTGGAGTGCAACATGGTCTGGGTGAGGCTCTGGAGGCTGCGTGCGAGGACGCGTGGCCGGCGGGACCTGCCGGAATTGCCGCAGATTGAAGCAGAAACGGCTCCGGCGACGCAAAGCCCCCCCCGCGGCGGGTTTGCGGGAGCGCGTTAACATGGCCGCGTGCCCCCGCCCCCGTTCGAAGCGCGCTTCACGCTCCGCAGCCTCGCGCCGCGGCTCGCCGCGTGGGCCGCGCTCGCGGCCGTCTCGGTGGTTTTCGCCTGGCCCTCGGGACCGCTCGCCGACCTGCATTTCGTTGCGCGCGCCTTGGCCTGGGGCTGCGCCGCCCTGTTCCTGTTCGTGCTGTTCTTCGAGGCGCGCCGCCTCGCGAGCAAGGCCCCGGTGCTGCGCATCGACGAACGCGGCATCCTCTGGCGCCGGTGGTCCGAGGACACGATCCCGTGGAGCGAAGTCGCCTCCCTGCGCCTCTTCAGCATCCAGCGCGTGCATTTCGTCGGCCTCGTGCTCCGCAACCCGGAGCGTTTCCCGTCCTCGACGATCCTCGGCCGCTCCGCCAAGGCCAACCGCTCCTTCACCGGCTGCGACCTCTGCCTCGAGATCCAAGGCACCGACCGTTGCCACCAAGACCTCGTCTCCGCCGTCGAATCGCACCTTCCGACGCTCGAGTGAGCATTTCGCCTCGCCGAATCGTCACTTCGCATGTGGAGGCCGCGCGGTTAGCTTGCGTTCATGAGCAGGGGTTCACGCCTCCTCGCGACGCTTGGTGTGTTCGCGCTGCTGGCCGCGCTCGTGGCGTGGTGGCCAAGGGATCGAACCGAGTTGCGTCTGGAGGCAGCTCAGTCCGATTCAGAGGCTCAGTTGGAGTCGACGTCCCCAAGCGCCTTGCCGTCGAGCCGCCGCACGTCAGCGGACTCGGTGGAGGAAGAGACGGCGTCCGCAGTGGGACGCGAACTCCCCGAGTCGCTCTGGACGTTCCGAGGGCAGGTGCACGACGAGAAGCGAGCTCCGCTCGAGCGTTTTGGCGTCGTCGCCACCCGGCTGGGGACTGTCGGAAATGTGCTGCAGCAACTGGAATTGCCGCTCGAGATCCACGCGGAAGGCCGCTTCGAGCTCTCCGGCCTGACCCCGGGCCACTGGGTGATCGCGCCGTTTGCGCCCGAGCGTGAGTTGGTGCTCGAGCGCAACTTCTGGGAGCGCGACGAAGCCGAATGGAGCTACTTGCTGCTGCCGTCGGATCCGAGCGCGCAGGGCCCGCGGAGCGCGGCCGTCACGGGGATCGTCCTGCTTCCGACGGGCGAGCTCGCCGTCGACGCGATCGTCACCGCTCACCGCGGCGGCAGCGACGACCGGCGGCGCTGGGGCTCGGGTTTCGTGCAGGCCAAGGTTCCTGCAGGCGCGTTCACCTTGCGGCTGGATCCCGGCGAATGGACTTTGGTCGCGCACGCGAAGGGATCGAATCCTTCCGCACCGGTGCGCGTGACCTCCGTGGAAGGCTTGCCGCTGCAAGGTGTCCGGTTGCAGCTCGAACCTGCCTGCACCGTGCGTTTTCTGGTCGCCGCCGAGATCCCCGCCCGTCCGCGTCCCCTCGAGCTTTCCTGGCGCGCGATCGGCAGCCGCGAAACGCGCACCGTCGAGAGCTACGAGGGTCGCGAGTTTGAGGTCTCGGTCGAAGGCGGGGGCACGGTCGAGTGGACCGTTCGCTGCCCGCCGGATGAACCGAGGGTCGGACGCTTCGAGTTGCCTGAGCGAGCGACGTCCCATGTGGTGCAGCTCGATCGACTGGCTCTCGATCCCGTGCTTCTGGTCGTGTCCAGCGGCCTGCTCTTGCGCGACAGCGAGGCCATTGCGGGCGATCCGGCGATGGGGCTGCTCCCCGCCGTGCGCCCCCAGTTCGACGAAGGCACGTGGGAGATCCGCTTCGAGCTGCCGCGCCCGGGTCGTTGGCTGCTCCGCAGCCGGGGATCCGACGGCCAGTTCCCGATCGACGTTCCCGATGTGCCCGTCCACGAGGCGCCGGGCCCCCAGTTGCAGTACAGCGACTACTGAGCGAGCTGCGCCCGCGTCACTTGGCCGGCGGCTTCGGCGGCACGAGGAAGAAGCGGCCGACGGCGACTTCGAACTTGGTGCCGTCGTCGCGCTGGAAGAGGTAGCTGCCTTCCATCGTGCCCCAAGGGGTGCGCAGCGGGCAGGAGCTCATGTACTCGTGGCGCTCGCCAGCGGCGAGGCGCGGAGTCTGGCCGACGACGCCGGCGCCGCGCACCTCGTCGCGCTGGTTGTTGGCGTCGAGGATGATCCAGTGGCGCGAGAGCAGGCGCGCCGCGCTCTCGCCCTCGTTCGTCATCACGATGCGGTAGGCGTAACGCCAGTGCTGCGCGTCGGTGTCCGTCTCGGACTCGACGAGCTGGGCGCTGGCCTGGATGCGGATGCCCTCGGTGACGGTGTCAGAGCCCGAGGAGCGGGCCGGCGTTTCGTTGGTGGCGTTCATGGTGGCGCAGCGGGCCAAGCTACCGGACTGCGCCGGTGCTTTTGAAGGGCGCACTCCGCCCGGGACGCGCTCGACCGGGATTTTTCCGGTTTCCTCCGTCCGCGGCGGCGCCGCCTTTCCGTGGGTCCTCCTGCCCGGAGCCTGTCCGGGCCGCCCCCACCACCACGGAACCACCTCGCCGATGAGCAACCTCCACCCGCTCCGCCACTTGCTCCGCCCGCTGGCCCTGCTGGCCTGCGCCTCGCCCGTGCTCGCCCAGTCGACGCTGCCGCCGTCGGTCTGCTTCGCGCCCGGGACGGACCCACTGTACGTGCAGCAGACGCTCGCCTTGATGCCGCCGATGCCCGAGGCCTACTGGGTGGCGCCTTGGGGTGGCTATCCGGGTGACGCGAACCCGCGCGTGATCACCTGGAGCATCGTCCCCGACGGAACGCTGATTCCCGACGAGAACGGCAACGGCTGGGCCGCGGCCGGGAGCAGTTTCGTGTCCACGCTGAACACGAAGTTCCTGTTCCAAGGTGGCTTCGCGACGGCGCTCAGCCGCATCCAGGAGTGCTTCGACCGCTGGGAGGAGCTGAGCGGCATCGACTTCGTGTTCGTTTCGTCCAACGGCACGACCGACGACGGCGCGGCCTGGTCCTCGCCGGGCAGCCCCGTGCGCGGTGACATCCGCCTCGGCATGAAACCGCTCGATGGCCTGAACAACGTGCTCGGCTACTGCAAGTTCCCGATCGACGGCGGGAACATGGTGCTGGATTCGGCCGAGGGCTGGGCGCTCGCGACCGACGCGAACCGCTTCCTGCGCAACATCGTTTCGCACGAGCTCGGCCACGGCATCGGGATCCTGCACTCCTGCGACCAGGGGACGGCGGACTTCCTGATGGAGCCCTTCCTCGACACCACGTTCGACGGCCCGCGCGCGGACGACATTCTCGCGGTCCACTCGCAGTACGGCGACGCGCTCGAGCCCAACAACACCGCCGCCACGTCCAACTGGACCGTGCCGCTGTCGAACAACAACATCGCGACGATCGGAGCCATCCCGCCCCCGGTGAGTGGAACGGCGCCGGCCGACGCGCGCCTGTATTCCATCACGAGGCTCGACGACGTCGACTACTTCAAGGTGCTGCTCGTCACCAACGCGCGCCTGCGCGTCGACGTGCAGCCGGCCGGCTCGACCTACCAGGTGTCGGCGCAGGATCCGTACAACGGCTCGTGCGCCACGACGCCGCAGACGCTCAACCTGCTGACGGCCGGCAACCTGCGCATCGAGCTCGTCGCCGCCGACGGGACCACGGTGCTCCAGACCGGTGCCATCAATCCGGCCGGCCTGCCCGAGCGCATCGACATGCTCCTGCCAGCCGCCACCTACTTCATCCGCGTCTCTGCGGAGCACGCGGGCTTCAACTACTCGCAGTTCTACGAGCTCAAGTTCTCGACCACACAGTGCGGTGACAGCGACGGCGACGGCGTCGACAACTGCACGGACAACTGCCCGAGCATCGCGAACGCGAACCAGGCCAACGCCGACGGCGACACGCTCGGCGACGCCTGCGACAACTGCCCGAGCGTGGCCAACGCGAACCAGGCCGACGGCGATGGAGACGGCGACGGCGATGCCTGCGACAACTGCATCGCGGTCGCGAACAGCACGCAGTCGAACGCCGACGGCGACAGCTTCGGTGATGCCTGCGACAACTGCCCGAGCGTGGCCAACAACACGCAAGCCAACGGCGACGGCGACACGCTCGGCGACGCTTGCGACAACTGCCCGACGACCACGAACCAGAACCAGGCCAACGTCGACGGCGACAGCCGCGGCGATGCCTGCGACAACTGCCCGACGGTCTCCAACAGCACGCAGACAAACTCCGACGGCGACACGCTCGGCGACGCCTGCGACAACTGCCCGACGACCGCCAACCAGAACCAGGCCAACGGCGACGGCGACACCGTCGGTGACGCCTGCGACAACTGTCCGACGGCCTTCAACAGCAACCAGGCCAACTCTGACGGCGACACGTTCGGCGATGCCTGCGACAACTGCATCGCAGTGACCAACCAGAACCAGGCCAACGGCGACGGCGACTCGCTCGGCGACGCCTGCGACAACTGCCCGAGCGTCAGCAACCAGGGTCAGGTCAACATCGATGGCGACAGCCGCGGCGATGCCTGCGACAACTGCCCCACGATCTCGAACAGCTCGCAGACCAACGGCGACGGCGACACGTTCGGTGACGCCTGTGACAACTGCCCGACCGTGAGCAACCAGACTCAGGTCAACGGCGACGGTGACACGCTGGGCGATGCCTGCGACAACTGCCCGAGCGTGACCAACCAGAACCAGGCCAACGTCGACGGCGACAGCCGCGGCGACGCCTGCGACAACTGCCCCACGGTCTCGAACAGCACGCAGACCAACGGCGACGGTGACACGCTCGGCGATGCCTGCGACAACTGCCCGACGACCACCAACCAGAACCAGGCCAACACGGACGGCGACTTCTACGGCGACGCCTGCGACAACTGCCCCTCGGTCTCGAACAACACGCAGTTCGACGTCGACGGGGACACGCGCGGCGATGTCTGCGACAACTGCCCCGCGGTCGCCAACCCCAACCAGCAGAACTTGGACGGCGACACGCTCGGCGATGCCTGCGACAACTGCCCGACCGTCGCCAACCAGACTCAGGTCGACGGCGACGGCGACTTGCGCGGTGACGCCTGCGACAACTGCCCGGCCGTGGCGAACCCCGGCCAGCAGGACAGCGACGGCGACACGCGCGGCGACGTCTGCGACAACTGTCCGACGACGCCGAACTTTGGCCAGACCGACGCGGACGGCGACGGCATCGGCGATGCCTGCGACGGCTGCCCGCTCGACCCCGCCAAGCAGTCGCCCGGCTCCTGCGGCTGCGGCGTGCCCGACACCGACACCGACGGCGACGGCGTGCCGGACTGCTTCGACAACTGCGACAGCGTGGCGAACCCGGGCCAGGAGGACTGCAACCAGAACGGCATCGGGGACGCGTGCGACCTCGCGGCCGGCACGAGCTTCGACTTCAACGGCAACAACGTGCTCGACGAGTGCGAGCTCGGCCTGGTCGTGACCTACTGCACGCCCGGATTGAGCTCGAGCGGCTGCTCGCCGACGTTCTCGTGGACGGGCTCGCCGCGGGCTCCGCTCAACTCCGGGTTCACGCTCACGGTGAACGGCGTCGAGGGCCAGAAGTCCGGCCTGATCTTCTACTCGATCACCGGACCCAACGCCGCGCCGTGGGGCTCGGGAAGCCCGAGCTTCCTGTGCGTCAAGGCGCCGACGCAGCGCCTCGCCACGCAGACGACCGGCGGCACCGCGGGCGCCTGCGACGGCACGCTCTCGATCGACCTGCTCGCGTGGATCGCGGCGCACCCTGGCGCGCTGGGCACGCCGTTCGCCGTCGGCGACGTGGTCTGGGCGCAGGGCTGGTACCGCGACCCGCCGGCGCCGAAGACGACGAACCTCTCGAACGCGATCCAGTTCACGCTGGAGCCGTGAGGTGAGTCGGGTCCGCGGCGTCCGGAGGCCCACGCAGCTTCCGGGCGCCGCGGCGTTCCTGCCGTAGGATGGGGCGCCCCGCATGGAGCGCCCCGCACGAGTCACGCTCGCCTTCGCCCGCTGGCGGGGCGGCGATCCGTCTGCCCGCGATGAGGTGCTCGCGGGCCTGTACGAGGAATTGCGCGCGCTCGCCGGGCGGCACCTGGGCGCGAATTCGCCGGCGCGGACGCTGCAGCCGACCGCGCTCGTGCACGAGGTCTACCTGAAATTGCAGGGTTCGGGTTCCGACGAGATCCGCGATCGTGAGCACTTCCTCGCGATCGCCGCGACGGCCATGCGGCAGGTGCTGGTCGACTACGTGCGCTCGCGCAACGCCGACAAGCGCGGCGGCGAGTGGCGGCGGGCGACGCTCGAGCGCGTGCTGGAGGCCGTCGAGTCGCAGCAGGTCGAGATCGAGAGCCTCGAGCGCGCGCTCGAGAAGCTCTCTGGCCTCAGCGAGCGGCAGGCGCGCATCGTCGAGCTGCGCGTGTTCGGCGGGCTGACCGTCGAGGAGGTCGCGCACGTGCTCGGACTGGGCACGACGACGGTCAAGACCGAGTGGCAGTTCGCGCGCGCGTGGCTCAAGCGCGAGCTGCGCCCCGGCGAGGCGCAGGACGGGCAGTGACTTCCGCGAGCGAACGGCACGAGCTCCTGACGCGACTATTCGCGGAGGCGAGCGAGCTGGCCCCCGCGGAACGTGCGGGATTCCTCGAGCGTTCCTGCGGAGGCGACCGGGAGCTGCGGGCGGAGATCGAGGCGCTGCTCGGCGAGTCGCAGGCCCCGCTGGCGCTGTTCGACGACGCGGACAGCGGGCGCAACCGTGGCGGACTCGTGGCGCTGCTCGCCAACGCGGACGAGCGCTGGGTCGGCACGGTCGTCGGCGATTGCAAGCTCGTCGAGCTGCTCGGCTCGGGCGGCATGGGCTCCGTGTACCGCGGCCGCCAGTCGAATCCGGCGCGCGACGTCGCGGTCAAGATCCTGCGCGGCAGCCGCTTCGAGGAGGCGGCGCTGCGGCGTTTCGAGGTCGAGACCGAGCTGCTCGCGCGGCTGCGCCATCCCGGCATCGCGCAGGTCTTCTCGGCGGGCGTGCACTCGCAGGGACCGCTGCGGGTCCCCTACTGCGTGCTCGAGCTCGTCGACGGCGCGCAGCCGATCACCGAGTTCTGCTCGTCGCGCGCGCTCGGCGTCACCGCGACGCTGCGGCTCTTCCTGCAGGCCTGCGACGCGCTGCAGCACGCGCACGAGCACCGCGTCGTGCACCGCGACGTCAAGCCCGGCAACCTGCTCGTCGACCGCGACGGCCGCCTGCGCGTGATCGACTTCGGCATCGCGCGCGCGCTCGCGAGCGACGACGAGCGTGCGCAGCGCACGCGCACGGGACAGGTGCTGGGAACGCCGGCCTACATGAGTCCCGAGCAGTTCGCGGCGCGCGCGGACGAGCTCGACACGCGTGCGGACGTCTATTCGCTCGGCGTCGTGCTGTACGAGCTGCTCGCGGGCCGCCTGCCGATCGAGGTCGAAGGTGCGGCGCTGCACGAGATCTCGCGGCGCGTGCTCGAGGACGAGCCGCCGCGGCTGAGCACGGTGCGGCGCGCGCTGCGCGGCGACCTCGAGACGATCGTCGCCAAGACGCTCTCGAAAGACGCGACGCGGCGCTACGGCTCCGCGGGAGCGCTGGCCGCCGACCTGCGCCGCTACCTCAGCGACGAGCCAATCACCGCGCGCCCCGCGACTGCCCTCTACCAGATGACGAAGTTCGCGCGGCGCCACCGCGGTCTCGTCGCCGGCGCGTTCGTCGCGCTCGGGGCGCTCGTCACGGGCACGATCGTCGCGACCACCAGCGCTTTCGAGGCTCTCCGCGCGCGCGACGAAGCGCGCCGCCTCGCCTACGAGGCCAACCTCGCCGCCGTCGCCTCCGCGCTCACGAGCTTCGACTTCGCCGCCGCTCGCAAGCGGCTCGACGAGGCGCCCGAGGAGCTGCGCGGCTGGGAGTGGCGCCACTTCGACGCGCGCCTCGACGACGCGTCCTTCGCGATCGCTCCGCTCGCGCCGCCCTCGCCGCCGTGGGGCGTGCGCGATCTCGAATACGTTCAGGTGAACGGCGAGAAATTCATCGCCGTCGCCCACGTGATCCCGCGCGACGGACTCGAGGCAGTCGAGCTCCGCCTGCACGCCGCGACCGACGGCTCGCTGCACGCGCGCTGGCAAGTCGCTCCGGACCGCGGCATGTGGGTGGCGATCTCGAGCGATCGGGTGTGGCTCTCGAACTCGAAGGGCGACGTATGGACGCTCGACCCCGCGACCGGCGCCGAGCAGGGACTGCGCGCGCACTTCGAGGCCGACGATGTCACTTCGCGTTACGCGCTCACGCCGCTCGGCGGCACGCGCGTGCTCGTCGCGCGCCGCGTCGGCGGTTTCCAGCGGATCCTCGATCTCGCGACGGGCAAGGCGGAGCTTCCGCCCGCGCTGCCGGCCGACGAATCCTCGTTCGTGCCGCGCGGCCCGACCGCCGACGGGCGCGGACTGATCTCGTTCGGCAAGTACATCTGCCTCACGCCGTTCGCTGCGGACGAGCCGGGAGCGGTGCTCGCGCACGCGGGCGAGCCGATTCTCGTCTACGCGGTCCATCCCGATGGACAACGCTTCTTCGCCGCCTGTCGCGACGGTTCCGTCGAGGTGATCCGGTTCGCGCAAGGTGCGCTGACGGTCGAACATCGTTTCCAGGCGCATTCGGACGTCGTCACGGGCATTGCCGTGTCTCCCGACGGACGTTTCCTGACCACGTCGGGAGGTGACCGCGCGATCCACGTGTGGCGAGTGGAGGATTTCGCGCTCGTCAACACGCTCGTCGGCTCCGACGCCGGCGCGGGGGCGCTCTCCTACGACGCGACGGGCGAGCATCTCGCCCTGTCCGCGGGCCTGCGGGGCGTGCTCGTGTTCGACGAGCCCGAGCGCGCCGACCCGCGGACGCTGCGCGATTTCGAGTTCTACGCCTACTCGCTCGCGCTCGCGCCGGACGGCGAGCGCCTGGCGGCCGGGGACTGGGGCCAGTTCGTGCACGTCTGGGATCGACGCACGACCGCCCCAATCTTCTCCGTGCGGCTCGCCCCGCTGTCGAGGCCCGTGCAGACGCTCGAATGGAGTCGCGACAGCAAGCGCCTGCTGGCTTCCGTCGTCGCGGATCCGCCCGTGCCAAGCCTGCATGTCCTCGACGCGCAGACCGGAGAGGTGCTCGCCAGCGCGAGCGCCGAGAGCATGGTCTTCGCGGCTTCGTGGATCGATGACGAACGCTTCGTCGCAGCCTGCGGCGGACGCCTCGAGATCCGGCGCGCCAGCGACGCCGGGCTGGAACGCACCGTCGGTCTCGTGCCGATCGATGCGGCCGTGATGCCGTGGTCGATCCGCTGGGACTTCGCCAAGTCGCCGGACCGAACGCAGCTCGCGCTCGCCTGCCCCGACGGCAGCGTGCGTTGCTGGGAACTGCCAGAATTCCGGCCCGTCTTCGCGATCGGCGTCCACAAGGGCCCCGCGCACGCGGTGGCGTGGAGCGCCGACGGCGCGCAGCTCGTCATCGCCGGAGCCGACCGTCGCATCTGCGTTCTCGACGCGCGCACGGGAACCCTCCTGCACGAGACCACCGCCCACGCGAGCGCGGTGTTCGATGTGTGCTTCTCGCCCGACGGAGCGCGGCTCTTCAGCGGCTCCGACGACGACACGATCCGCGTGTGGAGCACGACGACCTGGAGCGAGCTGGCGCGCCTCGACGGGCACTCCGACTACGTGTTCTCGCTCGACTGCGCGCCGGACGGACAGCTCCTCAGCGCGTCGGGCGATCGCACCGTGCGAATGTGGGACACCCGCTCGCGCGCGCGCGTGCTGCGCGAGAGCGTGCGCCGCTGAGCTTCAGCGCAACGAGCGCGCCTCGACGCCCTCGAGCGTCATCACCACCGGCCGGATGTGGCCGTTGGAATCGAACTCGAGCCGGTCGATGCACGTCACGCGATGGTCGCGGCCGAGGTTGGGGATCGGACGACGGTGGTAGACGATGAACCACTCGTCGGTGCCGGGCACGCGGATCACGGAGTTGTGGCCCGCACCCGTCGCGATGCGCTCGTCCTTCTCGAGAATCGTGCCGACGCGCTCGAACGGCCCCTGCGGCGAGTCCGCGATCGCGTAGGCGACGCGGTAGGAGCCATCGCCCCACCCACCTTCGGACCACAGGAAGTAGCAGCGCCCTTCGCGCCGGAACATCACCGGACCTTCGACGTAGCCCTGCGGCGTGATCTCGCGGAACGTCGTGCCGTCGGGCCACGGAAGGAAGCCGGTGAGCTCGTCGTTGAGCCGCGCGACGTTGCAGTGGCCCCAGCCGCCGTAGAACAGGTACAGCGCGCCGTCGTCATCGCGGAACACGAACGGGTCGATCGGTTGTGCGTCGTTGTGGAAGTCGCCGACGAGCGGGCGCCCGAGCAGGTCGCGGTACGGCCCCTGCGGCGCGTCCGCGACGGCGACGCCGAGGCCGCCGGTGTGGCTCTTCGTGTCGGCGGGATCCCACATCGGTCCGCCCGGGCGCTGCAGGTCGTTGGCAGAAAACACGAGGAAGAAGCGGCCCTTGTGCTCGAGCACCGACGGCGCCCACAGCGCGCGATAGGCCCACTTCACGCTGTCGAGCTCGAGCGCGCTCGCGTGCTTCGACCAATGCACGAGGTCGGGCGACGAGAACGCGTCGAAGTGCGTCTGGTCGTCGTAGGCGGCGGAGGTCGTCGGGAAGATCCAGTACTGCCCCGCGAGCACCGCTCCTTCCGGATCGGCGTACCAGCCTTCGAACACGGGATTGCCGGAGCGCGGGGCGGCGCAGCTCGGGAGCAACAGGACTACGCAGGCGAGCGGGAGCTTCATCGCGGCAGCACCGTCAGGTATTCGCGCCAAGGGCCGACCTCGTCCCTGTACTGGAAAGCGAGCGTGCGCGAGATCTGCGCGAGGTGGTTCAAGTCGTGCACGACCCAGGTCGCGAGCAGTTGCTTCATCGTGACCGCGCCGAGCGCCGGATGCTTGCCGGGAAGCTGGAGCTGCTTGTCGTCGAGCGCGAGCCGCTGCAGCTCGCCGAGCCCTTGCATGCGCAGGTCCTCGAACTCGGCGAGCAGCTCCTCGAGCGACTTGCCGACGCTCTCGCGGAACTGCGCGAAGCGATCGAACGGCGGGAAGGGCTCACTATCGCCGTTCGCAAGGATCCAGCGCACGCGCGGCAGCCAGTCGGCGCGCTCGCCATGCACTAGGTGCCCGACCACGTCGAACGCCGACCACGTCTCGCCGCCGCAGTTCGCCCGCGCCCACTCATCCGGCAGGCCCTCAAGGAGCTCCCGCAACGCCCCCGGCGTCCGCCACAGGATCTCCACCGATCGCTCGACGTCGTGCTTCATCGCGGGGAGGGTAGCGATCTCGCGCAAACGGTCGTAGCTTCGGGCCCGTGGAACGGCGCACGAAACTCGGGGTGGCAATCACGGTGGGCGTGATCGGCGTGATGGCAGTGTTCACGTGGAATCAGATCCGCGTCGACGAGCAGCGCTTCGATGCATACATGCGGAATGCGCCCTTCGATGACTCACCCTTGCGCTCGGATCCGGCGGACATGGCGTGGTTGTCGGAGCGCGACGTTTCCACCTTGGAGATCAACCCGGAGTTTCGCGCCGCGTCGACCTACTTGGAGTCGATCGTCGACTGCCGTCGCCCTGCGGCCGAACGACGAGCCTTCCATCACGAAGCAAGTGCCGACGTGAAGCTGAGAGCCGACGGCTCTTCCACACTTCGGATCGCTAGCGGGGACGGCTACTGGTTCCTCAACTTCGAGATTCAATTGAAGCCGAAACTCCAGCGCGGCGACGCCCTCACCGTGCGCTTCATGGAAACGTCATGCACATCCTTCGAGGAAACCTCGGAGGTCCACGGCTGGGTCGCGCTGTCCGCGCCGCCGACGACGCTTGGGCAGACGATCCACTTCGAGTTCGAGACCAGCGTCTCACCCAATCGCTGCTATCGCGGAGAAGGCTCGGCCAAAGTCGAGCCCGCGACGAACTGAACCGCGCCCCCGCTCACTCGATAAACGCGCGGTGCAGGCGCTGCACCGCGAGCTGCGCCTGCTCGGCGCGCACCACGAGGCTCAGGTTGATCTCGCTGGCGCCGTGGCTGATCATCTCGACGTTGATGTCGCCGAGCGCGCCGAAGACGAGCGCGCCGAGGCCGGCCTTCGAGCTCAGCCGCTCGCCGAGCACTGCGACGATCGCGCGACCCTCGGCCACGTCGACCTGCGCGAAGCGCCGCAGCTCCCCCACGATCGGCGCGAGCACGACGCCGTGCTCCACCGTGAGCGACACCGACACTTCCGCCGTCGCGACGAGGTCGATCGACACGCCGTGGCGGCCAAAAACCTCGAACAAACGGGCCAGAAAACCCGACTGCGCGAGCATGCGCGAGCTGCGCACGGTGAGCACCGTGATCGGAGCGCGCGAGGCGAGCGCCGTCACCGCTCGGCCCGTCGACACCGGCTCCGACGTGATCGTCGTGAACGCGCCGTCGGGCCGCATCGTGTGGCGCACCGTCACCGGGATGCGTGCGTCGATCGCGGGCTGCACGGTTGCCGGATGCAGCACCTTCGCGCCGAAGGCCGCGAGCTCCGCTGCCTCCGCGAACGACAGGTGCGGGATCGGGCGCGCCGCGGGCACGACGCGCGGGTCGGCGGTGAGCACGCCCTCGACGTCGGTCCAGATCTGGATGTCGTCGACGCCGAGCGCTGCACCGAAGATCGCCGCGGAATAGTCGCTGCCGCCGCGGCCGAGCGTGGTCGTCGCGCCGTCCTCGGCCGCACCGATGTAGCCCTGCGTCACGACCACGTGGCCCGCGCGCACGAGCGGCTTGAGACGCTCTTCCACGAGCACGGCAATCGCGTCGAAACGCGGCGCGGCCGTGCCGAACGTCGCGTCCGTGCGCAGCGCCTCGCGCGCGTCGAACAGCGTGACCGGCGTGCCGTCGGCTTCGAGATAGGCCGCGAATACCTGCGTCGAGAGGCGCTCGCCGAGGCTCGCGATCGCGTCCATCGAGCGCGGGCTCAGCTCGCGCAGCAGCCCGACGCCGCGCACCATCGATTCGAGCTCGACACGCAGCGCCGCCATGCCTTCGCGCGCGCGCTCGGACACTCCGTTCGGGCAGAGCTCCGCCAGCGTCGCCTCATGCCGCGCGAGCAGGGCCGCCACTTCCGTCAGCGCCGCATCGACCTCGCCCTTGCGCGCCGTCGCCGCCATGCGAAACAGCGCGTCCGTGCTCTTGCCCATGGCCGAAAGGACGACGAGCGGGCCGCGCTCGAGCGCACCCCGCACGACCCGCGCGACCTGCCGCATGCAGGTCGCATCGGCCACCGACGAACCACCGAACTTGAGCACCCGCGGAGTCATGGGCGCGAGAGGATAGCGCGCCCCGCCGCCGCGTGCCGTCTCAGTCGGCGACGTCCACGTCGTCCCCGCCAATTTCGCTGTAGAAGCGCGCCAGGTCCGCAGAGGTCCACTCGTCCCAGCCGTGGCAGGTGCAGCGCTCGCCCTCGTGCAGCTGCACGTCGCAGGCGATCGGCTTCTCCGTCGCCACCTGCCGCGCCAGCTGCCAGCGGTTGGCGAGGTCGCGCAGCTCCGCAGGCGTGATCGCCGGCCGCGAGCGCACGATCGTCGGGTAGCGCTTGCGCAGCTCCGTGAACGTCCACTGCGAGAAACCGTGGCAGAAGATCCCCTGCTCGCTCGCCGTCTCGCAGATCGAGTGCTCCTCGTCGCAGTGCTCGAGCAGCTTCGCCCGCAGTCGATCGATCAACTCCGCACGTGTCAGGGTCATCATGGTCGCACCTTCCGCCGGACGCACTTCGCGTCCACCTGATCCTCTGCCACCAAGGGTCCGGGAGCGACGTGTCGAATGGAGGTAGAGCCGCTCCTCCGGAGTGGGCACGGCGGCCTGCGCACTTTTCGCTCGCCCGCGCCCGGCCGGTCGCCCGCTCGCCCCGCCCGCCGCGATCTGCGCTCCAGCGGTAGCCGACCCGCGCGGCATCACTAGGATTCCCGCATGCGCCCCACGTGGCATTTGGCCGTTGGATTGCTCCTGTGCGCCGCGTGCGACCGTGCGTCCGAGCGCGCGGACCCACCGACCTCCGCGCGCTCACAAAGCATCGCGCTGCAAGCCGTGCTCACCGATCTCGCGAGCCAGCCGCTCCCCTCGTGCGACGTGAACTACTCCTGCTTCGCGAGGAAGAGCGGGGAGGGCGGCGCGCTCCAGCATGTTGGAACGACCCGCACGGATGCGCGCGCGCACGTGCAGATCGAGATCCCCGCAGAATTCGTGGGGCTTGCGGTGCAGGTGGGATTCACCGTCGCGCGGGGCGAGGCTTCGCTTCGTTGCCTGCGGTCGATCTCCCTGATCGAAGGTGAGTGCTTCGTCGACCTTGGGCGGCTGAGACTCGCGGACGAGCGGGAGCCGCGCATGCCGCAGGCCGAGGAACTCCACGACGACGCTCTCGAGCGGCGCGCCAGGGATGCCGTCGAGACTTGGCTGGGGAGGTCGCAGTCGGAGCTCGAGGAGCTGCTTCCGGTCGTTCGCGAGATCAGCAGGCGCGGAGGTGCTCGTTGGGTCGGGGTACTCACGGGGCTGATGGACGAACTTCGCGAGCGACGGGACGACGACGAGCTGGCGGCTCCCGACTTCGGGCAACTGGAATTGCTGTTGCTGCTGGCGCGGGGAGAGGCGAAAGGTGGCCCTCCTCTCGCGCGAGTGCTTGTCCATCCGGACGACCGCGACGGCAAGCCGCGCGAGTCCTTCGCCATGCTGGAGTTCGAGGTGGCCAACCAGCATTCAGAAGTGCCCTTGGCGTTCCAACCGGGCGTGAATCAGGCCTGCGTCGTCGTCCACGACTCCGCCGGTCGCCCGGTACCCCGCAAGCGTGCGGACACCATCACGGACGGGGGAATGTGGGAGACCCGTCCCGTGGATCGCGGTGACACCACCCGGTTCAAGGGCCTGTTCGACTGGTGGCCGGCCTTCGTGGAGCCGCAATACGAGCTCGGCGAAGGCGACTGGACGGTCCGGGTGCTCTACGCTCCGTTCCACTTCATCGTGGGACGACCGCTCGTCGAGGCGTGGCCCATCCTTGAGTCGGATCCCTTCGTCGTGCGCATTCGCAAGAACGAGTGAGAGCCCGAACCAAGTCTGGCGACGTAGTCCTCCCCGGGCACGGCGCTAGAGTTTTCCGCATGCGCGCACTCTGCTGTCTCGCGATCGGCTTTTTCCTCCTCGGCTCGTGCGGGAAGGAACCGAGCGGGGAAGCGGCGACGATGAGCGCAGTCCGATCCGCTCCCACCGGCATCTCGATCACGGCGCGGCTGCTCGACGAACGCGCCGAGATCCTTGCGGAACGCGATGTCGCCGTCTTCGTCGGCGCGACCGGCCTCGTCGTTCCGCCGCCGGCGCCGTTCTCCGGTCGACTTCGCTCGGACGCGCAGGGTCGCGTGCAAATCGTCGCTCCGAAGTCCATGGCCGGACGCAGGCTGCAGCTCGTCCTGACGCTCGAGGGCGACCCCGAACGTCGTTGCTGGACCGGCAGCGTGCTCACGAACTATTCCGCGACCGAGCTCTCCATCCACGACGTGACGCTCCGGCCTCCCGTGCTGCAACCTGCGCCGCCCGCGATTCGCGCACTCGACGATGACGCGCTCGAGAAGCGGTTGCGCCAGTCCCTGGCGAAGTCGAAGGAGGGCGATATCGAGTCTCCGCTGGAATGGGAGTTCCACGAAGCCGGGCTGCGCGGCGGCGAGCGCTGGCTGAAGTTCCTCGAAACCGCGCTGGAGGACATCAGAAACCGTGAGGGCAGAGTCGGCCACGAGATGCCTTGTGACGAAGGCGCTTGGAGCTCGCTGCTTCCGGCGCTGCGCCTCGCGCAGGGCCGACCGCTGATCGCCAAGGTGATCGTGCATCCCGAGGACTGCGATGGGCAACCGCGCAACGTCCTTCAGCGCGTCCGCTACGAGGTGATGAACCTCGACGAGACGGAGTGGATCATGCCCAAGGACGATCCTCTCTCGGTGCTCTTCGAGGTCACTCAGCTCGATGGAACGCCGGCCGAGCGACGGGCTTGGCCGGAGACCTGGTGGACGGGTAGCCACGTCAGCTCCTTGAATCGGGTCGCTCCAGGCACCACCACGCGTCGCTTCCCCATGGACGAGTGGTGGGAGGCGGACCTCTCCGAGCAGTACGTCCTCACTCCGGGCGATTGGCTGGTCCGACTCCGCGTTGCCGCCGACGGGTCGATCTGGGGAGGCTCCACCCTCGCGACCTGCCTCGTGTTCGATTCCGACCCCTTCGTCGTGCGGATCCACAGGGAGCAGTGAGGCCGAGGCTTGCGGGAGCGTGAGCGGGCGCTACACTTAGCTACATGGCTAACCGTAAGGAGGCGGCGGCGAGGCTGGACGGCGTGTTCGCGGCGCTCGGGGATCCGACGCGGCGGGCGGTGCTGGAGCGGCTGGCGCGCGGGGCGGCGAGCGGGAGCGAGCTCGCGCAACCGTTCGACATGGCGCTGCCGTCCTTCGTCAAGCACCTCGGCGTGCTCGAGGATTGCGGGCTCGTCCGCAGCCACAAGGAAGGCCGTGTCCGCACCTGCGAGCTCGCACCGCGCGCGCTCGCGCTGGCGCAAGGCTGGCTCGAAACGCAACGCACGCTCTGGGAAGCGCGCAGCGACGCCATGGCCAGCTTCGCCGAAGAACTCCACCGAAAGGAAACCCGTGCAACGCGCCAACCCTGAACCCGCTCACCCCGACGACCTCGTGATCTCGCGCCTCGTGAAGGCGCCGCGACGCACCGTGTGGCGCGTTTGGACCGAGCCGAAACTGCTCGTGGAGTGGTTCTGCCCCAAGCCGTGGACGACGGAGCTCAAGGCCTTCGACCTGCGGCCGGGCGGCGGCTTCCACACGTTGATGCGCGGCCCCGACGGCGGCGAGAGCGACAACCCCGGCTGTTTCCTCGAGATCGTGCAGCTCGAGAAGCTCGTCTTCACGTCGCAGCTCGGCGCCGGCTGGCGGCCGCAGGCCTCGTGGCTGCCGATGACGGCCGAGATCTCGCTCGCCGACGAAGGTGAGCACACGCGCTACGTGGCGCGCGTGATGCACCCCGACCGCGCGACGCGCGACCAGCACGAGAAGCTCGGCTTCTTCGACGGCTGGAACACGTGCATCACGCAGCTCGAGGAGTTCGCGCGCACGCTGCGTTGAACGCGGCTCAGTGCACGAGGTCGCCGGTGGCGTCCGCGGGTCCGGTCGTGATGTAGACCGGCTTGTAGACGCCGCCGGAACCGACGTGGTCGACCACGCGCAGGACAAGCGAGTGCCGCTCGCCCGGTCGCGCGCGACCGGTGAGGTCGGTGGTCGTGCGCACGAGCCAGACGGTCTCGTTCGTCTCCGGGTTGCCGTGGCGCGCGAGCTCGCGGCCGTCGAGGTAGACGCGGTAGGAATCGTCGACGCCTTCGCACACGAGCGTGATGGCGTCGTCCTTCCAGTGCGCAGGCAGTTCGAACGTCGTCCGGTACCAGGCGACGCCGTCACGGTGCTCGAAACCCGCGTTTTCCCAGTGTTTTCCAGCCTCGATCGGTGCCCAGTCCGCACCGGCGTGCTCACCGCCGTCCATCCAGCCGTCGCCCGCGCCGCGGTCGGTCGGGTCGAAGGCGATCTGCCACTGCACGAGATCGAGCGGAGCGGCGGAGAGCGCACGCTCGAGCCGCGTTGCAAGCTCCGGCGGAACGCTCGCGCGCGGATCCGGCCCCTCGGCGAGGTGCTCGAGCAGGCGACCGAACACGTACTGCCCCGCTGGAGTCGAACGCTCGAGCACCGTCGCGCCAAGCCGCCCCGCGCCGTAGCGCGTCGTGAACGCGAACAGCCACGGGTTGACGTGCGCGATGTCGTGCGTGTCCCAGAAACCGAGCAGCGGATCGACATGGTCGAGCCACGCGTCGCCGTGCAGCACCGTGCCGTTCTCGAGGTCGAAGCTGGAGAGTTCGATCAGGAAGTCCTGCGGAAGCTTGTCGTTGAGCGCGTGCGGCGGCGCGAAGGGCGCGCCCTTGAGGAACCAGATCGAGTCCGTGCGCAGGCTGCCCTTGCGGTCGCCCGCGACGAGCAACGCGCGCCCGCCTTGCTTCACGAACTCGAGCGTCGCCGCATCGAGCTTCTCGACCACGCGGACGTCGCGCCGCACGTCCGTCTCGAGGGCCGGCAGTCGCCACAGGCTCCAGGAGTTGCCGACCGGATGGGTTCCCTTCAGCTCGGCCAGCACCTGCAGCGCTTGCGGTCTTTCGACGTCGGGCAGGTCGAGCGGCACACCGAACCTCGACGACACCGCGCCCGGCTCCAGTTGCACCGCGAACTCGCGCTCGACCTGCAGGTCCGGAATGCGCACGACGAGCGTGCCTTCGAGCAGGCCGAGCCCGGAATGCGAGACACGCAGGCCAAGCGACTGAGGGCCCGCGACGAGTGCACGCGAATCCCGGACGATCCCCGGCTCGAGCGCGATCAGCGTGTCGCGGTGCCAGCTCCACTGCTCAGGTGCCCACTTGAGCTCGTCGAAGTCATCGAAGAAGCCCATGCGCGCCTTGGTGAAGTCGCGCACGACCGAGAGCGTGTAGCCCGCTTCCGGAGCGCTGATGCGCAGCCGTTCGATCTGGTACTTGCGGTTGCGCAGCGCGAAATCGAGCGAGATCGGTCGCAGCGACGCGCGTGTCTCGGCGCCGAACAGGCGCTCGAGGCGTTCCTCGAAGGCGCGCTGCGGCGCCAGTCCCCAGGGCTGCCACCACAAGGGTTCGGTCCCGTGCAGCTTGTCCCAGCGCGCAAGGTCCATCCACGTGTCGGCGGCGATGCATTCGCCGAGCACGAGCGGCTTGGGCCTGCGCGCGGCGATGTGCTCGCGCATCTGCCTGAGCTTGCTCGGCCACCACGAGTTGTTGCCGTAGGGATGGTCGTCGTAGAAGTCGTGCACGCGGTGCCACTCGATCCACGCGCTGTCGTCGACGACGAGCGTCTGCGGCACGAGCTGCTTGCAACGGTCGTAGAGCGCCTGGATCACCGAGAGCTCCGCCGAGTGGCCGGTCTCGCAGGTCAGGCTGCGCAGCGCGACCGAGACGTGACTGCGGTCGTAGCGATGGAACTCGTCGTACTCGCGGCGCAGTTCCTCGAGGTGCTCGCCGGTCAGCGTCGGATGCCACGTCGGGTATTCCTGCCACAGGAGCAGCCCGATCTCGTCGCACAGCTCGTACACGCACTCCGGCGGAACCCACAGGCAGGCCTTCAGCATGTTGCAGCCGAGCGACTTGATGGCCTCGAGCTGCGTGCGCCAGTACTGGCGCTCCTCCGGCGGCGCGAAGTGCGGCGGCGAGTAGCCCCAATGCAGCATGCCGCGCAGTTGCAGCGGCCGGCCGTTGAGCGTGATGCGCGTGCCCTCGGCGCGCAGGTCGCGGAAGCCGACGCGCTTCTCGAGCCGCTCGAGCGTGCGCTCGCCGCTGCGCAACTCGAACGCGACGGTGTAGAGCTCCGGCCGCTCCGGATCCCAGCGCCGCACGTCGTCGCGCACTTCAAGTTCCCCCACCGCCTTCCAACGGCCCTCGTGCACCACCATGGTGCCGATCTCGCTCGTGGCGAGCTCCTGCGCGCCGTCGAGCAACGTGACCTTGAGTCGGAGCGGCTCATCAACGCTCACTCCGCGCACGGGCACCTCGAGGCGCACGCGCGGGTGCTCCCCGACTGCATCCCCGAACACGAACACCTGGTCGCGCTCGATCACCGGCCCGTGGTCCGCGCACAGCTCGACCGAACGCCACAGGCCGCCGAAATGCGGCTGGATCACCGGCAGGAAACCCTGCGTGTTGTGCCCGACCTTCTCGTCGACACGCACCTCGAGCAGCGCGCTTCCGTCGGCGAGCGCGCGCGTGACATCGACCGACCACGGCGTCCACGCGCCGAGGTGGCTGCCGACTTCGACGCCATCGGCGAACACGCGCGCGTGCGTCGACGCGCCGTGGAAGAGCACGCGCACGGCCTGCGCCTCGCCGGAACTCGCGAGCGCGATCCGGTACCACGCGACACCGTCGAACTTCTCCCCGAGCGCGTCCTCGAACGTCCCCGGCACCTTGACCTTGCGCCAGCCCTCGGTCGGCCGCTCGCCGGGCACCGTCTCCACCGCGAGCTCCCAGCCGGTCTCGAGCCGCGAGCGCTGCTGCCCGACTCCACTCGCCGCAAGTCCCACGACCGCCAACACCACGCAGCCTCGTCGCGTTTGCATCGTGCCGAGGATGCTAGCGCGGGATCGGGACTCGACGGCGGCGCGTCCGACCGTTGGAGCTCCTCCGAAGCGCACAACGCCTGCCCGCACTCCCGGAATTCGTTTCCAGCCCCCGGCAATTCCCTCCATGCCTTCCCGGCCGCGATCCACGCGGCGCCGGCGAGCCAAGTCCGCGCCGCCTCGGACCGATCCAGTCGCCATGACCCGCCGCTCCGTCCCCACGCTCGCGTCGCTTTCCCTGATCGCATTCGCCTCGCTGCTCGCCAGCTGTGCCAGTTCCGGAGGAGCTTCCTCCGCGTCTTCCGGCGAGAAGGAGGCTCCCGCTCGGGTGGCCGCGCTCTCCAAGCTCGTGCGCGACTCCGCGCCGCTGGGCATCAAGCTCGGTGCGCCACCGGCGGCTGCGTTGCTCGGCGAGTTCGGGCCGAAGGAATGGGAGCAGCAGGACTTTCAGCGCTGGCGCGCAAGCCTGCTCGCCATGCATCCGTCGAGCGAGGTGTACCGCATCCGCGCGCTCGGCTCCGACCCTGCGCAACCCGTCGAATCGATCGAGATCACGACGGTGCTCGACCTGTCGATCGACCGCGAGAAGGTGCTCGCCGACGCTGGCGTCGCGCGCACGGCCTGGGCCGGCCAATGGTCCGGGATCTTCCGGCCGGTGAAGGGCGAGCTGTACGGCGATCACGTGTTCGGGCTGACCGAGGTCGTCGACGCCTACGAGAGCACGCTGCCTGGCATCTGGTTGCTCGTCGATTCCACCGGGGCTTTCTACGGTTTCGTGCGGGCGTCAAGCCTGTCGGCGCTCCGGACCACGGGCCTGATGAACACCCCAGCTGACGTGGCGCTCGTCATCGAAGACGACCTCGCGCGCGGCAACGTCGTCGCGGCCCACGACCTCGCGTTGAAGTACGGCCCACGCGCGGGAGCCTCGCTCGCGAGCGTGGTGCAGGCTGCGGAGTCTGCCTACGCCGAACGCAACGCGCGCCTCGGCGCCGAAGCAGAGGCGACGTTCGCAGAGTGGAAGCAGCGCTTCGACGCGCGGCCGCAAGGCGATGAAACTGCCGTGCGCGCGTTGCTGGTCGAGATCGCGGGACTCTCGCAGAAATTCGAGCGCATCGAGCAGGCGGCTCCCTGGAGCGGCACCGTGCGCCGGGAATTGGCCGAGTTCTCGCGCGAACGCGCCGCTGCGGACCGCTTCCGCGCGCACTCCAGCGTTTGGGCGTCCTACGGCGCGGACGGAGCGTTCTCGACGCAGGAGATCGTCACCGCGCTCGCCCTCGCCGACGCGCTCGAGGCGCTCAAGACTGCCGAGGAGGTCCGGGAGAACGCGAACGGCATGCTCCCCTACACGCTGCCCTCGCACGTGCGCGAGGCGTTGCGCGCGAGCTTGCCCGCAGTCTTCGCCGAACGGCATCGGCGCGAGGTCGGCAGCCCGAACGAGGGCACGGCCGTGCGCGCGCTCGCGCTCGCCATGGCCGAGTCCGGCGAGATGGATCCGGTCTACTACGCGGCGCAGCGCATGAAGGACGCGCAGGCGCTCGATCAGGCGCTGCAGGACTACGTCAACCGGCCTTCGATGGTCGGGCACTTGCTCGGAAAGCTGAGCGCACCGCTGGAAGGCCTGAACGAGACGCGGAGCTGGGCGACGTTCCGCGCGCAGGTGCCGGCGCTCGTGCGTGCCGAGTTCGTGCGCCGCGCGGAGCTCGCGCAGCAGTGGAATCTGCCGGCCACGGCGGCGAGCCACTGGCTCTCGGCGGCGATGGTGACACGCGCGGCGTTCCCCGAGCCCGAGCGCCTCGTCGACGTGCTCGCGCACGGCTCGCGCGATCCCGATCCGCTGGTCGCGAACGCCCGCAACGCGCTCGCCCCGCTCGTCGCCCGCCGCCTCCCGCCGCTGCACGCGACGGTCGCGTACTTCGAGCGCCTCGAGCAGCTCTTCCGGCGGTCGCCGATCGCCGAATTCGCGGCTTTCTGGCAGCTCGGCCTCTCGCTCGAGAGCGTCGCGGACCTGCGCGAGGCGACGAGGCTCGCCGATGGCGGCAACGCGCCGCCGTGGGTGCAGGTCGTCTCGGATGGCGTCGAGCGCCTGCGCATCGCCGACGTCGCCGACGCTCCCGCTCCCACGCCGCCGGAGCTCGCGTTCGCGTGGCTCGGCCTCGACCTGCCGCCGGAAATGCGCGAGGAAAAGGCCTGGATCGACGCGGAGAAGGCCGCGATCGACAACGAGCAGAAACGCATCAACGAGCTGCAGGCGGCATACAACGCCGCTTCGGAGTCGCACCGTCAGGACGCCGAGACGTTCCGCGTCTCGATCGAGAAGCGCCTGCCGACCGTCGGCAAGGCCGCGCTCGAGGCCGAGGCCCGGGCGCTCGACGAGCGTGCGGCGCGGCTCAACGAAGAGAACGCGTCGAACAACGCGACCGTGCGCGCCTTCAACGCTCGCATCCAGCCGTTCAACGAACGCGTGACGCGCTACAACGACCGCTACTACTTCCTGCTCGGCGACAAGACGGCGCAGCTCGACGTTCAGCTGAACGATGCGTTCGCGCGCTGGCAGGCCGAGCACCTTCCCGCGCCGCCGGAAGTGACGGGCTACGAGCTGCGCTCGCAGTGGACACGCACGGAGGCCACGCTCGTCGCGGAGTGGCTCAAGCCGGGCGACAGTCCGCTGCCCTACGACCTGCGCGGGACCAAGCGTCCCAGCTTCGGCATGGGCAACGCCGTGATCGCCGAGCTCGAGCGCTCGCTGTGGATGCAGGCTGGCGCCAAGGGCATCGGAGAGCAGCTCGGGCTGCTGCTCGCGCGCGACCTGCAGCTCACCGGCTCCATCCGCGCCAGCGTGAGCGAGGCCCTCGGGCGTTATCGGGCCCGCTTCGGCGCCGCCGCGCTGCGCGAGCACCTGCTCACCGGCCGCTCGATCACCGAGCAGTACCTCGTGCTCCCGGCCCTGCCCGCGGACGTGCGCACGGACCTCGGCCGCTGAGACCGCCAGGGGCTCCGGCGCCAATTGGAATTTCCTTCCAGCGCCAAGGGCTTCCCGCGCACTCGGCGAAGGGGGTGCGGACTCCCCCGTGAACGTCGTTGCAGGGCGGGCCAGCGGGGTTCCGAAGAACGGCGCGTGCCTCCCGCCCTCCGGCGCGGGAGGCGGTCGTTCCCATGTTGCGCCGCCGAACCCTGCCCACCGTTCCCCTGCACGCCCTGCGCACGCGGGGCATGACGCTGATCGAGATCACGATCTCGATCGCCGTGATGACGATCGCGATGGCGATGTTCTCGAGCGTCATCACGACGACGACCCGCATCGGCTCGGACAAGCGCTTCGCCAGCGTCGCGTCGCACGCGGCGCGCAGCCAGCTCGAGCGCATGCGCTGCCAGCCGTTCGCGCAGGTGTGGAAGCTCTACAACGAGAGCGGCGCGGACGATCCCGCCGGAGCGGGAACCGGGCCCGGCCCGCATTTCGCGGTTCCCGGCCTGAAACCGCTCAAGGGCGACGCGGACGGCTTCGTCGGCCGAGTGGTGCTCCCCCACACGGGCAAGTTGCTGTACGAGAATGCGCAGGACGAGGTGTTCGGCCTGCCGCGCGACCTCAACGGCGACACGCTGATCGACGAACGCGACCACGCAGGCGACTACGCGATCCTGCCCGTGATGGTCGAGCTCGAGTGGGACACGCCGCTCGGGCCGCGGCGGCTGGAGATGCACACCATGCTCGCGGGGTACGGGAACTAGATGCTGCGCCGCGCCGCAGCGCGAGCGGGCTTCACGCTGCTCGAGATCCTGATCGCACTCACGGTGGTCGGGCTCGTGCTCGGCAACATCGTGATGGTGATGCGCTCGAGCAGCGACGCGCACGACGACGAGACCTCGCGCGCGACGCTGGAGCTGCAGCTCGACCAGACGCTCGACCGCATCGTGCTCGCGCTGATGGCCGCGAGCTCGGAATCGCTGGAACCGGGCGCCTCGGCACCGGCCTTCCACGATCGCATGGAGTACATGCAGAGCCTCGGCGTCAACAACGGCAAGCTGGTGCTCGGCGCGCCCGAACGCATCGAGATGCGCGTCGACCAGGGCGAGATCATCTGGATCGAGAGTCCCGGCGAGGTCGGCGAGCGGCTGGCGACGTGGAGCCGCTGGGTGCGGAAATTCCTCGAGGGCGAGCAGCCCAACGGGAGAGACGACAACGGCAACGGCCTCGTCGACGAGAGCGGCCTCGCCTTCGTGCTCGAGGGCACGCAGGTGACCGTGATGCTCTCGCTCGAGCGCAAGGATCCCGGCGGACGGACGGTCGTGTACTCGCGCACCGCGATCGTGCACTGCCGCAACGACTAGGAGCGATGGACATGCACAGGGGACTCACGAAGGGGAAACGCTCGCGCCGCGGAGGCGTGCTGATCGCCACCCTGGTCGCGACGATCGCGATCGGGGCGCTCAGCGTCTGCCTGCTCGAGCTCGACTCGACGCGCCTGCGCCAGCAGGTGGCGAGCATCGACAACAAGCGCGCCTTCAACCTCTCCGAGGCGGGAATCGCCGAGGCCTATTTCGCCGTGAAATCGGGCTTCTCCGGCAACATCGGCACGCAGGCCGATCCGGCCAAGTACGGCGATGGCCTGTTCTGGGTCAGCGCCACGGAACTGGGTGACAACGTCATCGGCCTCGAGAGCACCGGCATGTCGGGCTCGGGTCGCGTCACGCTCTCGCTGGTCGTCAAGCGCGAGTCGCAGAACCTCGCCTCGATGGGCATCATGAGCTCGCAGGACGTCACGGTCGGGGCGCGCTCGCTCGTCGACGCCTACGACTCCAAGGGCGGGTCCGGCATCCCGCTCATCGATCCGCTGACGGCCCCGCCGGCGCCGCTGCGCAGCAACGGCAACATCACGGTCGGTGCTTCGGGCACGGTGCGTGGCAACGCGGTGCCGGGTCCCGGAGGTTCCGTGACGCTCGGGCTGCTCTCGCTCGTCACGGGTTCGACCACGCCGGCCTCGAGTCCGGTGGCGATGGTTCCCGTCGAGGTCCCGACGTTCACCAAGGCCGGGGACATCGCGCTCAGTCGAGGCGCGAAACAAGCGATCAGCTCGGCCGAAGCGCAATACACGAGCATCGTCGTCGGCGCCGAATCGACGCTCACGCTGCGAGGTCCGACGCGCGTCGTCGTCGACCAGCTCACCGTGCAGGGCACCGGAGGCCTCGAAATCGACACGAGCGGTGGCAAGGTCGAGCTGTACGTCACCGACTGGCTCAACCTCGCGACCTCGGCCAAGCTCGCGTTCCCCGCACAGGACACCGCAGCGTTCAAGCTGATCGCGACCGCCACCGGCTCGCGCGATCGCGACGGCGACGGCGCGGCCGACCCGGCAATCCGTTTCCTCGCCACCGGGCCGTTCTTCGGCGCGCTCTACGCTCCCAACGCGCGCCTCGCGTTGCAACCGGCGTGCGAGATCTATGGAACGGTCGCAGCGCAGCGGCTCGTCATCGCCGACGGCGCGAAGGTGCACTTCGACGCGGCGCTGCTGACCGGCGACACGGCCGCGACGACGCTCGTGAAGCCGCTCTCGTGGCGCGTGGTCGAGCTTCCCGTGCAGATCGCGCGCGACCTCAGCGAGGACCCGTTCGACGTGCTCGCGGTCGACGCGGATCTGCTCGTGAAGCCCTCGGAAGCGCGCATCGACGCCGACGTGGAGCTCAGCATCAAGTACCTCGACCTGTCGCTGACGTTCCGTTCCTACGTGGGCCCGGAATCCGCGTTCAACTGGTCGACGGTCTCGTCCGTGCTCGGCATTTACCGCCAACCGCTCCCATGATTCCGCTGCATCGCCCGCTGATTCTGGCTGTTCTCGCCGGCGCCTCCTTCGCGCAGGCGCCTTCGAGCTCGTTGCGCGACGAGCTCGCGCGCTGCACGCCGCAGACGGCCGTCCGGGTCGTCGAGAAGCTGCGCACGGCGAGGTCGGAAGGCGCGCAGGCGTGCTTCGACATCCTGCTGCGCAGCCAGGGCAACACGAGCGTGACGGCGGCGGAAGCGGCGATCGAGGTGCTGCGCACGAGCCTGCCGAGCGTCCGCAACGAGCTCTCGAACCTCGTCGGCGCCAAGCCTTCGGCCGCCGAGACACGCGGAGCCCTCGCGTTGCTCGGAGCGCTCGGCGAGCTCCGCGACCTCCCGCTCGCGCTCGAGCTCGCCGCGAGCGCGCCCCAGGCCCACGCGCCAGTGGAACCCGGCGATGAGCCCGACGATCTCGGCCTGCGCGCCTGCACCACCGAGATCTTCCGGCGCCACTCGGAGTCCGCCGAAGCGCTCCGCAGCGCGGTCGAACACGCACCCGAGGACCAACGGCCGCTGCTCGTCGCCGCACTCGGCGCGAGCCACACCTACACCGCAGTGGAGGTGCTCGGGAAGTGGCTGCTGCAGAAGCGCAGCGATCGTGCGGCGCTCGTGCGGGCGCTCTCCGAATGCGCTCGAGCGTTGCCGGCTCCTTTCGACGAACGCGCCTGCGCCGGGCTGCGGGATTCGCTCGACCACGCGGACGCTCCCGAATTCCGCGAGGCGATCCTGTGCGTCGGCTGGCTCGAGGACGCGGGGAGCGTGGGCGAGCTCGTCTCGCTCCTTCGCTCGGCCCATCCGGGCGTGAGCGCCGACGCGCTGTGGTCGTTGCGCCGCATCACGGGCGCGCGCTTCGTACGGACGCGCCGCGCTGGCTGCGTTTTCTGGCCGAAGAGCGAGACTGGCGCGTCGGGAGGCTGCCGAGCCTGCTCGACGAGCTCGGCAGCAACGACACGCGCGCTTCCGGCGCCGCGCTGAACGAGCTCGCGCGGCATCGCTTCCCGCGCCACGAGATCGCCGCCGCCGTCGGGCAACGCCTCGAGTCCCTCGAGGGCGCGCAGTTCTCGTCCGCCTGCGGCCTGCTGGGCCAGCTCGGTTCGCGTGCGGCGTTGGAACCGCTCGCCCGCGCGGGGAATTCGCACCATTCGGCCGCCGAGCAGCGCGCGCTCCAGGAAGCGCGGCGCACGCTGCTGCGGCAGGCGGCGCCCTAGCCCCCCGCTTCCCCGATCTGGAACGCATGAACCGGACTTCGGGGGCCGTCTCAAGGGTGCGACAGGAGCG
>JAPLOE010000170.1 GCA_026692705.1 Planctomycetota bacterium
TTCGCTGCACCCGAAGGCAGCACGCCGAGCAACGTCGAGCGCCTGCGTCGCGACCTGCAGCGGCGCGCGCTCTCGATCGTGCACTGGGGCGTCATCGCCGTGCTCGTGATCGCCTGGCTCGAGACCGTCTCGGCGCTGATCCCGCTGACGCGCTCCTATGCGCTCGCGCTGCTCGGCTACGCGCTCCGCCCGCTCGAGCAGCTCGGCCTGAGCCTGCTCGCGAACGTCGGCGACCTGTTCTTCATCCTCGTCGTGGCCCTGCTCGCGCGCTGGTCGATCCAGCTGCTGCGTTTCCTCGCCGTCGAGTCGCAGCGCGGCACGATCCGCATCCCCGGCGTCGAGCCCGACCACAGCCTGCGGCTCTTCAAGCTCGCGCGCCTCGTGATCCTCGCCACCGCGATCGTGACCGCCTTCCCCTACGTGCCCGGCTCGGATTCCCCGGCTTTTCGCGGCCTGAGCCTGCTCTTCGGCGCCGTGTTCACCTTCGGCTCCTCGGGCGCCGCCGCCAACTTTGCCGGTGGCCTGCTGCTCGTCTTCAGCCGCCTGTTCCGCACCGGCGACCGCATCCGCGTCGGCGAAGTCGAGGGCGACGTGGTCGAGCTCGACCTGCTCGTGACGCGCCTGCGCACGTCGAAGAACGAGATCGTGACGGTCCCCAACGGCTCGCTGCTCTCGGGGCAGGTCGTCAACTACTCCACGCGCGCCGGAACCGACGGGCTCGTGCTGCACACCACCGTCACGATCGGCTACGACACGCCGTGGCGGCAGGTCCACGAGCTGCTGCTCTCCGCCGCGCGCCGCACCAACGGCCTGCTCGCCGAGCCCGCGCCCTTCGTGCACCAGACCGAACTTGGCGATTTCTACGTGACCTACGAGCTCAACGCGACGACGCGCGAGCCGCGGCGCATGAAGGCGATCTACAGCGAGCTCCACCAGAACATCCAGGACGCCTTCAACTCGGCCGGCGTGCAGATCATGTCGCCGCACTACGAGGCCGACCCGGCGCATCCCAAGCTCGCGCCCGTGCGCTGACCCCGAAACAGTCCGGCGGCGGTCGCGCAATTTGCGCGACCGCCGCCGTCCTCTCGACTCCGCGGCGCCACGGGGGAGCGCTGCGGAAGGCCCCCCTGAGGCCAGCGTCGAGGAGCGTGCCTTACGGGCAGAGCGTGAACTCGACCGCGTTCGACAGGCCGGAGCCCGCCACCGCGGCCGGGTCGCGGTACCACGACTGCACACCGACCGTCGCGCCGCTCACCAGCGTCGGGTGCGAGCCCGAGGCCATCAGCGCCGTGACGTCGAGCGTCAGCACGCCCGTGCAGTTCGCGAAACCGCTCACGCCACCCGAAAGGCTCGTCGCCGTGCGCCGGATCGGATCCAGCACGCACTTGAAGCCGCCTTGGAACGGATGCGCCTGACGGCCCGTCGTGCCGTAGAAGAACAGGCCCACCTTGTCGTTGAGCACGTTGAAGGCGCGCACGCGCAGCGCCTCGCTCGACTGCGTGCGGGTGAAGCCCGTCACACCGAGGAACGGCGTGCAGCCGAACGAGTTGACCTTCGCGGTGCAGTAGAAGTCCGGCATGTCGTCGGGGAACGCGGAGCCCATGTCGGCGCGCGTGCAGTCCGCGTCCTTCGGGAGGCTCGGATCACCGGCGTCCGCGCACAGCGAGCTCGGCAGGATCCGCAGGTCTCCGTTCAGGGCGTCGACGAACGACGGATCGGTGTCGAGGTTGCCCAAGCCCGTGGCCAGGCCGTCGCTGTAGATCACCTGATTGGGCAGGAAGCCGTTCCAGTTCGTCGTGTTGCCGAAGGCGATCGAGCTCGTCACGAGGCCGGTGTAGCCAGCGCCGCGAGTGAAGCCGGTGCCGCAGGTGTTCGCCGTGGCACGCTGGACGTCGAACGCGCCGGTGCCCAACGCAAAACCAGCGCCCGTCACGTTCCAGGCCGTCAGGTAGTCCGCACGAGCGACGGCGCCGATCTCGAAGCCGCCGGTCACCGCGCGCTCCACTCGCACGTGACGCAGCTTCGCCGTCGGCGCGAAGCAACGCAGCGCGTACCAGCCACCACCGCCGCCATACCGCAGCGTCAGGTGCTCGATGTCCGTCGCGGGCGAGCCCGCGTTCAGCGTCACGTAGATCCACTGGCCCGCGGCAGGTGCTCCGAGGGCGCCGTCGGAATCGCCACCGATCGCGTCGTCCCGTTCCGAGGTGATGATCGCCGGCCGGTCCGCCGTCGCCGCGACGACCAGCGAGCCCGTGATGTTGAGGCTGCCGCCCGGAACGAGCTTGAGCACCGCACCAGGCCCGAGTTTCAGCGTGTGCGGCGCCGAGATCGACGGCGATGCCGCGCACACCACCACGCCATTCAGGCCGCTGTTGCCATCGAGGTAGACGTCGGAGGTGAGGCTCGCGTTCGTCACGCGCACCTGGTTCGCGCCGTTGCCCGATGCCTGCAGGCGCGTGATGTAGGGCACCGAGCCGATCAGGATGTCGCTGATGGCGTAGCCCAGGTTGTCGCGCACGATGCACTGGTCGAGGCGCGCCTGGCCCGGCGTGCCAGCGAAGGAGATGCCGGTGTTGCCGCCGCGCTCGATCGTGCAGCGCGCCAGCGTCGGGCTCGAGCCGTCGAAGCGCACGGTCGTCCAGCCGCCGCCGCCGCCGTGCCGGAAGATCGTGTTGAAGAGCAACGAGTTGCTCGAGCTCGGGTAGAAGCGCGCGTAGATCCACTGGCCGGGCGTGCCGGTCGAGGGGCCGTCGTTGTTCGTGTCACCGCCGTACACGTCATCGGAGAACGACGTGACCACGACGGGCAGCGTCGGCGTGCCGTTGCTGAGCAGCGTGCCCGAGACGTCGATCGAGCCGCTGTTGAAGAGCTTGAGCGTCGTGCCGGCCTCGATCGTCAGCGTGCGCCCCGCGGGCACGCTCAACGAAGCCGAGACGAGCGCACCGTTGATGCCCGACGCCGGCCGGACGACGGTGTCGCTCGCGATCGTGCCGGTGCTCACGAACACAGCATTGGTCGTGTTGCCGGTCGCGATCGAGCCCGACACGTTGGCGAGCGTCTCGAACCCTTGCGCCTGGATCGCCCAGCCCGAGTTGTTCACGAACTTGCAGTTCTGGAGGGTCGGGCGCGCGGCCTGGCTCGCGATCACGCAGGCCGAGTTGCCCCCGTTCTCCACCGTGCAGTTCTGGAAGCTCGGGCTCGCGTCCTCGATGCGCAGAGGCGTCCAGCCGCCGCCGCCCGCGAAGCGGAAGGTCGTGCGCACGAGCTGCGAGGAGCTCGAGCTCGAGAAGAAGCGCGTGTAGATCCACTGGCCGGCCGAGCCGTTCGAGGCGCCGTCGGCGTTCGTGTCCCCGCCCAGCGAGTCGTCCGAGAGGCTCGTGAAGACCACCGGGCGCGAGCTCGAGCCTTGCGTGACCAGCGTGCCGGAGATGTCGTTCGAGGCAGTGTTGAAGAGCTTGAAGATCGTGCCCGCGCCGACGGTCAGCGTGCGGCCCGCGGGCAGGCTCAGGCCGCCCTGCAGCGCGATCACGCCGTTGATGCCGTTCGCCGCGACGATGGTGGAGCTGGCGCCGACGCTGGGGGAGTTGATCAGCACCGCGTTGCCGCCGTTGCCCGTCCCGCGGTTGTTCAGGACACGCGCCAGGTTCTCGAAGCGCGCGCCGGAGATCGCCCAGCCGGAGTTGTTGCGGATCGTGCAGCCGACGATGGCCGGCTGGGCCGCATTGCCCGTCATTTCGAAGCCCGGACCGGAGTTGTGCTCGACCGTGCAGGCCTCGAACGTCGCCGTCGTGCCGTCGAGGCGGATCGGGTTCCAGCCCCCGCCGCCGCCGTAGCGCACGATCACGTTCTTGAGCACGCTCGCACCGCTGCCCGCGAAGAAGCGCGTGTACACCCACTGCCCGGGCGTGCCGCTCGACGGCCCGTCGCCGTTCGTGTCGCCACCCGCCGAGTCATCGCTCAGCGACGTGATGTAGACCGGCTGCCCCGCCGTGCCGTTGGCGAGCAGCGTGCCGCTCACCGAGAACGTGTTGCCGTTCGAGAGCTTCACGATCGCGCCCGGCTGGATCGTCAGCGTGGCGCCCGCGTTGACCGAAATCGCACCCGTCGCGTGGTACACGACGCCCGTGAGCAGCGGCCCCGTCGTCGCGTCCGACAGCGAACCACTCAAGACCGTCTGCGCCGCCGCGAGCCCGGGCAACACGCCCGCCGCGCCAATCGCCGACACAAGGAAAGAACGAAGCATGGGAATCACTCCAGTTGAGGTTCCGGAGCACCCCGTGCACCCCGGTTACCCCCTGCTTCCCCCTGCCCCGCTCCAACGGACACGGAACCCAGTTTTCTTCCGCGTTTTCCGCCCGAACCACGTTCCCGGCCCTCCGGACGGGCTCTTCAGCGCTCCTCAGGGGCCCGGCGAGATCGTCTCGACGCTCAGCGAGTCACACAGCAGCCAGATCCGGCGATCCTCGAGTTCATCCAGTTCGTACCGCACTCCATCCCACTGCCTGTGGTGAACGTCCGTCACGCGCAGGCACCCCAACTGCACGAGCCCGTAGAGGTCTCCGCTCAATCGCCAGATCGCCACACCGCCCGCCTGCACGCGGATCCGCCGCGTCGACGTCGGTTCGTTGGAGCGGAGCTCGAGCACGATCGAAGCGCACGCGGACCCGGGTTCCGGGCTGAACACCAGCCGCTCGACGATCATGAACGACTCGAACCTCGCGTTGATCTCGTCCACGGTGCTCATTGTCGTGCTCCTGAGCCTATCCAAGGCTGGATCAGAACCGCGGTGACCCGAGTTCGGTGCGGGCCTTGCCCGTGGCAAGCGACACGATCATCGACGGGCTGTCCATCCGCGAAACGCGAAGTTCCGTCGCGGAGATGGCTTCGCAACCGGTGATGATGTCGGCGGCGGCCGCTGTCCACAGCACGGCCACCATGAGGTCGATGCAGGTGATGCCGGTCTCGTACAACACGACGATCGAGCTCTCCCCGTCGTGCGGAAGGAACTCGAAGAACGGACTCTCGAGCCACACTTGCCCGAGCACGGCAAGTGTCCCGAGGTCCACGAACGTGACGCAGTCGCCGTTTCCGATCACCATTCGTCGCCCGTCGTCGACGATGACAGCGACCGGGTGGATCCCGTGGAACTCGCTGGCCAGCCCGACGATGAGCTCGGAATCCCCTCGCCGAGCCGAGAACGCATGCTGCGCTTGGTTGTGCTCCGGCTTCATGTCGAGCAGCAGCACCCTCGAGTCACTGGACTCCAGGTGAGCCAGCCACTCCTCTCTCTCGGCAAAGGCCACGCGGTCGAGCTCTTGGAGTTGAGTCACCATGGGGAGTGCGGAGCGCGGCGTCACCAGCGCGCGAGGGAGGATCCCTTCGAACAGGCTGGCGGTCAATCCGCCGCCACCGCTCGCGCATGAAGGGTCGCCATCGGGCTCACTGGGCGCATTCCAGTTCGGTGACGAGCGCGGACGCGTCGGAAAGAGTCGAATCCGGGGTCTGCGCTCCCTTTCAACGCGCCATCCATGGCCCAGAATCGCGGCTCGAGTTTCGACGGCCGGTGCAGGGGGCGGGCGTCCCCCGCGGACTGCAAACCCGTCGGGTCCGACGAACCATCGGATTGCTCGGTTCAACTACGAGGCCAGCCTCCACCTGCGCGAGCCCGACCCGCGCGGGCCTCGGTCACTCGAGTCCGGCGCGCGGACTGGTCTCGGACGAGTACGCCCGTTCGACACGCGCGACGCGCAGCTCGTAGTGCTCGTACCAACGCTCGCGGCCGGCCCGTTGCGCGCCCAAGTGCACCGCGAGCCGCTTCCACGCCGCGATCGACGCCTCGTCGCGCCAGTAGCTGACCGTGATGCCGACACGCTCGCCGTCGCGCACGCTCTCGACGCCGAGGAACCCCGGCTGCTCGCGCGCGAGCTCGACCAGCGCGTCCGCGACGCGCCCGTACTCCGCGCCGTCACGCTCCGTCCGCACGCTCGTGAAGATCACCGCGTAATACGGCGGCTCCGGCAACTTCGCGAACGGCCCGTCGCTCGCGCTGCTCATCTGCGCGCCTCTGCGCGTTCGCGCTGCTCCACCACCACGACGCTCCCCAAGTTCCTGCGCATGCGTTGCCGCTCCTTTTCGCTCGCCCTGCGCCGAGCATCCTTTGACTCGGCCCCGTCCGTCAAGCCCGTCAACTAACTCGCCAGTTGCACGAAACGCGGGGCGGTCGAGAGGCGCTCGCGCAGGCGGGTCCAGCGCTTGATGGCGGCGTCGGTGGTGATGCCGAACTCGCGGGCGATGTCCTCGTGGGCGAGGCCTTCGAGGCCGCGGCGCAGGAGCAGGCGGCGGTCGTCGTCGTCGAGGGCGCGGACTTCGGCGACGAAACGGCGCAGGGACTCGTCGCGCGCGACGCGGCGCGTGATCGAGGTGGTGGTGTCGGGGAGACGCGACCAGGCCTGCGTGTCGAAGCTGCGGTCGCTCGCGGCGCCGACGTGGGTGAGCTGGCGGCCGACACGTTGGAGCGCCTGGTAGAGGACGTGGCGCGCGATACCGAACAGCCAGGCGCGGAAGGGTCCGGCCGCGGGGTCGAAGCGCGCGAAGCCGTCGAAGGCACGGAAGGCGACTTCCTGCAGCGCGTCCTCGGGGTCGAGGTGCGGGCGCAGCGAATCGCGCACGTGCAGCTCGAGCCAGGCGGCGACGGCCGGGGCGCACTCGGACCACAGGTCCTCGAAACGCGGCGGGCGCGCGTCGGCGTCGTCCCGGGAATGGATTTCCGTCGCCACGGTCCTTGATGCTACCCCGCTGCACCCGCGCAGGCCCTAGGAAGCTGCAAAGTGGCGCCTCGCCGGGGTCCCCCACCCCGTAGGATTGCGCCGTGGCGGCCTCCGATCCCGACGACAGGGTGCTCGAGTTCCTGGCCGAGCTCGTCAGCGACCGTGCGGCGGGGATCGAGCGGCCGCTCGCCGAGTACCTCGCGCGTTTCCCCGGCGGGGATGCGGCCATCGCGAGCGCCTATGCGGAGGTCGTCGGCCCGGTCGCGACGCCGGAGAGCTCGCCCGCCGGCGAACTCGGACCCTATCGGTTGCTGCGCGAGCTCGGCCGCGGCGGACAGGCGATCGTGTGGCTCGCGCTCGACACGCGCATCGGCCGCGAGGTCGCGCTCAAGGTGACGGCGCGCCCACCCGGTGCGCGCGACCTCGGAGCCCGCATGCGGCGCGAAGCGCAGGTCGCCGCGCGCCTGAGCCACCCCGGCCTGTGCCCGATCTTCGATGTCGGCGTCGACGAGCGGCAGGCGTGGATCGCGATGCGCTTCATCGCAGGCGAGACGCTCGAGGCACGGCTTGCGCGCGGCGGCGACGAATCGCTCGAGCAGCGCCTCCTGTGGATCGAGCGCACGGCGCTCGCGCTGCACGCGGCGCACGAGGCCGGTGTCGTGCACCGCGACGTGAAGCCCGGCAACGTGATGATCGAGCCGAACGGCCAGCCGGTCGTGCTCGACTTCGGCATCGCGCGCGACGACGACGGAGCGCCGCTCACTCTCACCGGCGACGCACTCGGCACGCCGGCCTACATGGCGCCGGAGCAGCTGCGCGGCGAGCGCATCGACCGGCGCGCGGACGTGTGGGCGTTGGGTGTGGTCGCGTACGAGCTCGTCGCGCGGCGCAGGCCGTTCGAGGAACCGACGCGCGAGCGGCTGGTGCGCGCGATCCTCGAGGACGAACCCGCCGACGTGCGCGAGCTCGCGCCGCGTGTGCCGCGCGATCTCGCGGTGGTGCTCGCGACGGCGCTCGAGAAGTCGACGGAACGGCGTTACCAGAGCGCGAAGGCGCTCGCGGACGAGCTCGCGCGCGTGCGCCGCGGTGAACCGGTGCTCGCGCGACCGCTGGGCACGTTCGGAAGGCTCGCGCGCTGGGCCGCGCGCAACCGCAGGCTCGCCGCGAGCCTCGCGACGCTGGCGGTCGTGCTCGTCGCGGCGCTCTTCACTACACTCGCGCTGCTCGATCGGACGCGCGACGCACTCGAACGCCGCGACGCACTCGTGCGCGACGTCGGCCAGCTCTCGGACCAGACACTCGCGGCGGATCTGCAGGCGGAATCCGCGACGCTCTGGCCGGCAACGCCGGCGAATGCAGAGCGACTGCGGGCGTGGATCGAACGTGCACGAGCCTTGCTCGCTCGTCGCGAACGCAATGTCGAGGCGCGCGCGCAGCTCGCGCTGCGCACGGACCTCGATCCCGATCCGCAGCGCAACGAAGCGGCACGCGCGTGGCTGGTCGAGCAGCTCGATCGCCTGCTCGAGTCGCTGGCGGAAGTCGAACGCGAGTTGCCGTCCGTCGAAACGCGCCTCGCGTTCGCGTCGAACTTGCGCGAGCGCACCGTCGACGCTCATGCCGGCGCGTGGGCCGCGGCGGCAGAGCGCGTGCGAGCCGATGAGCGCTTCGCCGGTCTCGAGCTCGCTCCGCAAGTCGGGCTCGTGCCGCTCGGCCCCGATCCGCACTCGCGGCTCGAGGAATTCGCGCACCTCGCGAGTGGCCAGATTCCCGCGCGCGACGCGGCGGGCAAGCTTGCGATCGACGGAGCGAGCGCGGTCGTGCTCGCGCTCGTCCCCGGAGGCGAATTCGAACTCGGCAGCGTGCTTCCCGACGCGACCCACGCCGCGGGCTCGCCCAATGTCGACCCGTGGACCGGCAAGTGGGACGGCCCGCTCGTGCACGTGCGGCCCAAGCCTTGTTTTCTGGGCAAGTTCGAGCTGACCCGCGGGCAAGTGCGGCGCCACGCGGGCCTCGACCCGTCGACGCTCGTGCCCGACGAAGAGGCCTTGCGCGCCGAGATGGAGCGCTTGCCGGTCGAGACGATCTCGTGGGAACTCGCGACCCGGTGGCTCGCCGAGCTCGACCTCGAACTCCCGACCGAGGCGCAGTGGGAGCACGCCGCGCGCGCGGGAACGACGAGCGTGTTCTTCAGCGGCGACGACGTCGCGTCGCTGCAGGGTTTCGCGAACGTCGCCGACGCGACGGCGGCGCGCGGCGGCGCGAACTGGCCGGCGGAGCTCACGCTCGACGACGGTTTCCTGTCGGTGGCGCCCGTCGGTTCGCTCGCTCCCAATCCCTTCGGCCTGCACGACATGCTTGGAAACGTCGCCGAGTGGTGCCGCGACTCGTGGGAAGTGCTCGGCAGCGCGAAGCCGCGCAGCGGCGACGGCCTGATCGAGGGCGAGGAAGCGACGCGCGTGCTGCGCGGCGGCTCGTTCTCGCACTCGCCGACGACCTGCCGCAGCTCGAGCCGCAACGGCGCGATGCCGTCCTACGTCGCGCCGGTGTGGGGCGCGCGAGCCGCGCGCCGCGTCGAGCGCTGACGCTCGCGAGAGGGATCGTTGCGCCTGCAACGAAACGGGCGGAATTCGCAGCACGGCTGAGGAACATTGCGCGCTCGCTCCGTTGTCCGAAGGGCGGTCGTCTCGATTCCATCCAGCCAAGCAGGAGCTCCCCCGATGACACATCGTCAACTTGCAAGTGTTGCAAGCCTCGTTGCAATAGTTGCCGCCGGATGCGGCAGCGGAAGCCAATCCGAAAACACATCACTCGGCGAGCCCAACTACGCCTTCGCCGGCACGCGGCCGCGTGTGCTCGCCACCAACGACCTCGGCATGCACTGCATGGATCGCGAATACTCGGTGTTCTCGATCCTGCCGCCGTTCAACGTCGTGCACGCGCAGGTCGTCAAGCCCGGTCCGACGGGCGCGCCGATCCTGCTCGACCCGAGCACCGTCGACGTGCGCTACTCCGCGAGCGCCGACCCGATGGGCTCGGTCAACTCCACGAGCATCGGCAAGACCGACTTCTGGGACCACGCGCAGGCGCTCTTCGGAGCGACGCTGCAGCCGGGCCAGGGCCTGCTCGGCTTCTACATGCCGGCCGATGCACCCAATCCCGGGCCGCAGCCGCTCAGCTGGGAACCGCAGCACGAGTGGTTCACCGCCGCGGGCATCCCGATCACGCCGACCGACGACCTCGGCGGCACGAACACGTACCCGTTGATGCGCGTGAGCGCCTATGACCGCGCGACGGGCATCCGCATCGCCGCGACGGACATCGTCGTGCCGGTCGCGCAGGAGACCGACTGCAGCAACTGCCACGAGACGGGCTTGCTGGCCGCGAACGATCCGGCGGTCGCGTGGTCGACCGATCCCGACCCCGAGATCCGCGCCAAGCGCAACATCCTGATCCTGCACGACCACTCCGAAGGCACGAACCTGATGGCGGCACAGCCGGTGCTGTGCGCGGCCTGCCACTACTCGCCCGCGCTCGACCTCGCCGGAGCCGGCCCGCAGGGGAGCCAGCTCGGTCACGCGACGATGTCGAGCGTGATGCACAGCCACCACGGGCAGCTGCTCGACACCTCGGGACAGCCTGTTTTCCCGCCGAATGGCACGGCCCAGCAGACCTGCTACCAGTGCCACCCGGGCGCGATCACGCAGTGTGCGCGCGGGGCGATGGTCAACGCCGGCATGGAGTGCCTCGACTGCCACGGCGACATGCGCTCGGTCGGCGGCGACTTCCCGCTGCTCGCGGGCGGCAGCATCGACGGGCAGAACGACGGCCACGCGCGCCGTCCGTGGCAGGACATGCCGCGCTGCCAGTCGTGCCACACCGGCGATGCGCGCCAGCACCTCTCGGGCCCGAACTACGCGCTCGCTGCCGATGGTTTCCGCTTCACGCAGGCCTTCCGCATCGGCGATGCGTCGGCGTCGCCGATCGCGAGCCCCACCGGTCGCTTCGCCGAGAACCCCGGCACGCTGTACCGCTTCAGCAAGGGCCACGGTGGAGTGTCGTGCGAGATGTGCCACGGCGCGACGCACGCGGAGTGGCCGGTGCAGCCGATCAGCGCGAACGACAACGTGACGGCGCGCGAGCTGCAGAAGCACGCGGGCCCGATCCTCGAGTGCGCCGCCTGCCACACGGGCCTGCCGCCGTCCGTTTCGATGAACGGCCCGCACGGCATGCACAACGTGGCGGACATGCGCTTCATCGACGACGTGCACGGCGACCTCTACGAGCAGAATTCGAACCAGTGCAAGGCCTGCCACGGCGCCAACCTGCTCGGCTCGCCGCTCTCGAAGACCTCGAAGGACCGCACGTTCTTCGTCGAGGGCCACCAGTACTCGTTCCCGCCTGCGGGCGCTCCTCCACTCCATCGCTCACCGCCCCCCCATGCACCACGCCCTTCGCGCCGGCTTCTCGCTGGCCTTCCTTGCGAGCCTCGCCCAAGCCCAGACGTCCTCGTTCCAGCCGCGCGTCGACTTCGACCTGTCGCAGCCGCATCCGATCCAGTCGGCGAGCGCGGACTTCGACCTCGACGGCAACCTCGACCTGATCGTGACGTGCGAAGGCCAGAACGGCGGCCGCGTCAGCGTGCTGTGGGGCGATGGAAGCGGCGATTTTGGCTCGAACACCGACATCAACGCCTACCTCGCCTGGGGCCTCGTCGTCGACGACTTCAACGGCGACGGCTGGCCCGATTTCGCGGTCACGGCCTGCGGCTGGGCGCAGCACGGCATCGGAGTGCTGCTCAACGACCACCAGCGCGGCTTCATCGGCGGCAGCGGCATGAGCTCGCTCGGTACGCCGCCCGTGGGACTCGCGAGCGCCGACTTCGACCACGACGGGGACATCGACATCGCGGTCGCCAACAACTCCGGCGGTTACGCGGTCGACTACTTCTGGAACAGCGGGCTCGGATTCTTCAGCTCGTTCCACGTCGTCCCGTACACGAGCGGGCTCGCGGGCCAACGCGTCGTCGCCGGCGACTTCGACAACGACGGCTGGGCCGATCTCGCGCTGAGCCACGCGGGCGGCGTGAAGCTGATCCAGAACATCCACCAGAGCTACGAGTGGTTCCACACGTTCCCCAGCTCCATCCCCTCGGGCCCGACGGTCGGCCTCGCGGTCGCCGACA
>JAPLOE010000171.1 GCA_026692705.1 Planctomycetota bacterium
CGGCGGCGGCACGCGCCACGACATTCCCGGGCGGCTCGACTGCGTCGCTTGCCATGCGGGCACGCCCAACGAGGTGCTCGGCTTTTCTGCGCTGCAGCTCTCGAGCGAGCGCGACCCGCAGGCGCCGCACGCGACGCAACCCGAACCCGGCAGCGTCGATCTGGCGACGCTCGTCGAGCGTGGACTCGTGCGGAACCTGCCGCGCGAGTTCGTCGAGCACGCTCCGCGCATCGTGGCCGCGACGGAGCGCGAGCGCGCGGCGCTGGGGTACCTGCACGGCAACTGCTCGAGCTGCCACAACGCGCGTGGGCCGCTCGCGAACCTCGAGTTCGACCTCTCGGTGTCGCTGGCGCACGCGGACGAGCTCGCCCCCGCGCTGCGCACGGCGCTCGAGGTTCCCGCGCGTTTCCAAGGCGCCGCGCCGACGCGCATCGCCGCGGGCGCGCCCGAGAAGAGCCTGCTCCTGCAGCGCCTCGCGACGCGCAACCCGCTCCTGCAGATGCCCCCGATGGGCACGCACCTCGTCGATCCCCAGGCGGTCGCGCTGCTCACGCAGTGGATCGAGCTGGACCTGAACCCCGCGCGCCTCCCCCCGGCGCCGGACTCGAACCGGAACGTTTCTCCCTACCTTTCTCGCAAGGATTGAATCGATGTCGCTTTCCAACTGGTTTGCCGCAGCTCTCGTTCTCGTCGGTGTCGGTGGTGTCGCTCTCACGAGCGTGTGGGCGGGCGAGCCCGAGGGCGCACGCGTCGAACGCGGCCGCTTCCTCGTGACGGCCATGGGCTGCAACGACTGCCACACGCCGCTCGCGCTCGGCCCCAACGGCCCCGCGCCGGACATGACGCGCATGCTGTCGGGCCACCCCGAAGGTCTCGTGATGCCGCCGGCGCCCGCACTGCCCGAAGGCCCGTGGGGCGTGATCGCCTCCCACACGCTCACGGCCTGGAATGGCCCGTGGGGGACGAGCTTCACCGCCAACCTTACGCCCGACGAGGAAACGGGACTCGGCAAGTGGACCGAGGATGAATTCGTCGCGACGCTCAAGACCGGCCGCCACCTCGGCCGCGGTCGCCAGATCCTTCCGCCGATGCCTTGGCAGAACGCCGCCCAGGTTCCCGACGAGGACCTGCGCGCGATGTTCGCGTTCCTGCGCACGATCCCGGCCGTGAAGAACCACGTGCCGCAGCCGCTGCCGCCGGCGAGCGTGCGCTGAGCCCCGAAGCTCCAGATTTCCCGGGCGCCCCGCGTGGTTCAAGCACCGCGCGGGGCGCGCTACACTCCGCGCTCTCTCGCCATGCCGTCGATTTCCGAAGACCTCGCGCGTTTCCTGCAGTCGGGCATCTCGGTGCTCACGGGCACTCGCGACGCCCACAACGTGCCCGACGCCACGCGCGGAATCGGCGTGCGCGTCGAGGTCGGCGGTGACGAGGCGACCGTGTTCCTGCCGCAGGCGACGAGCGAGACCGCGCAGGCGAACCTGCGCGACAACGGACAGGTCGCGGTGTGCTTCTCGCGCGCGATGGACCACCGCTCGATGCAGGTGAAGGGCGAGCTCGTCGAGCTGCGGCCCGCCGACGAGCGCGACCGCGCCTTCATGGAGCGCTATCGCGAGGAACTGGCCGAAGAATGGGGCTTCGTCGGCCTGCCGCCGACGGTCACGTACCGCATGAACACGTGGCCCGCCGTCGCCGTGCGCTTCCGCGTGACGGCGGTGTTCGTGCAGACCCCGGGCCCCGGCGCCGGTGCGCCCTTGCCCGCGCAGGTCGGTCCATGAAGGTGCGGCTGTCGGAGATGAGCGCCTGCTTCCAAGGCGTGATTCCGTCGATGCTCGCCACTTGCAGCGCGAGCGGGGAGCCGAACGTCACGTCGCTCAGCCACGTGTATTTGGTCGACGACCGCCACGTCGCGCTCTCGTGCCAGTTCTTCAACAAGACGCGCCGCAACATCGCCGAGAACCCGCACGCGACCGTGATCGTGTACGACCCGCTGAAGTTCGAGGGCTACAAGCTCGGGCTGAAGTTCGTGCGTTCGGAGACGAGCGGGCCGCTGTTCGACACGATGTCGCTGCGCATCGACGCGATCGCGTCGCACACGGGCATGGCCGGCGTGTTCAAGCTGATCTCGAGCGACGTGTTCGAGGTGCAGACCTGCCGGCGCATCGAAGGCTTCCTGCTGCCGGCCGAAATCGCCGACACGCCGCCGAAAACGACCGTGCCGGGGCCGCTGACGGAACTGCGCGGCCTGCAGGTGGTTTCGCAACGCATCGCGCGCGCCAAGGACCTCGACGGGCTGCTCGCGAGCACGCTCGAGGCGCTCGATGAGCTGCTCGGCTTCCAGCACTCGATGGTGCTCGTCAACGACGACTGCACGCAGCGGCTGGTGGCGATCGCGAGCCGTGGTTACGGGCCCGGAAGCATCGGTGCGGAAGTTGCGGTCGGCCACGGCTTGATCGGCAAGGCGGCCGAGCGGCGCCGCATGATCAAGCTCACGGGCCTTGGCACGGAATTGCGCTACGGCCGCGCGATCCGCGAGCGCCACGTCGAGTGCGGCGAGAGCGAACGGCTCGCGCCGGAGGTGCCGCTCGCCGGTCTCGCCGACGCGCAGGCGCAGCTCGCGCTGCCGCTGGTGTGTGGCGAGCGGCTGGTCGGCGTGCTCGCGGTCGAGAGCCGCGATCCCCTGTGCTTCGACGACTGGGACGAGGCCTTCCTGCAGATCGTGGCGAGCCAGATCGCGATGGCGCTCGACCGCATGCAGGAAAATGACGAGGAAGAGCCCGCGGACGAGGTCGCGCCGGCTCCCGCCGCCGCCCCGCAGCGCGTGCGCAACTTCGTCTTCTACCGCAACGACGACTGCGTGTTCGTCGACGGCGAGTACCTCGTGCGCAACATCCCCGGCAAGATCCTGTGGAAGCTCCTGAGCCGCCGCGCGATCGCCGGCCAGCGCGAGTTCACCAACCGCGAGCTGCGCCTCGACCCCGCTCTCGGCCTGCCGGCCCTCAAGGACAACCTCGAGAGCCGGTTGATCCTGCTGCGCAAGCGCCTCGCCGAGAAGTGCCCCGAGGTGCGGATCGTCCCCGTGCGCCGCGGCCGCTTCGCGCTGGAGCTCGACTGCGCCGTCGAGCTCAGCGAGAAGGACTGCGGCTAGCGCTCACGGCGCGAACGTGACCTCGAGCGCGTCGGTCAGGCTGTCGAAGGCGACCGCGGCCGGATCGCGCGACCACCACTGGCAGCGGATGCTCGAGCCCGCGACGAGGCCGTTGCTCGCGAGGTAGGCGCCCGTGAAGTCGAAGCGGAACGTGCCCGAGCAGTCGTTCGTGGGCAGCGCGCTGCCGCCGCTCTCGGTCACCTGCGTGCGCACGGTCGGCGCCGCGACGCACAGCGTGCCGCCGTGGTAGGGCGCGTTGAGCGCCGAATAACCCCAGAAAAGCAGGCCGTTGCGGTTGTTCAGGATGTTGCGCGCTGTGACCGCGAACTGGCCGCCGGAGACGCTCGCGACGTTCAGGTCGCCGATCGTGGGCGTGCAGCCGAGCGAGTTGACCTTCGCCGAGCAGTAGCTGCGCGGCGCGTCGAGCCGCACGCGCAGGCGGTCGAAGGCCCAGCTCTCGTCCGAGAGCGACTGGATGCCCGGGCCTTCCATCTCGAACGTGATCACCGCCGTGCTCGCCACGTGCGCGATCCCGCGGAAGCGCGGCTCGCGCGACATGTCGTAGGCGCTGTCGGTGTAGTAGCTGCCGGGCCCGGAGAAGCCGAGGTCGACGTGGCGCGCGAGCTCGACGCCGGGCGCCGACACGTAGCTCTGCACCTGGCTCGTCAACGCGTTGGCGAACGACTCGCGGAACACTTCGACACCGTCGACCGTGACGCGGAAGAAGTCGCCCGAGGGGTAGTTGCCCGTGCCGTCGAGCGAGTCGATCGCGGCGAACAGGAAATCGAGGCTGAGCGTCGAGTGCGCGGGCAGGCTGCCGAGCGTGAGCGTCACCTGCTGGCCGGTCGGGACGCGGTAGAAGTCGCCTCCGAACTGGTAGCCCGGCCGGCCGTACCCCGCGAAGAGCTGGCAGGAGACCGGAACGATCGCCGGCGAGCTCGCGAGCTCGGCCGGAACGCCGGCATCAAAGTCGGCGCTGAACACGACCCGGTCCTGGGCGAGGACGGGCAGGGAGAGCAGGACGGGGACGATGGAGCGGATCAGGGTGCGGTTCATGGCGTTGGGTAGGGTAGTGGGGCACGTCCGGGTCTCCTCCGCGTGCCGACCCGTACCACGCAATCCGGGTCGGGCGTCGATCACGCGATCGGCGTTTTTTTTGGCCGATCGGTCGAAGTGTCACGCGGACGCTGAAATCGGAGGGGGTACCCTCGAAGGGGAGGTGCTCGCCATGCCGATCTCGAGTCTGTTGTTGGGTGCGCTCGCTGTCCTTCCCGGGCAGGAGACGCGTGAAACGAAGCCGGAGCTGCTGCAGTTCGCGCAACTGGCGCGTCTGCCCCTCGAGCCTGTCGAGAGCCCGCTCGGCCGCAGCGTGTTCGTGGTGGGCAAGCGCACGGCGAGCGGTTCGACCTTCGTCGCCGCCGTCGACGGCACGACCGGCGAGCGGCGCTGGAAGTTCGAGATCGAGGGCGGACCCGTGCCCTACGACCGCGCACGTGGCGTGACGTCCAGGCGAGGAGCGATGCTGGTGGTCAGGCAGTCCCATCCCGAGCTGGGTCGGCAACGGACGCTCGTGCTCGACGCCACCGACGGCAAGTTGCTCCGCGAACTCACGTTGCCAGCGTTCGAGTCGTGCGTCGCGCTCGACGTGGAGCCGGAAGGAACGGGGTCGTGCACAACGATCGATCTCGCGGGCTTCTTCCACCGCCGCGACCTGCGCACGGGAGATGAACGGGCACAGGGCGGCTGGTACTGCGACGGGCTCGTGGCGCAGGGCGTTCAGGTTCCTGACGAGACGGGCGACGGCGTGCCGGAGCTCGTGTCGCTCGCAGCGGACAACGACGGTCTTTCCCTGCATGCGTTTGATGGCGTGACCCTCGAGCGCCGTCGCTCCGTTCACCTGAAAGAGCGCTTCAAAGAGTTCGAGAACGTCGTGGAGGTGCTGGGGCCCGAGTTGCACGTGCTGGCGACGCCGCTCGGCTTTCGGCTGCGAGTGAGCGAATGGGGCTTCAACGAGAGTCGTCATGCGTTGCTCGACGTTCCGTTCTCTGGGGTTTGCGCGCGAAGGGACCTCTTCGACAGTGAAGCGCTAGTGCTCACCGGTTCGTCGCTGGCCCGACTGAACGCGGACAGGGACAACGACATTCGGGTCGGGTTCCGCTTCTTCACGACGCGCGAGGGTGTGTTGGGCGACGTGAACCTGAGCGCGGTACAGCTGCTACGACCGGACGCTCCGATGTTCACGGAGCGATGGCTCAGCTGGATCGAGATGCACCACGGCGACTCGACGCTCTGGCTCACGTTCCCCAGCGGCTCGCAGAACGGTGACGAGCCCGTGCTCGCGGCCTTTGACGTCGCGACGGGGCGCGAAGTGTGGAAGAGCGAGAACCTGCTGCGCTGAGCGGCTCTACCGCAGCGCGCCCGAGGCGGCGGCGATGCCGACGACGACGAGGACGCCGAACAGGATCGCGAGCACGAGCAGCAGGATCTTGAGCCAGCTCCAGGGGCGCTCGCCCTGCACTTCGCCGGTCGCGGCGTTGACGACGACGCGGTAGGTCTTCTGGTTCCAGCGGTAGGTCGCGATCCAGACCGGCAGCAGGACGTGCTTGTAGGTGAGCGCCGACCAGTCGGTGTCGATCGAGAACACACGCTGCGTGTCGCCGCCGATGCGCCGGCGCACTTCGCTCTCGATGCCGGCCTCCATCTGGCCCTTGGCGCCGTGGAAGCAGTCGGGCAGCGAGCGTTCGTAGGTGCGCGCGAGGTAGCCCGCGAGGTAGTCGGGCGCGAAGGGCTTGAGCTCCTTCAGCGGCCACGGCTCGAGCTTGGCGAGCTCGCTGTCCGGCAGGCCCGAGCCCGCGCCCTCGAGCACGTCGTCGAAGAAACGCCGGAAGCTGCCCGCGGCGGGATACCAGCGTGTCTTGCGCACGCGGTGCTTGTTCTTGCCGCTGCCGACCGTCACCCAGTAGTACTCGCCGCGCAGGCCCGTGTAGCGGTTCGCCGTGAGCGCGTCGAAGGTGAAGAATGGCAGGTACACGCCCTGGAACGAGGCCGAGATGCCGCCGTGCGCGAGCTTCGACGGCAGGAACCAGCGCGAGCGCACCCAAGTCTTGAGGTTCGTTTCGGCCTTGGCCTTGTCGATCTGGAACGGCACGACGCCATCGACGGCGAGGCGCTGCGTCGACTCGTGCACGCCCTCGCGCGCCATCGACTGGCCGCAGTAGGGGCAGCGTTGCGCCGTGAGCGCGCCCGCGAACTGCACGTTCGCGCCGCAGTTCTCGCAGCGCACTTCCTTGAGGTCGGTCGTGCGCGCGACTTCGGCCCGGCGCTCGGCCGCCTTCGAGAGCGCCGCCGCGAGGTCGCGCTCGACCACCGCCGGCCCGCCCGTGGGCGCCTCGCCGACGTGGCCGCAGTAGGGGCACTTCGGGCGCTGCTCGCGCGGATCGAAGGCGAGGTCCGCCCCGCAACCCGCGCAGGGGAACTTGAACGCGCGCGCCGCCCTCGTCGCCTCGTCCTCCGTCGGCAGCGGCGGCGGCGCGACGGCCTCGCCGATCACCTCGTCGTCGGGGGAAACTTCGGGATCGCGGCTCACGGCGGGCGTCGACATTAGCGGCGCCCTACGCCGAGCGGGAGCGCCGCATTCAGGGTTCAGCCGAACCGCACCGAGTGGATCGGTGGGAGGTTGTGGCTGACGGCGGTCCAGGTCTCGCCGCGGTCCTCGCTCAGGTAGAGGTTGCCGGTGGTGGAGCCGAAGACGACGACGCCGTCGCGGTTGTCGAGCGCGTGGCGGTAGACGAGGTCATGGGCGCATTCCTGCGGCAGGCCCTTGCGCAGCTGGCGCCAGGTGGCGCCGCCGTCATCGGTGCGGGCGACGAACAGGCCGCCGTCGATGGCCATGCGCTGGTTGTCGGCGCGGCCGGGGACGAGCCAGGCCACGCGGCCGTTGTGCGCGTCGGCGCTGACGGGAAAGCCGAAGTGCACGCCCGAGTCGGGCACGCTCACCTTGCGCCAGAGTTCGGCTCCGTTGGCGCTGTAGAAGACGCCGGCGTGGTTCTGCTGCCAGACGTGGTCGGGGTTCGAGCGGCACAGGTCGATGATGTGCGGGTCGTGGCCCCACTCGGCTTCCGGGTCGGGGTTGTGGTCCATGGTCATGCCACGGTTGCGGCTGCGCCAGGTCTCGCCGCCGTCGCGCGTCTCGAGCACGCCCGCGGTCGAGATCGCGATCAGCACGCGGCGCGGATCGCGCGGGTCGACGACGACCGAGTGGATGCCGGGCGCGAAATCGCCACCTTCCGAGGCCGGCGTGCCGAACCACTTGGTCTCGCCGGTGCCGTCGCCGTTGAAGAGGTCGCCGCCGCGGGATTCGTGGTTCCACAGCGGGCGGTTGAGCTCGAACGAAGCGCCGCCATCGCGGCTCGCGAACAGGCCACCGGGGATCGTGCCGATCCAGATCGTGCCGTCGCCGCCGAAGGCGATCGTCCACAGCTTCTGGATCGTCGCCTTGCGCGTCACGGTGCGCCAGCCGACGCCGAAGTCGCTCGTGGAGTCCTCGAACATGTCCTGCCCGATGTAGCGCGCGCCGTCGGGGAACTTCACCTGGGCCGCGTTGTCGCGCCACGTGGCGCCGCCGTCGTCGGAGACCGAGAGCTTGGCGCCCCAGTGACCGTGGCCGAGCAGCGCCCACAGGCGACCCGAGCCCGGATCACGCGCGACGTAGTTCACGCCAGTGCCGGCGTGCCCGGCGAGCTTCGCCGTCCACTTCCCGCCCTGCTTCTCCACCCGGAACGTGCCCTTGCGCGTCGCAACCCAGACCGTCGTCATCGCTAGCCTCCGCTCAATGCCTGCAGGATCGAGACCTTGTCTCCACGGGCAACCGCGTCGGAGAGCGTGCGGCGGTCCTTGACCATCGCGTTGCCGATGAAGACGTTGACGTGCAGGCGCAAGCGGCCCCGCTCGTCGCAGATGTAGAAACCGATGCCGGGGGCGAGCTTGTCGAGCTCGGCCACGACTCCCGCCACGTCAGCGGCCTCGACCTCGAGCGCGCGCCCCTCGAGCTGGGGAAAGAACGCGAACAGGTGGCGCGTGAGGTGGACGTGGACCACGCGCGGAGCGTCGCACGGCTGCGGCGAGGCGGCAACCCGGCGGCTCGATTGCCGCTGCAAGTTTCCGGCAAGCCGACGCGGGTCGCTGCATCCGTGCCCGGCGGCATGCGCCGGCGCCCCAAAAGCGTCGGGAGCCAGTCGCGCTCGCGCGCCACCGGCTCCCGTTGAGTCCTTGCCCCTGGCGGATCACCAGTAGACGAGCACCCAGCACTGGCTGTTCGTGGAGTTCCACTTGACGCGGCCGCCTTCGTACCAGTTGCCGCTCAGGCCCTTGTCGAACGCGTTGTCGATCGACTGAGCGTCCGCCTGCGTCATGTTGTCGAGCCACAGCGTGCAGCAGTTGTCGGTCACGTCGAGGTTGCCGTCGGCGTCGGTGTCAAAGCCGGTGTTCCCGTTGACGACCGACGTGTTGTACATGTGCAGCGTGCCGCTGGCGGGGTGCATCCCGGCGGTGAGCGGCGACTCGATGTAGGGGCCCTGCCATCCGGCGATGGTCTGCGTGCCCGAGAGCTTGCGGTTGGCTGCGGTGCCGCCCATGTGCTCCCACGGGATCTGGTTCGTGTCCGTGTGGTACTGCGCCGAGCCCTTCTTGAGCGTGTCGACGAGCTGGATGACGCGCGTGGCCTTGCCCTTGTTCATGACCCCGCCCGAACGCACGGCGACGACGCCGACGATCATGGCGATGACGGCGAGCGCGATGACGATCTCGAGCAGCGAGAAGCCGGACTGGGAGAGGGACGCTTTGCGGGCAGTTCTGAACATTGGGGGACTCCAGAAGGGGGATGGACGCTGGGGAGGTGGATCGGAGGTGGTGGAGCGGGAACTTGAGCGGAGGTCCGCGGAAAAGTGCTTCCGTGGGCGGAAGCCCTGTCAGTTTTTTCGGCCGTTGCCGTTGCCGTTGCCGTTGCCGTTGCCGTTGCCGTTGCCGTTGC
>JAPLOE010000172.1 GCA_026692705.1 Planctomycetota bacterium
CTTCGTGCTCACGGCCGTCGAGCGCGAGCGCAGCACGTTCTTCGACCCGTTCTGGTTCCACAGCGAGCTCCCCGGCGTCCCGCTGCAGGGCTCGGTGGCCGACGACCGGCGCGACACGTTCGGAGCGCGACTGTGGGGCCGCACTCGAAGCTTCGGTTTCGACCTCACGCTCGCGCGGCAAGTGGGGCAACACGGTGAGCACGACGTGAACGCGTGGGCGCTGTTCAGTGGGCAGGACGTGCGGCTGTCGGACGCGAGTTGGGAGCCGCGCGCGACGCTGAACGTCGACGTCGCGTCCGGTGGGAGCGCCAACGCCGGGGCGCAATTGCGGACCTTCCACCCGCTCTATTCGAGCTCGAATTACCTCGGCGAAGGACGCCTGCTCAGCCTCGCGAACCTCGTGCGCGTCGCGCCGGGGCTCTCGATCGCTCCCACGCCGCGCACCCGGCTGTCGCTCGAGTACGGCTGGGCCTGGCGTTTCGCCTCGGACGACGCGGTGTACGGCCTCGGGCTGCGCGCCTATCCAGGCACCAACGCCGTCGGCGAGAACGAGATCGGCCGCCTGTTTCGGATCGAAGGGCGTTGGAACGCCGACCACGGCCTGTCGGTGGCGCTCGGTTTCGAGCACCTGCGACCCGCGGACGGGCTCGCGAGTGCGGGGCTCGCATCAGGCTCGTTCGCGTTCGCGAGCGTCACCTTCCGCCACTGATCGCGGCCCACGTGCGGAAAATGGCGCCGGCGACCCGTTCTCCCGAAGGAAATCGGATCGCCGGCGATCGAACCCCGCGCGCTCAGGCCGGCTTGGGGATCATTTCGTCGAGGTACAGCGGCAGCATCTTGCGCCACGTGGTCCAGTCGTGCGGCCATTCCTCGCCCCATTCGACGACGCGGTTGGGGATGCGGCGCGAGCCGAGGACGTCGGCGACGCGCCAGGATTGGGCCGGTTCCTCGGCCTTGCCCTTGCCGTGCACGAGCAGGATGTAGCGCTTGCGCAGCTGGTCGAGGTGCGGGCCCTCGGGCAGGTCCTTGAGGAAGCGCGACGGCGTGTTGTGGTGGTGATCCGAGTTCGCCTCGCCCTCCATGAACTTGATCAGGTCGTACGTGCCGCTCATGCAGACCGCGAGCTTGAACACGTCGGGGTGGCGGCAGACGGCGGCGAGCGACTGGTAGGCGCCGATCGAGGCTCCGGCGGCGACGACCTCGACCGCGGGGTTCTTGCAGTCGCGCCGGATCAGCGGCACGAGCTCGTGGTAGACGAACGCGTCGAAGCGCTGCTGCGCGCGCGCGGCGTGCGCGACCTTGTTGGACTCGGCGAGCAGCGCCTGCCCCGCCGTCGAATCGCACGAGTAGATCTTGATGCGCTTCTGCTCGAGCAGGTGCTTGAGCACGTCGATCATCCAGAAGCGCTCGATCTCCTCGGCATCACCGCCGGCGGTGGGGAAGAGCAGCACCGGAGTGCCCTCCTCGCCCCAACGCACGACCTTGACCTCACGGCCGAGCCGCTCCGACTTCCAGGTTTCCGTCGCCTTTGCCATGGCTACTTGCGCGCGCCCTTCTTCGCCTTGGAAGCGGGAGCCGCGCTCGCCGCAACCTTGGGCTCGGCCTTCGGCGCAGCCTTCGCGGCGGCGCGTTCGGCGACGTCTTCCTGACGCCAGATCTGGAGCTCGTTCCAGAAGTGCTCGGTGAAGTGGTCCCACTCGTGCTTGGGGAACAGCGCCTCGACCTTGGTGCGCACGGCGTGGCGCGCGCGGTCGCTGCCGAAGAACTCCCACACGACCTCGTCGAGGTGCGAGAGGTGCTTGGCGCAGAATTCCTCGAACTTGTCGGCCTCCATGCGCTCGCGCGCGATCTTCGCGTAGCGCGAGAGCTTCTCGCGGTAGGGGAGGTCGAGCTCCGCCACGTCGAAGAACGGCTGCCAGTCCTGGTTGATGCGCAGCTTCTTCTTCGTCGCCGCGACGTACATCGCCCAGCGCAGCTTCGACTTCACGAGCCACTGGAAATGGCGGTGCAGGCTCGTCACCTGGCTGTCGGGGCACGGGTTGGCGAAGTCGATCGGGAACCAGTCGCCCTGCTCGTACAGCGCCTCGCAGCTGTTGAAGTCCCAGTTGAAGAAGGCGTTGATCGTCAGCGTGATGTCGCGCAGGACCGAGAGCGTCTCCTCGGGGAGGTAGCCCTTGTCGTTCAGGTAGCGCTGGTGCAGCGGCGCGCCCGGGTCGTAGCGGATGATGCGCGTCTGGGGGCCGAGGCCGATGCAGCGGCAGAAGTGCTCGTGCGGCAGCACGCCCTTCTGGAGGTGCATCACGAGCTTGCCGGACTTCTCGTAGGCGTCGCGCAGCGCCTCCTCGTCGTCGACCTTGCTCACGCCGACCCAGCCGCCGCCGTCGTAGGGCTTCATGAACAGCGGGTAGCCGACCTTCGCGCCGATCTCGCCGAGATCGAACAGCCGCGCGTAGCGCACGAGCGTCGTCTCGAGGTCCGCCTTGTCGTCGTAGGCCTTGGGCGGAATCATCCACGTCGTCGGGATCGGCAGCCCGAGCTTCATCATCGCCGCGTAGGTCGTGTGCTTCTCGTTGGCTTGCACCGACCACGGGTTGTTGAAGACGTACACGCCGTCGAGGATCGTCGCCTTCTTGATCCACTCGCGCCGCACCGCGTACCAGTGCGTCAGGCGATCCATCACGAGGTCGTAGTCGACCTTCTGGCGCAGGTCGTAGGGCTCGATCGTCACGCGCTCCACGTGGAAGCGGACCGTGTCGCCGCCGATCGGCAGCGCGAGATCGAGATCCTTCATGATCTCCTCGAAGCAGATGGGCCAGCAGGCGTCCGCGCCGAGGGAGAGACCGATACGTCGAGTGATCTGGGCCAAGCAGAGGGCTCCTCGCGGCGCGTTCGCCGCGGGTGGGGGCAGGTCCGGAAGGGCGCGGATTCTAGCAGCCGAAAGCCGGTTCGACCTGCCCTAGCTGCGCTTGGCGGTGAGCTCGTCGTAGAGCTCCTCGAGCTTCGCGGCCTGCGTCGAGATCGAGTACTCGCGCTCGACGTGCGCCCGGCCGGCGCGGCCGTATTCGGGCCAGCGGGCCGGGGCGGCGGCGATCTCCACGAGCGCCCGGGCGGCGCCCTCGACGTCGTTTTCGTCGAACAGGAGGCCGGCGACACCGTGCGGAGACACTTCGGGGATGTCGCAATGGCGCGAGGCCACGATCGGCATGCCCGTGGCCGACATGTCGATCAGCGACACCGGCGCTCCGCCCTCCGCATCGCCGTCGGAGGCGTGGCGGCTGGGCGCGAGGAAGACGTGGAAGCCGTAGAGCGAGCGGCGGTACTCGACGTAGGGCCGAGGCGGCGGGAAGTCGACGGTGGTCTCGAGCTTGAGCGAGCGCACGAGCTCGTGCAGCTCGGCGAGCCGCGCACGCTCGGGGTCGGAGCTCGCGATCACCATCAGCGACAGACGCAGGTGCGGCGCCTCGCGCACCGCGCGCGCGAAGGCCTCGAGCGCAAACGGGAAGCCTTTCTTCTCGACGGCGCGGCCCGAGGCAAGCACGTGCACGAGGCCATCCGCGGACGGGCGGCGCTCGGCGAACTCGGTGCCTTCGATCTGCACGCCGAGGTGCTGCACCGCGATCTTTTCGCGCGGACAGCCGAGCGACTCGACCTTGGCGCGCATCGCGTTGCCTTCGACGAGGAACAAGTCGCCTTGCGCGAAGAGCTCGAGGTAGCGCGTGCGCCACAGCTCCGAGCGCGAGTTCTTCCAGATGTCGGCGCCGTAGAACGAAGTCGCGTGCGCGACACCTGCGGCGCGCGCGAGCGGCAGGTCGATCCAGCCCTGGTGCGCGAAGTGCGAGTGGAGCAGCGTGGCGCCGTGCTCGCGCAACGCACGCCGCATGAACGGGAACACGCCACCCGACAGGCGGCGTCGGATGCGTTCGAGCCCCTGCAACGGCAGCGGGCGATCGGTGAGCGCGTACACGGCCTCGAGCGGGTACTGGTCGCGGTTCTCGCGGCGCTTGCACACCACGAGCGCCTCCCAGCGCTTGAGGGCGCGAATCTGGCTGTAAACCCAGCTCCCGGTGCCGAACAGGAACGGGTTGACCGAGTGCGCGACGGTGCGGGCCATGCGCGCAAGCTAGCGGCGCGGAACGTGCGGGTCCAACGCCCCGAGCTGGGGCGCTAGACTCGCGCGCCGGATGAGGATCGCGCTCGTACACCTGCGCCACGCGGCGGTCGGCGGCACGGAACGTGTGCTCGACGAGGTCTCGCGGCGGCTCGCGGAACGGGGGCACGACGTGACGATCCTGTGCCGCTCGCACGTCGAGGCGAGCCACCCCAAGGTGCGTTTCGTCGTGCTGCGCAGCCCGGTGATCGGCAGCGGCTGGCGCATGTGGGCCTTCGCGGGCGCGGTCGCGCGTAACGTCGCGCGCGAGCGCTACGACCTCGTGTATTCGCTCGGGCGGACGTGGAGCCACGACGTGATCCGTTGCAGCGGCGGCTCGCACGCCGCGTGGCTCGAGCAGAGCCGGATCGCGAGCGGCGGCAAGCGCGGCTTCGGCGGCTGGTTGCGCTCGTTCAAGGACGAGCTCACGCTCGCGATCGAGCGCCGCTCCTACGCGCCGGGTGCGTACTCCAAGGTGATCGTCAACTCGCGCCTCGTCGGCGACGATCTCGCGCGGCGCTACGGCATTCCGGCCGAAAAACTCGAGGTCGTGTACAACGGCGTCGACCTCGCGAAGTTCGCTCCGCTCGAGCCGCAGCGCCGCGCGGGGCTGCGCGCCGAGTTCGGAGTGGCCGACGGCGAGCTCGCGCTGCTGTTCCTCGGCACCGGGTACGAGCGCAAGGGGCTCGCGCGGCTGCTCGAGGCGCTGGCGAGCGTCGCTCCGCAGCTCCCGCGTGTGCGCCTGTGGGTCGTCGGCCGCGACTCGGAGCAGGCGCGCTACGAACGACTGGCCGAATCCCTCGGGCTTTCCGGACGAGTTCGCTTTTTCGGGGAGCGCCGCGACGCGCGCTCGTTCTTCGCGGCGGCGGACCTGTACGCGCTGCCGACCTGGTACGACAGCTTCGGCTTCACCGTGCTGGAGGCGCTCGCCTGCGGCACGCCGGTGGTCACGACCGACCACGCGGGGGCGGCCGAACTCGTCGATCCCGGCGTGCACGGCGCTGTGTTGCCGGTCGCGGCGGGGCGGGACGAGCTCGCGCGGGAATTGCTCGCCTGGTGCGACCCGCAGCGGCTTGCGCAGGCCCGGCCGCTGGCGCGGGCGCGGGCCGAGCAGTACGGCTTCGACGCGACGATGGCGCGCATGATCGACGTGCTCGAGCAAGTGGCGCGCGAGCGTGCGGCCAGTCCCCGCTGAGCCGCGGCTCGCCCGTATACTCTGCCGCGATGCCGCAGCCAGAGTCGCAACCTTTCGAGTGCCAAGGAGCTCGCGGCCAACGTTACGGGCCGCTCGAGCCGGAACTCGAGCGTGTGCTCGCGATCCTGATCTCCGGCCGGCCGTGCGCGGAGGCCGAGACACTCAAGCCCGGCCGTGTCTGGGCCGTCCGCGACTGGGTGATCAAGCGCAGCGATCCCGAGAGTCTCTACGAGCGCTGGCTGCGCAAGTCGGCCGCGCTGCGGGCCGCGGAGGCGGCCTTCGCGATCGCGCCGGTCGAGACGCCGCGGCCGCTGGTCGCGCTCGACGTGCGCCGCGGGTTGCGGCTGGATTGCAGCTGGCTCGTCACGCGCCGCGTGCGGGGCGAGCGCATCGACCTCGCGCTCTCGAACGATCCACGCGCCGCGGCCGCCTTTCCGGCCTTCATGCAGCTCATGCACGAACACGGCGTGATCCACGGCGATTTCAACGTGTTCAACGCGCTGTGGGACGGCGAGCGCTGGAACCTGATCGACCTCGACGGCCTGCGCCACCGCCTGCACCGCGGGCGATCGGAACGGATCGCGGAGATGCAGTGGGCGCGCGTGGCGGGCACGTTGCGCGATCCGGCGCGCGTGCGGCCGCTGTTCGAGCGCTACGCCAGCCTGCGCGGCCTTCCCGACGCCGATGCGGCCTGGCGGCGCATCGAGCCGAAGGCGGTGGAGCTGGGGCGCCACTACGACGCCGTGCTCGAGCGCCGGCGCCGCAAGGAGGTTGCTCGCAAGGCGGCGAGTCTGGATCGGGAACGCGCCGCTCCGTAGTGTTTCCGCATGTTTGGCGAGATCCTCCGCCGCAGCGTTCGCCCAGCCCTCGAGTGCCCTCGGAGCGTGAATTGAGCGCGCGTCCGATCCCTCCGGAACGTGCGGCCGCGCTGGCACGCTTCCACAAGCGCCGTCGGCTTTCCAACCCCGGCCGCGCCGTCGAGCGCCGCGCCTCGGCCGCCCTGCGCGAGTACGGCGAGCGCCATTTTCGCGGGCGCCTGGTCGAGCTCGGCTGCGGCGACAAGAACAAGGAACTGCTGCTCGGCGATCTCGTAGCCGAGTACATCGGCGTCGACCACGCGGGCTGCATTCACGACACGGCCAAGGTCGACGTGATCGCGAGCGCCTACGAGACGACGCTGCCCGACGCGTCCTTCGACTGCGCGCTGTGCGTGGCGGTGCTCGAGCACCTCGAAGAACCCAAGCGCGCCATCGACGAGGCTTTCCGCATCCTCAAGCCCGGCGGCACCGCGGTGTACACCGTGCCGCTGTTCTTCCACCTGCACGAGGAGCCGCGCGACTTCTTCCGCTACACGCGCCACGGGCTGCGTTACCTGTTCGAAGGCGCGGGATTCGAGCGCGTGGAGATCGTCGCGCTGTCGAGCTATCCGCTGACCGCCATCACGCAGTGGAGCTACTACCTGCAGACGGTGCGCAAGGGCATCCTCAAGCCGCTCGTGCGGCTCATCGTCGGCTTCAACAACCTCGTCGCGCCCGCACTCGATCGCATCCTCCCGCGCGACGAGCGCTTCACGTGGATGTACCTCGTCGTCGCGCACAAGCCCGGCGCGGCTCAGTCGGGAAACGACAGGTAATCGGCCGGATTCGCGTAGAAAGCGCGCGCGTCGACCGACGTCGCCTTCCACGCGCGTCCGTCGCGGAGGTGCTCGACCCAGCCCGTGAGCACCGGCAGCGAACGTTGCGCGATGCGCTGGTCGAGCTCCGCCGCGCTCGCACAACCCGCGGTCTCGACGGGAACCTGCGCGAGGATCTCGCCGGCGTCGACGGCCTCGACGAGGCGGTGCAGCGTGCAGCCCGAGTGCGCCTCGCCGCGGGCGAGCACCCAGTGCGACGGCACGGGGCCGCGGTAGAACGGCAGCAGCGACGGGTGCGCGTTGGCGAGCACCTCGAAACGAGCGATCAGCGGCGCCCGGAAGATCTGGTTGAAGCCGACCACGAGGCCGTGGGCCCGCTGCGGAAGTTGCGCGAGGAATTCCGGCGCGTTGACGTCGCTCGCGCCGAGCACGCGCACGCCGAGCTTTCGCGCGAGCTTCCAGCGCCTCCAGCTTCCGCGCAGCCTGCGCCGCAGCGTCGTCTCCGCGCCCGGTCCCTTCAGCGACAGCACGACCGTGAGCTCGAACGTGGGGGACTTCCGCGACAGCGCGGCGAGCGCTTCCATCGCGGCGCGCCCGTAGGACTGGTTGCAGAACAGCACGAGCTTCATGCGCGCGCCGAACCCCGGATCCAGCTCGCGAACGACGTGGCGCGCGCCGAACAGGAACAACCCGCCGGCCGCCATGCGTCCACCGGGCTCGCGCGCGCACCACAGCTCGAGCCCCGGCCGCTCGAGCGCACGCACGAACCACTCCGGGCCGTAGGCGCGCTCTCCGTCGCTGCCCCAGCGCCGCAGGCTGTCGACGTAGATCGTGTGGTACTCGCGAGCGCCCGCGACGTCGGTCACGCGGCTCACGCGGATGCCCTCGCGCAGCGCCTTGCGCGTGTTGCGGCGGCAGTTGGATTCGTAGCTCTCGAGCGCGTCCACGGGCAGTTTCTCGAGCTCGACCCACATCGTCGTGCGTTCGGCGCTCGCGAAGTTCGGCCCTGCGAAGCTCGCTCGCACGCTCTCCGGCAGCGGATCGTGCGGGTTGCCGAAACACGCGAGCCTGCCGAATGGCGCGCGCGGGAGCGCGTCGACGAATGCGCGCCAGCCTTCGGGGCCAAGGGCGCCCGAACGTGCGAGCGGCCCGCCGTACACACCCGGTTGCGAAGCGACGAAGCGCCCGAAAGGCCCGCGTCGCAAGCCTCCGCGCCGCCGCACACCCGGCAGCACGAGCTCGCCCTCCGGCCCGCCCGCGAGGCTCCACGCGCAGGCCTCGAAGCGCGCATCGTTGCTCGCAACGTGCTCGTTCCACTCGCGCGAATGGAACGGCGTCGCGCACGGGCTCTGCGCGACCGCCGCGTCCCAGCTCGACGCATCGAGGCGCGTCCAGCGGCGTTCGCGCGCGGCGGCTTGGGGCGGCATGGCGCTCGAATTCAGTCGGCGAAGGCGACGAGATCGGTCGCGGCGGAGCCCGTCACGGCGCGAGCGAAGCGCGCGAGCGTCGAACCTTCGGAGACCTCGAGCCCAAGGCCCGCTAGCCGCTTGCGCGCGTCGCGCAACTGTCCCTTCGCGCCGCGCACCGGCCAGCGTTGCTGCAAATGCTCGTACAGCTCCGCTGCGGCCTTGTGGCGACCCAGATGCAGCAGGAGCTGCACACCCGAGAGCCGCACGTGCATCGCTCCGACCTTGTCGCCGGCCTGCTCGAGCAAGCCCGCCACGCGTTCTAGTCCCGCGAGCGTCTCGCGCGCGGGCAGCGCCGTCGCGTCGTCGACCAGTGCCTCGACCTGCGCGACCGACAGCGCGTGCACGAGCCGGAACGTGACCGTCGAGCCCCGCTCGGTGTGGTGCACGAGTTCGAGCGAATCGAGGAAACGCGCGAGCATCGCCGGAACCCAATAGGCGCCCCAGTACTTGAGGTCCTGCGCCACCACGAGGCTCTTGCCGGGCGCGAGCGCGTCCGCCGTGCGCCGCAGGAGCCAGCGCATGCCGCGCCACGACTTCGCGCCGTCGACGAACAGGATCTCGATGGGCTCGCGCGTGTCCCAGTCGAACAGCGCGAGCTCCGACGCCTCGCGCCCGCGGATGCCCTCGGCCTCGGCGTCGCCGGGAATCGTCTCGTCGGGCAGCGAGCAGCGGTGCACGACCATTCGCTCTTCGTGCCCCGCGAGGTTGGCGCGGAAATTCGGCTCGAACGAGGCGCCAGGAGCGAGCTCGAGCGGCGCGTACTTCTCCATGAACTCGCGCCACAGGAAGTTGTCGAACACGTGCAGCCGATGGCGCGCGTTCGGCTTGCCCGCGAGCATGCCCTCGGCGAGGCAGCGCGTGCTCCCGCCCAGCCACGGCCCGATCTCGACCACGTGCCCCTGGTCGCGCCACTGCGTGCGCCCCAGCCAATGCAGGTAGCTCTGCTCCTCGCGCGAGATCATCGTCGGGATCTCGCCGACGCGGGACGGTTCAGCGCTCCACGGAGTGCGTTTCATCGTGGGGGAGAGCTCGCTCGTTGGGGAGCGCGGAGAACGCGCTCAGAGCCCGTGAAGTCATTCACGGGCTCGACGTCCGGCGCCGCCAGGCGACGGCGCAATAAGCATCCTGAGAGCTCGTATCCTCATTTCTTCACGAGCTCTCAGAGGATCGACTTCACGGCCGCGATGACGTCGGCGACGTCGCCGTCGGAGAGGCCCGCCGAAAGCGGCAGGCTCACGGTGCGGCGGCCGATCTCCATGGCGTTCGGGCAGTCCTCGGGCTTCCAGCCGAGCGCGCGCTGGTAGTAGGGGTGCTCGGGCACGCTCATGTAGTGCACGCCGACGCCGATGTTGTGGTGCGTCATCGCCGTGAGGAACTGGTCGCGCGAGACCTTGGCGCGGCGCTCGTCGATGAGCAGCGTGTAGAGGTGCAGGCCGTGGCGCGTGTTCGGCTCGGGCGCGGCGGGCAGCTCGACCGGCAGATCGGCAAAAGCGCGGTCGTAGGCGGCCCAGACCTCGGCGCGGCGCGTGAGCCAGCGCTCGATGCGCGGCAGCTGGTGCAGGCCGATCGCCGCCTGCAGGTCCATCATGTTGTACTTGAAGCCCAGCTCGACGACCTGATAGTGCTTGTAGCCGTCGTCGCTGAAACGCTTCCACGCGTCCTTCGACATGCCGTGCAGCGCGAGCATCTTGAGCCGCGCCGCGTGCTCGTCCGACTTCGCGAGCACCATGCCACCCTCGCCGGTGGTCATGTTCTTCGTCGCGTAGAACGAGAAGCAGCCGAAGTCGCCGAACATCCCGGCCTTCTTGCCCTTGGACTCGGTCTCGATCGCGTGGGCGCAGTCCTCGATCAGCATCAGCCCCTTGCGGCGCGCGATGTCGACCAGCGCGTCCATGTCGCAGGGCCGCCCGGCGAAGTGCACCGGCAGCAGCGCGCGCGTGCGCGGCGTGAGCGCCTTCTCGACCTTCTCTGGATCGAGGTTCATCGTGCGCCGGTCGACGTCCGCCACCACCGGCGTCGCGCCCGCGTGCAGGATCGAGTTGACCGTCGCGCAGAACGTCAGCGGCGTCGTGATGACCTCGTCGCCCGGCTTGAGCCCGGCCGCGAGCAGCGACAGGTGCAGCGCCGCCGTGCACGAGTGAACCGCGACCGCCTGCGACGCGCCCTTGTAGGCCGCGAAGTCGCGCTCGAGCTTCGCCACCTTCGGGCCGGTGCCGAGCCAGCCCTTGCGCAGGCTGTCGACCACCTCCGCGATCTCCGGTTCCTCGATCGTCGGCTTGCCGAAGACGAGGAAATTCTCCTTGGAACGGATCGGACGCACCTGCGGGGACATCTGGGCCATGGCTACCTCGCCGCGTAGTCTGGGAGCCCGGCCCACCGCGCGCAACTGTCCGCCGCGCGCTCCCTATCATGGGGGCCGAGCATCCAGTCGATCCCCCTGTTGCGGGGGAGGAGATTCGGCGTTCGTTCCAGGTGCCACGGGGTGACTTAACCGCGCGGATACATCATGGCGCTTCGCGCAACCGAGCATGCTTCCGCTCGCAAGCACGAAGCAGCGACTCAACCTGCCCGGGGACAGCCACTTGCGGTGATTCCATCGCGCGCCGCGTGAAACTCGGTTCGGTTGGGCTAGCCTGCCAGTCCTCTCGAATCCCAAGGAGGCTTTCGCTTCCGGAAAGGGTCAGCACCGTGCTCTCGCAGGAATGGTGGTCAGTGATCTCACTCGGCGTCGCGGCGCTCTGCGACGGTCTGAGCATCGGGACGTCGAAGCTCTGGCAGCAGCGTGTTCTGAAGGTCGGCTCCAACGTGGGCCTGCTCCTCGGCGGTTACCTCTTGGTCGCTTCTGCTCGGGATGCGGTAGTCGAACGGGTGGAAAAGGCTTCGGAGGTCGAGGCCGCGACTCTGGACCAGATCAACAGGACCTTGCTCCGTCAGCAAGAGCGTGTCGTCAAGGTTGGGACCTACCCGGAGTTCGCTGCGCTCATTGCGGCCGAAGTGCCGTTGAACTCGCGGTGGTACGTCACCCGGCTGATGACGCAACAGCAACCTCCCGGCCAGGAGGAAGGCTACTTCGACGCACTGAGCCAATCGCTTTCCAAGGGCCACCTGACGGATCACAGGCGTCTGGTGCGGGTGTGGAGCGATGCTGCCGCAGCGCGCACGGCGGGACTGCTCCAGGCGCACTCGGGATCCGAAGCGCTCCAGATTCGGATCATCAAGGAGGAGGGACAACGCGCATCGTTCGAGCTCATCGTGGGCGACGAGATCGCGATCATCATGCTGGCGGAACAGGGCAGCGACGGTCCGCCCTCGCATGGCTTTGTTCTCCGCGGTCGGGACGTGGCCAACTCGATGGCGTTGGTCTTCGACCAGATGTGGCAGGAGGCCGCTGATCAGGAGCTCAAGGGGCGCTACGTGCTTGACGAGCCCAGCTTGCGCGAGGCCATCGGAGCGATCTACGAGGCCGTTCCGAGAGGTCGTGGAAAGACCGCGCGGACCCCGACGAAAGCCAGCCCGTCTGAGAGGCTGGAGTCGGGCCCCAGCGTTGCGGTGCCCGCGCCGAATTCCAATCCCACGCCACACGGATCTTCCGCCCGACCGACGTTCCGGAACGGCGGTGAAGAGCCCACAGTGCGCACGGCGGACTGATCCCTTCGCTCGGCCAAACCCGGTATGACGGGCACAAGTCGGGATGAACACGGCAAGGCGCCCACAGGGAAGTCAGCCCTGTGGGCGCCGCGTCGCTTTTTCCTGGTGGCGCGGAGGGATTTCCAGCGCGCTCGTCACTCGTAGACCATCATCAGCTGGCCGGGGAAGAGCGTGGTCAGGCCCTCGCGCAGGCGGTCGCGCCAGTTCTCCCAGTTGTGGCCGTCGCGGGCCTCGGTGAACTTGACCTGCATGCCGGTCGACTGCAGGAGCGGCACGATCGAGCGGTTGTAGTAGATCAGCCCCTCGTAGGTGCCGCAGGATACGTAGGCCTGGTCGGCGGGGCGGCCGGGGCGGGCGCGGAATTCGCCCATGAAGCGCACGACGGGGTCGAAGACCGGGCCGCGGTCGTTGGGGCCGATGTCGGTGAAGACGAAGGAGCCCGACTGCAGGAGCAGGTTGCCGAACACGCCCGGGCGGCGCCAGGCGGTCGCGAGCGAGGCCACGCCGCCGAAGCTCGCGCCCATCAGGCCGCGGGCGGAGGCCTGCGGGAGCAGCGGATAGCGCGCCTCCATCATCGGGACGAGCTCGTCGACGATGAAGCGCGCGTGGCGTTCGTCGTTGGCGTACTCGACGAGGCGGTGCGGCGAGCCGGTGAGCGCGACGACCATCGGCTGGACCTCGAGCCGGTGGATCAGGTTGTCGAGCACCGTGCGCAGGCTCGCGAACTTGAGGTAGTCGGGGCCGTCGTGCACGACGAGCAGCGGGTAGCGGCGCGTGGTGCGGAAGCGCGCCGGCACGTAGACGAGGACGTCGCGCGTCTCGCCGAAGGCCGCGCTCTCGATCTTCTGCTCCTGGATCTCGCCCAGACGAGCCTCGCCGTCGGGCTTGGCCCAGTCGGGCTGCACGTAGCCCTCGCCGAACACGACCGAGTTCGCGCCGTAGGGGTCGCGCGCGAGGTTCTCGTTGAGCGGGTCCTGGATGAGCTGGTGGTGGCCGCCGCGGACGATCTCGAGCTTGTACTCGACGCGCGAGCCCTCGGGGATGTCGAGCGTGAGCGTCCACATCGGCGAGCCCTGGAAGCGCTGGAAGGGCTGCGAGGTCGGGAGGCCCGAAATCCAGTGGCGCAGCTTCACCTCGTCGGCGGAACCGACGTAGACGAAGGTCACGGTGCGGCCTTCGACCAGCGGGAAGCGGTTGTCGCGCAGGAAACGGTCGATGTCGGTCGGGCCGATCGAGGGCTTCGAGCCCAGTTCGGTGAGCTTGGTCACGCGCCGACCTCCGCGAGCTCGCCGGTGACCTTCAGCTCGCGCGTGCCCGGCTCGCCGGTCCAGTGGCCGTCCTTCCAGTCGACGCGCGCGCGCGCGGGCAGCGCGAAGCAGCGTGCGGGAGCGAAGCGGCGCGCGAACAGCGCCACGCGGGTCGCGTCGGCGAGCGCGAGGCGGCGGTCGGCGTGGGGGAGCGCGACGACGCCCTCGATCGCGCCCAGGCCCGCCTCGAGCACCTCCGGATCGCCCGAGCCCTGCGGCGGGAAGTCGTGGAACAGCACGATGCGCTCGGTGAGCACCATCGCGCCGGCGCTCCAGGCGAAGATCGGCTGGCCGCGCAGCAGGTCGAGGATCCCGAACATTCGCAGGCGGTTGAGCAGGATCCCGACGTGCCCGCCGGCGATGCAGAGCCCAGAACATTCCTTGAGAAGCGCCTCGAGCTCGCGCCGCTGCAGCGCGACGCTCTCGCGCTCGAACGGCCGCCACTTCAGCTCGAACTCGACGTGGATCGCGCGGATGCGCTGCACGTGCTCGCGGTCGAGCTCGCGCAGCGCCTGCACGGCGCCTTCGAGCTGCGGCTCGACGAGTTCCTCGAAGCCCGGTCGCGTCTCGCGCCGCTTGAGCTCGCGCGCGGCCTCGAGCAGGTGCGCGAGGCGCAGGCGGTAGAGCTCCTGGCTGCGGCGGATGCGGTCCTGGCGCTCGCGCGTCGCCTTGTGCAGCTCGGTGTCGTAGCGGAACACGCCGTCGGCGCGCTCGTACAGCGCGAGGTTGACCGTGCGGCCCTGCAAGTGCGCCGAGAGCTCCTGGTCCTCGTTCTCGCGCTCTTCCCAGCCAGCCGTGACGGCGCCGAGCTTGCCACGCAGGCCGAGCGAAGCGACGGCCGTGGCCAGCGTGGGCTGGAGCCGCTGCGGCCCGAGCAGGACGACGCGCGAGTGGACCATCGAAAAATCAGTCGGCGTGGATCGCGAGCTCGGAGGCGAAGGCGTCGGCCATGTCGACCGTGTACTCGAGGTCGGGGTGGCGGCAGGCGACCCAGCCGTCGCCGACGAGCACCTTGCGGTAGTCGCGGCGCGCCTCGCCGATGCGCACGAGCTCGAGGTTGCAGACGTGCTCGCCGTAACGCTCGAGCAGGCGCTGCAGCCCGTCGATGCGCGTGATCACGTTGCCCGGCCCCGAGGCGCGCTTGAACACCATCGCGGCGTTGTACTTCTTCGAGAGTTCCTGCCCGATGCGCCCGTGGCAGACCGCGTCGGCCCAGCCGACGAACAGGTCCGCGTCGATCGAGTAGTTCATCATGTGCACGAGCCGCGCCCCGGGCGCGCGCGCGCCGATCTCGCCGAACACGGCCTCGCCCTTGGGCGTGTAGAACCACTCCATGTGCGAAAAACCCGAGCGGAAGCCGAGCGCCTTGAGCACCGCGCGGCCGAGCTCGCGCCCCTGGCGCAGGTGCGGCGCCTCGAGGTCGCGCATCACGATGCACTGCGGGCTGATCCACTCGTTGAGGCGCGCGACCAGCGGTTTCGGCCGGTACCAGCCGACGTTCTCGAACAGGATCTTCCCCTCGGTGCAGATCGTGTCGAAGGTGAATTCCTCGCCCTCGATGAACTCCTCGACGGTCAGCTCCGGCACGTGGCGCACGAGCGCGAGCGACTGCTCGAGCTCGGCGTCATTGCGGCAGGTGTACGTGTCGGCCGAGCCCGCGCCGTCGATCGGCTTGATGATCAGCGGGTAGCCGCAGTGGCGCGCGGCCTCGCGCACTTCCGCCGCGTTGCGCGCGCGCGCGAAGCGCGGGATGCGCACGCCGGCCGCCGCCAGCACTTCCTTCATGCGCACCTTGTCGCGGAAGGGGATCGTCTGCTCGACGCCGAGGCCGTCGACGCCCAGCGCCTCGCGCAGCCGCGCCGCGAGCACCATGCCGGGCTCCCACAGGCACTCGACGCGGTCGATCTTCTGCCCCCGCACGCGCTCGACGGTCGCCTTGGTCACCGCCTCCTCGTCCCACAGGTTCGGCACCTGCAGGTAGGCGTCGAGTGCCTCGCGCGCCATCGGCTCGAGCGCGCCCTTGGGCTGGTCGCCGATGCCGAGCACGCTGGCGCCGACGGCCTTGAGGCCGCGGGTGAAGTGGGGCATTTCCGCCGGGAAACCCGGCGCGATCAGGATCACGTTCAGCATGGGGGGAGTTCTCTACTTCAGGCGCACGCGCACGTTGCTGACGATCTTCTTGAGCGCGGCGGCGACGACCGCGGTGTCGGGGTGGCGCACGATCACGAAGCCTTCGCCCTCGTACGTGCCGCTCGCCGGCTGGCCCACCGGCGGGATCTTCGACTCGACGACGATCTCCTTGAGCTCGCTCAGGACCTCCTCGAGGCCCTCGATCGCGACCACCTTGCCCTCGCCCTGCCCGCGCAGGTACGCGGCGCCGGCGGAGAACTTGCGCTGCGGCACGTCGAACTGCTCGAGCACGACGAGCCGCGCCCAGGCTCGATAGAGATCGAAGTCGTGCGCGTAGGAGATCAGCGTGCTGAACTGCGCGCCGGGCGGGCGCGCGGCGACTTCCGAGATCGCGATGCGGCCGTCGGGGCGGCGGAACCACTCCATGTGCGTGATGCCGGTGTGGATGCCGAGCGCGTCGAGCGCGCGCGGGCCGGCCTCGAAGATCGGCGCGAACTCCGGCGTGTCGATGCGGCGCGGCAGGAACACCGTCCACTGGATCCAGGCGTTCTCGATCACCGTCAGCGGCGCGGGCGCGTAGCTGTTGATCGAGTGCAGGAGGTGGCGGCCGTTGAGCGTCACCGTGTCGACGGAGAACTCCTCGCCGGTGATGACTTCCTCGAGCAGGAGCGGCGAGGCGGCGCTCGGGCTCACGCTCTTCACGTAGCTCGCAAGCTCCTCGAGGTTCTCGACGCGCACGGTCTGGCGCGCGCCGGCGCCGGCGGGCGGCTTGGCGACCAGCGGGAAGCCCGTGGCGCGGGCGAAGTCGAGCGCCTCGGCGGCGTTCGAGCACAGCCGGTGGCGCGCGCAGGGCAGGCCGCTCGCGCGCAGCACGTCCTTCATGCGCGACTTGTCGCGGAAATTGCGCGCCTCGTTGACGTCCATCCCGCGGATCGAGAGCTGCTCGCGCACCTCCGCCAGCGGCACCTGCAGCTGCTCGAGCACGCCGATCAGGCGCTCGGCCGGCCCGTCCAGTTCCTTGGCGAGCGAACGGGTCGCCGCGGCCAGTTCCTTGGCGTCGAAGGCGTCCTTGACGCGCCGGATGCCGGCCAGCCGGGCGCCGAATTCCGAGTGGAAGCGCTCCGGCGGCTCCTGCGTGATCAGGGCAAAGCGCACGCCCGGCAGCTCGGCGGCGGCGCGCGCGAAGCGCAACGTGGTGTCGGCGGCGTAGGGTGCGACGAAGACGACTCGAACCATTGCGGCGTGGAGGATAGCAGACCCCCTCGGTACGATTCGCGTCCCAACCGCGATGGACCCGCTCAAGATCGCTCTCGTCTCTTCGGAGGTCGCGCCCTACGCCAAGACCGGCGGCCTCGCCGACGTCTCCGCCGCGCTCGCCCGGCACTTGCACCGCAAGCGCCACGACGTGCGCCTGTTCATGCCGCTGTACCGGCGCGTGCGCGGGCAGGTCGACCTCGAGCCGGTGGCGGTGCTGCAGGACATCCCCATGAAGATGGGGGAGCGCACCTACTGGTACTCGATCTCGACCGGGCGCCTGTCGAAGGGCGGGCCGCAGGTGTGGTTCGTGCGCTGCCCGGAGCTGTTCGACCGCGAGGGCATCTACACGCAGGATCAGGACGAGCACGTGCGCTTCGCGCTGCTCTCGCGCGCGGCGCTGGAGAGCTGCCAGTGGACGCAGTGGGCGCCGGACATCGTGCACTGCAACGACTGGCACACGGGCCTGATTCCGCTGTACCTGCGCACGCTGTACGCCTGGGACAAGCTCTTCGCGCGCACGCGCACGGTGCTGACGATCCACAACATCGGCTACCAGGGCGTGGTCGGCGCGGATGCGTTGAAGGAGCTCTCGCTCGAGGGCGAGCGGCGCTTCCTGTACCAGGAGGACCTCAACGAGGGCCGCGTCAACTTCCTCAAGACCGGCATCCTGTACGCGAACGCGCTGACGACGGTGAGCCGCACCTACGCGCGCGAGATCCAGGGCGACGAGCTCGGCATGGGCCTGCAGGGACTGCTGCGCCAGCGCGCCGACTCGCTCTTCGGCATCGTCAACGGCGTCGACTACGACGAGTGGAACCCGCGCAAGGACGCGCTGATCCCCGAGCCGTTCCACGCGCGCGACCTGCGCGGCAAGGACCTCAACAAGAAGGCGCTGTGCGAGCGCTTCAACCTGCCCTTCGACGCGCGCGCGCCGCTGATCGGCATCGTCTCGCGCCTGACCGTGCAGAAGGGGCTCGAGCTCCTGCCGGACATCCTGCCCGTGCTGCTGCGCAAGGACGACCTGCGGCTGGTCGTGCTGGGATCGGGCGACGAGCGCTACGAGAACTACTTCCGCTGGCTCGCGGGCGCGTTCCCGAAGAAAGTCGCTTTCCAGTCGGGCTTCGACAACGCGCTCGCGCACCTGATCGAGGCCGGCTCGGACATGTTCCTGATGCCGTCGCGCTACGAGCCCTGCGGGCTCAACCAGATGTACAGCCAGCGCTACGGCAGCGTGCCGATCGTGCGGCGCACGGGCGGGCTCGCGGACACGGTCAGCCCTTGGAACGCCGCCGACGGCAGCGGCACCGGCTTCCTGTTCGACGAGTTCAAGCCCGAGGCGCTGCTCGGCGCGATCGAGAGCGCGCTCGCGACCTGGCGCGACGAGGGCGCCTGGGCGCGGCTCGTGCAGAACGGCATGGCCCAGGACTTCTCCTGGGAAAGCCGCGTCGACGACTACGTCGCGCTCTACCAGAAGCTCATCCCTTCGCGCTGAAGGCGCGGCAACCCCAAGGATTCCTCACCGTGCACGTCCTCTTCGTCGAGCCCGCCTTTCCCAAGAACCAGCGCGAGTTCGTGCGCGCGCTCCACTCGATCGGCGCGCGCGTCACCGGCATCGGCGAGTCGTCGCCCGACGCGCTCGACAGCGACCTGAAGCACTGGCTGTACCGCTACGAGCAGGTGCGTTCGGTGACCGACGAGCGTGCGCTGCTCGACACGGTGAAGCGCTGCCAGGCGCGCGAATGGGTCGACCTGCTCGAGTGCACGGTCGAGGCGCACATCCTGCCCGTCGCGAAAGTGCGCGCGGCCTGCTCGATCCCCGGCACGAGCGAGCGCACCGCGTTCCTCTGTCGCGACAAGCC
>JAPLOE010000173.1 GCA_026692705.1 Planctomycetota bacterium
CGACGGGCCCGTCTCGCCCCTGCCCCATCCCCCACCATCCGCCCATGCGTCGTCCCCTGTCGTTCGGACTGGTCTTCGCCATCACCACGGCCTCGCTCTTCGGCCAGAAGAGTGAAGCCGAACAGCGCGCGGACATCGCCTTCGCCAAGGGTCTGGCGGGGATGGGTTTCGTGAACCTCTCCGAAGAGGTCATCCGCTCGGTCGAGGCGGCGGGCCTCTCGGGCACGCTGGCCGAGGAAGTGGCGCTCGTGCGCTGCGACACGCTCTATGACGCTGCCAAGGCCAACGCCGGCCAGCGCGAGAAGCTGCTCAAGCAGGCCGTCGAGGCCTATCAGGCGTTCCTCGACAAGTACAAGAGCTTCGGGAACGAGGACCTGCTCGCGCGCGCCCAGGCCAGCGCGGTCGAGGTCGACGGCGCCTACGCGCGCATCCTGAGCGCCAGCCTCGAAGACCTCGCCGGCGAGGAGCTCTCCAAGCGCCGCGAGGAAGCGCGCAAGTTCCTCGAGGGCGCCGTCGGTCGCGTCAACGACCTGATCCGCGAGCAGGAAGAGCTCGCCAAGGGCGAGGACTACACCGAGACGCAGCGCCGCCGCATGTTCCAGCTCCTGCTGAACGGCGCCGAGCTCAACCTGCAGCTCGCCGGCGTCCAGGAACTGCCGACGACCTTCGGCATCGCCGAGAACATGTTCATCAAGCTCTCGGACTCCGCCGGTGAAGGCACTCCGTGGAGCCTGCGCGCGTTCATCGGCATCGGCGACGTGTACGCCGCCCGCGCGGCGCGCGAGACCGACTTCGCCGCGGCCAAGAAGCTCTACGAGGAATCGGCCGGCTACTACGAGTTCTCGGTCGACTTCTCGATGCCCAAGGACCTCGACGCCTGGAAGGCCGCCTCGGCGGAGATGGACCAGAACGAGAAGCAGTCGCGCTTCCTGTTCCTCCAGCTCGGCACGCCCGGCCTGATCAAGTCGTGGCTCGCCGCCGGCGACACGAAGAGCGCGCTCGAGAACGCCCTGCACTTCGTCAACACGTGGAAGCGCGAAGGCCTCGACCTGATCCAGCCGCAGGGCTACATCGCGCTGCTCGACGTCGCGCAGGCGCTCGTCGACGCCGGTGGTTTCCTCGGTGGCAATCCGTCCGCCGGCGACCTGAAGTGGTACGAGACCCAGGAAGAGCTCGCGGCTGCGGGCTTGCCCAAGACGCGCCAGCGTTCGGCGCTCGACCACGCCCTCTCGCTCGCGCAGGAAGTCTCGACCGAGAAGGAAAACAAGGGCACCAACCTCCAGATCCGCGCGCAGCGCGTGATCGGCGAGATCATCCAGCGCCCGGGCGTGAAGGTCGACCCGGCCGTGCTGATCGACGCCGCCAAGGGCGAGTTCGCGGCGAACAACTGGGGCGCGGCCATCGCGGCTTTCAAGCGCACGGTCTCGGCGCTCTCGCTGCAGGACCAGGCGACACAGCAGGAGAAGATGCCCGAAGTGCTGTGGCACATCGCGCGCAGCTACCAGCGCATGGACCGCACGCTCGAGGCCGCGGCCGTGTACGAGTATTCGCTCGAGGCCTGGCGAGGTGACCCGGTGTTCGACAAGAACAGCGCCCAGGGCCTGTACGACTGCGCGCAGCTCCTCAAGAAGGCCATCAAGGGTGACGCCGCGATCGACGCGCTCGCCCAGCGCGCCGACGACCGCATGAAGGAAAACGCCGGCGGCGACGTCGGCGACATCGATTTCCGCGACGCGGAGAAGCTCTTCGGCGAGAACAAGTTCGACGAGGCCAAGGCCAAGTACGCCTCGGTCTCGAGCGGCGCGGTGAGCTACGACAAGGCGCTCGTCAACGTCGGCGTCTGCGACTTCAAGCTCCAGCGCTACTCGGACGCGGTCAAGGTCTTCGAGAACTACCTCACGAAGTACCTGAAGAGCGCCGAGGCGGCGACCACCGACGTGCGCCGCATCGCCAAGCGCAAGGAAGCGACCGCCAGCGCACGCTTCTACTGGGGCCTGTCGGAGTTCGAGCTCGCGGGTGCGGGTTCGGGCTCGTGGCAGAAGGTCGTCGACGTGCTCGGCACGTTCCAGGACGAGTTCCCCGAGCAGAACCAGCTCGTGCCGGCCGCGATGTACCGCGTGCTGATCGCCTACGGTCGCCTCGACCAGCAGGCCAAGGTCAAGTCGCTGCTCGGGCTCATGCTGACGAGCTTCCCCGACAGCAAGTGGACGGGCCTCGGCGCGACTGAGTCCTACAAGATGCTCAAGACGCAGTTCGACGCGGAGAAGGATCCTGCCAAGCAGGCCCTGATCGAGCGCGAGATGGCCGAGAACCTGCAGGTGCTCAACCGCACGAGCTCCAAGCCGGCCTTCCCGAACATGCGTCAGGAGTCGCGCCACTGGCTGAACCTGCGCGAGTGGGCGATCGCCGAGGAGCTGCTCCAGCGCATCGTCAAGCAGTTCTCCGCCGATCCCAAGCTCGCCGATGACATGACCAAGCGCGTGCTGCCCGACTTCGGTGAAGCGCTGCTGCGCCAGAAGAAGGTCGTGGACGCGATGCGCGTGCTCGATCCGCTGATCAAGGACGACAAGAACAAGGCCTCGAAGTCGACCGCCATCGACTACGTGCAGGCGGTCGGCGGCTGGCTCGAGGTGCAGGGCACCAAGGTCACCGAGAACGCCGGCGGCGCCACGACGGCCAAGGACTTCGAAGGTGCGATCAAGCCGCTCAACCAGCTGGTCGAGGGCACCGAGAAGTGGACCGGCGAGTGGTACGGCTACAAGGCCCAGCAGATCTACTTCGTGCTGCGCTGGTCCGCGCTCGACGGCAAGCAGATGGACACGGCGCGCACGCTGATGAGCAGCATCTCGACGCAGATCGGCGGCGCGGCGCAGTACAAGGCCGACGGCATGCCCGAGGACACCCGCCAGATGTTCCTGTGGCTCGCCTCGAAGGTGAAGTGAGCCCTGTCGCGCCCGTTGTGAGTCCCACGCACCCCGCTAGAATGTCCGCCCCCGCCATGCGTCGAACCGCCGCCCTCCTCGCGCTCCTCGTCCTCGGCACGCTCAACCCCTCGTTCGCCTCTGGCGAGGGTGGCAAGCCCGACCGCGTGTACGTCAAGAGCAAGCGCGACGGCTCGGTCAGCGCCGTCAGTGGCGTGGTCAAGCGCTACGAGCTCGGCAAGGTGACGGTCGCCGTCGCCGCCAAGTAAAACAACTACGACGCGCTGCAGATCCAGAGCGTCGAGTGGGGCGAGGCCCCGCCGGCCTTCCACGACGGTCACGTGTACTCCGACCGCGGCGCCTGGGGCGACGCGATCAAGAGCTACCGCGTCGCCGCGAGCGACGCGAGCGCGCGCGACGTCGTCAAGGCGGCCGCCAAGCACCTGCTCGCCCACGCGCTGCTGATGGGCGGCGCGGAAGACCCGACCCGCTTCACCGAGGCCGCCAACGAAGCGCAGGAATTCCTCGCTTCCTACGCGACCAGCCTCGACGTGCCGCAGGTCCGCATGCTGCACGCGCGCGCGCTGTGGCTTGCGGGCAAGCCGGCCGAAGCGGGCGCCGGCCCGCTCGCCGCCGGTGCCGCCGCCGAAGACGCGAACAAGCCGCTGCTGCAGGCGATCTCGGACGAGGCCGCGCTCGGCGCGGGCTACGTCGACCTCGCCGCCGGCCAGTCGAAGCAGGCGCTGACCTTCTTCTCGGCCCGCTTCAACCAGCTGCGCGGTGACACGCCGTCCTCGGCGCGTTTCGCGATCCTGCTCGGCTACGGCGAGGCGCTGCTCGCCGAAGGCAAGGCCCGCGAGGCCGCCCTGCAGCTCGCCAAGGTCGTCGGCCTCGACGCCGACCGCGACCGCGCCCTGCGCGCCACGGTCAAGATGGCCGAGGCCTACACCAAGCTCTCCGACGCGGATTCGCGCGCCCAGGCCTGCGCCCGCATCAAGGACGTGCTCACCAACGGGGGCGACTCGCCCGCCGCCGTGCGCGCCCGCCAACTCGCCAAGGAGCTGGGCTGCTAAGCTCTGTCCGGCTCCCATCCCGTTCCCCCCTCAGGCCCCCCACCCGGGTCGGCCCGAGGTAGACCAGGGTCCCACCACCTCTTCTCTCTCCATCCCATCTCCAGGAGTCCCCGGGTATGTCGTTCCGTTCCCTCCGTTCTCGCGCGCTCCCCGCGCTGGCCGTGCTGATGACGGCTTCGCTGCCGCTGTTCGCCCAGGAAGGCGGCGAAGCCGCCCCGGCCCCCGCCGCTGCGGACACTTCGCTCTCGATCGGTGAGCTGATCGTGATGTCGGGCTTCATCGGCTGGGTCATCATCGCGCTCTCGATCGTGACGCTCGCCGTCATCATCGAGGCCTACGTGACGCTCTCGCGCGAGAAGCTGGCCCCGCCGGCGGTCGTCGACGAGATCCAGAGCCTGTTCGAGGAAGGCCAGTTCCAGGAAGCCATGGAACTGTGCGAGAACGAGCCCAGCTTCTTCACGCGCGTCTGCGGCGCCGGCATCTCCAAGATCGGCCACCCCTTCGAGGTCATCCAGGCCGCGATCCAGGAGATGGGCGACGAAGAGTCGATCCGCCTCAACCAGAAGATCGGCTGGATCTCGGTGCTCGCGGCCGTCTCCCCGATGCTCGGCCTGTTCGGCACGGTGCAGGGCATGATCGCGTCCTTCCACGTCATCGCGAACACCGCCAACCCGACGCCTTCGCAGCTCGCAGGCGGTATTTACGTCGCGCTTCTGACGACGTTCGAAGGTCTGATGGTCGCCATCCCGGCCACGGCCGCCTTCGCGTACCTCCGCAACCGCCTCGTGCGCAACATCATCGAGGTCGGCGCGATCGTCGAAGACCTGTTCGAGCGCTTCCGCCCGACCAACAACAACGGCTGATCGGCGACTCCGGAGCCACTCGTCGCCCTCACCTCCCCCGAGGTCGGTAGGCGGCGGGTGGCACCGGGGTACAAGCGCTAGGTGCCGAGCGATCGGCACCAGGCTCCCACACAAGTCAGCCCAAGGGGACCCATGAAGCTAGCCAAGACCCAGTCCGACGACACGGTCGTGATGGACATGACGCCGATGATCGACGTCGTGTTCCAGCTGATCATCTTCTTCATGCTCCTGATGGACATGAGCCAGAAGGACCTGGAGACCCTGGTGCTCCCGAAGGCCAAGGAAGCCGTCGAGGACAAGCCGGATCCCAAGGACCCGCGCCCGGTGCTCAACATCCTTCCCAGCGGTCAGATCCTCGTGCAGCGCGAGATCGTCTACGACCCGAAGAACGATGACGCGTACAAGAAGCTGCAGGAGTACCTGTTCAAGCGCGCCAAGCAGATGCCCAAGGCGCACGTCGACCCGGCGAATCCCAAGAGCGCGATCGCGCCGGACAAGCCGATCCTGGTGCGCGCGGACCAGTCCACCCCCTTCAAGCACATCCAGAAGGTGATGGAGATCTGCGGCAAGCAGGACATCAAGATCTGGAAGATCGAGCTCGCCGCCAGCGAGCTCAAGACCGAAGTCCCCGGTGCACCCGCGGCAGGAGGCCACTAACCATGGGTATGGGTTCCAGGATTCCCGCGGAGGAAATCAAGGGTGACATGACGCCGATGATCGACGTCGTGTTCCAGCTCCTGATTTTCTTCATGCTCACGATCAAGTTCAAGCTGCTCGAGGGCAAGCTGTCGGCCTACCTCCCCAAGGACGTGGGCGTGAACGACAGCCAGGCCATCCCCAAGGACAAGATCGAGATCAAGCTCAAGGTCGAGCGCGAAGGCACCAAGCTCATGCCGGATGACTCCGGCAAGCCTTGGGGCGGCGAAGGCGCCTACAAGTACGGCCCCGACCGCGTGATCAAGTACGCCGTCGGCCCGAAGGCCAGCAACGACCTGCGTGACATCATCACGCGCGTCAAGGACCTCCATAAGTCCAACCCTGACCAGTCGGTCACGATCGACCCGCTGCCGGGCACGGTCTACGGCGACGTGGTCGTGGTCGTCGACGAGGTCCTCGGCGTCGGCTTCTCCGACATCTCGTTTGTCGGCGACAAGTCGGCGCTCTACGAGAAGAAGTGACCCTCCGCGCACGGGGGTGCGGCCAGCGCCGCGCCCCCGTGCAGTCTCCGCCCGCTCCGCTCTTTCCGATTCGATTCGCCTGTCGGTCAGGCCCTGACCTGCTCGCCGCAACCTGTGGCTGCGGCCCCCGCCGCGCCCGGTCGCGACGCCCCCGCTGCCGAGCTGTCCAGAGCCTTTCCAAGCGCCGCCTCCGGCGCTAACCTTCCCCCCTCTCTCCGCCCACCGGAGGGCCCGGGCCGCGCGCCGGTCCGAACCCTCCGCTCCGTCCCACATCCCTCTCTCTCTGCTGCGGAACCCAGGTGCTCTCCAAGCGCGCCGAAGTTCCAAGGCTGTCCTCGGGTCCCCACCCCCCACCGTCGAAATTCGACAGTCCCACGCGATGAGCAAGGTCGGCAACGCACTCCCGTTCTGCATGCTCCTGACGGCGGCTTGCGCCACGGCGCCCAACTACGCCGTCGAACCCGTCGAGTCCGCGCCCGTCGAAGCGGCTTCCTCGGAAGCCGCCGAGGCCTCGGCTCCGGCTCAGGACGTGCTCGATCAGACCAAGGAACAGACCACGCTCAACCGGCAGCGGTCGGTGCTCTTGGTCGAGCGGCACATCAAGACCGCCAAGTCGCGCATGGAAGACCTGCGCCTCGAGGAAGCCGAAGCCGAGCTGCTCGCGGCGCTCCAGCTCGAGCCGGAGAACCTCACGGCGAAGCAGATGCTCGCCGAGGTGACGACCATGCTCGGCAAGAGCGGTCCCCAGGGCGTCGACGCGACCGACATGGCCGCGCGCTGGCAGATCAAGGTGCAGGCGATGCAGGCGCAGGCCCGCGAGAGCCTCAACCAGGGTCGCGCCTACCTCGCCAAGGAAGAGTACGAGCGCGCGATCGCCGAGTTCTCGGTCGCCAAGAACCTGATCCGCTGGGCGCCCTACTCGGCCATCGACTGGCAGGGCATCGACACGGAGATCGAGGCCGAGCTCGCCAAGGCGACCGCCGGTCGCGTCGCCGCCGAGCAGGCCAAGCGTGACCGCGAGTCCGCCGAGGCGCTCGAGGCGCTGCGCGACCAGGGCAAGGCCGAGTCCATGCGCCGCGACGCCAAGGTCGCGACGATGCTCGACCAGGCCATCGAGGCCTTTGACAAGCGCGACTTCAAGGGTGCGGTGGAAGCCTGCGATCAGGCGCTCTACCTCGACCCGCGCAACGACCGCGCGATGGAGATCCGCGACGCGGCGCACCGCGCCGGCCGCGAGAACGTCCGCAAGGAATACATCGAGCAGAAGCGCGAGCAGTTCCTCCGCTGGCGCGAAGAGCTCGACCGGATGCGCATCCCCGAGTCGGAGACCTACACGCTCGCCGACCAGGACTTCTGGCGTGACATCACCGAGAAGCGCTCCAAGCGCCGCGGCATCGACCTGACCCAGACCTCGACGCCCGAGGACATGGCCCTGCGCCAGAGCCTGCGCGAGACGCGCATCCCCGGCCTCAAGGTCGCGGACGAAGGCTCGCTCACGGCGGTGATCGACGTGCTGCGCACGTTCACGGGCCTGCCGCTGGTCGTCGACCCGGCCGCCGAGACCTCCGCCAGCGACGCCGGCGTGGTCTACAGCCTGAACCTCACCTCCTCGCTGACCGTCGAGCAGGCGCTCAACCTCATCACCGGCATGTCCGGCGAGGACGTCGCCTGGGTCGTGCGCAACGACGCGGTGATGGTGACCACCAAGGTCAAGGCCCGCGGCAAGCCGGTCATCTACAACCACGACGTCAACGACCTCGTGTTCAGCCTGACGGACTTCTACGGCCCGCGCATCGACCGCCTGCGTCTGCTCGACGACATGGAAGACGATGACGGCGGCGGCCCCTTCGGTGGCATCGGCGAGAAGCCGAAGCTGATCGAGATCGCCAACCTGACGACCCTGATCCAGGAGAACGTCGCGGTCGGCAGCTGGGAGAGCGAAGGCGTCTCCATCGCCGAGGGCGAAGGCTTCATCGTGATCGTCCACACCCCCGAGGTGCAGGAGCAGGTCAAGAAGTTCCTGAACGACCTCCGCCGCTTCGGCTCGTCGCTCGTCACGATCGAGTCGAAGTTCATGACGATCTCGAGCAACTGGCTGCAGGAGATCGGCGTCGACTTCCGCGGCCTCGACAACCCGGTCTTCCCGTTCAAGGACATGGACGACCTGACGAACGGCCTCGAGGACAAGTCCTCGCGCGGCCTCGACAACAACGGCCTCGGCGCCGCGTCGGGCATCCCGTCCTCGGGCTTCTACTACAACGACGGCCGTGACGGCGACTTCAAGGGCCGGTCGGAGAACTTCTTCGAGAACCCGCTGGGCTCGGCGCTGTCGAACATCGGCGGCATCACGACCCAGCTGACGTTCTTGAACGACCTCGAGGTGTCGATGATCCTGCGCGCGGTCGAGAAGTCGACCGACTACCAGCTCATCAACAACCAGACGCTCTCGGTGCACAACACCCAGCGCGCCTATGTCGCGGTCATCAACCAGCAGGCCTACATCCAGGACTTCGACGTCGAAGTCGCGCAGTTCCAGGCCGTCGCCGACCCGCAGATCAACGTGCTGCACGAAGGCGTGGTCCTCGACGTGCGCCCGACGATCCACCACAACCGCAAGTACCTGACGCTGGAGATCCAGCCGACGGTCGCCAAGGTCGTCGCCCTGCGCACGTTCAGCTCGACGCTGGGCGGCAACACGGCGCCGGTCGAGTTCCAGCTGCCGGAGCTCGAGGTGCAGAGCGTGTTCACCACCGCGGTCATCCCCGACGGCGGCTCGATCCTGCTCGGCGGTCTGTCGAACGTGCGCAACATCGAGCGCCGCGCCGAAGTGCCCTGGCTCGCCAAGCTCCCGATCGTCGGCTTCCTGCTGAAGAACGAGGGCTACAACGAGGAATCGAAGAGCCTGATGATCCTCATCCGCGCGAGCATCATGGACGTGCACGACGAGGTCGAGAAGCTCGAGTCGCGCATCCGCTGATCCGAGCCTCCTGTTCCGCCGCGGGCGTCGCCCTCCCCCACGGGAGTGCGGCGCCCGCGGTGCTTTCGGGGCACTTCTCGACGAGGGCGCCGGCCGGACACTAGCCTCTGGCAACTTCGATGGCCCAACTCGACGCAGTCTTCTTCGACATCGACGACACGCTGTGCGCGACGACGGCGTTCGCGCAGCGCGCGCGCCGCAACGCCGTGCACGCGATGGTGGCGGCCGGCCTGCGCGCGCGCGAGGACGTCGTGTACGCCGAGCTCGAGGACGTGATCGCGGAGTTCTCGTCCAACTACGAGCACCACTACGACAAGCTGCTCCTGCGCCTCGACGCGGCGGCGGTCGAGGGACTCAACCCCGCGCTGGTGGTCGCCGCCGGCGTCGCGGCCTACCACGACACGAAGTTCCGCGAGCTCTCGCCCTTCGCCGGGGCGCGCGAGCTCCTGGCCGAGCTGCGCCGCTCGGGCCTCAAGGTCGGCATCATCACGCACGGGCTGACGGTCAAGCAGGCGGAGAAGCTCGTGCGGCTGGGACTCGTCCCCCACCTCGACCCGCAGGCCGTGTTCATCTCCGACCAGCTCGGCGTCGCCAAGCCCAACCCCAAGCTCTACCAGCTCGCGCTCGCGCGCACGGGCGTGCAGGCCGACCGCGCGCTGTACGTCGGCGACAACCCGCGCAACGACATCGCTCCGCCGCAGAAGCTCGGCATGAAGACCTGCTGGGCACGCCTCGTCGGCCGCCACGAGGCGGTCGCCGGCATCCAGGCCGACTGCGAGATGACGAGCTTCGCCGAGCTGCGCACGCTCTTGCGCGAGCGCTTCGGCGTCCCGCTCGAGGGCTAGCCAGGGCCAGAGAGCTTGCGGTGCGCGTCGACGAGCGCGCGCGAGGCCACGTGGCGCGGGTCGTCGAGCAGCCGTTCCACCGGGCCGCGCTCGACCAACTGGCCGCGATGCAGGATCGCGAGCTCGCCCCCGAGCGAACGGGCCGCGCGCAGGTCGTGGGTCACGAACAGCAGCGCGAGGCGGCGCGAGCGCACGAGCTCGGTCATGCGCGCCAGCAGGGCCTGCGCCGCGAGCGGATCGAGCGCGGAGAGCACTTCGTCGCACACCAGCAGCGGCGGACCGGCGACAAGCGCGCGGGCCAGCGCGACCCGCTGGCGCTCGCCGCCGGAGAGCTCGTGCGGCCAGGCGACCGCGTGGCGGCGCTCGAGCCCGGCCTCGGCGAGGCTTGCGAGCGCCCGCTCGGTGGCGGCCTCCCCGCTGGCAAGACCGTGCGCCACGAGCACTTCCGCGACCGCGTCGATGGCGCGCAGGCGCGGGTTGAGGCTCGCGCCGGGATCCTGCGGCACGAAGCCGATCTGGCGGCGCGCGGCCCGCAGCGTGGCGCCACGCGCGCTCGTCAGGTCGTACGCACGGCCGGGCGCCGGCCGGAACTCGACGCGCCCCGCCTTCGCCGCGACGAGGCCGAGGAGCGCGCGCACGAGCGTCGACTTGCCTGCGCCGGACTCGCCGGCGATCGAGAGCACCGCGCCCGCCTCCAGCGCGAACGAGACGCGCTCGAGCGCCAAAACCTGCCCGCGCGGCCCGCGGTGCTCGACCGAGAGGTCCTGGACCTGCAGGAGCGGCGCCTCGTTCATCGCACGCCTCCGGCGGCGAGCAGCGCGCGCGTGTACTCGTGCGCGGCGCCTGCGCGAAGCGCCTGCGGAGTGCCGCGCTCGACGAGCTCGCCCGCGAGCAGCACGGCGATCTCGTCGGCGTGGCACAGCGCCGCCGGAAGGTCGTGCGTGATCCACAGCACGGCGAGCCCGTCGCGTGCCGCGAGCTCGCGCAGCGACTGGATCACGTGCAGCGCGAGGCTCGCGTCGAGCGCGCTGGTCGGCTCATCCGCGACGAGCGCCGCGGGCGAGCGCACGAGCGCGCAGGCGAGCAACGCGCGCTGCCGCTGGCCGCCCGAAAGCTGGTGCGGATAACGCTCCCACAACGCCGCGTCGCCGAGCCCCGCCCGTTCGAGCGCCGCGCGCGCGAGCTCGAGCGCTGCCTGCGGCGCGAGCCCGTCGGCGAGCCGCGGGGCCTCGGCCACCTGCTCGAGCACCGTCCACGTCGGATCGAGCGCTGCGAGCGGATCCTGCGGCAGCCACGCGACCGTCCGGCCACGCACCGCGGCCCAGGCGCGCTCGTCACCGTGCGCGAGCAGGCGCTCGCCGACCCGCACCTCGCCCTCGACCGTGCTCTCGCGCGGCAGGAGCCCGAGCAGCGCGCGCCCCAGCGTCGACTTGCCCGCGCCCGATTCGCCGACGAGCGCGAGCAAGCGGCCGGGCTCGAGCGCGAGCTCGACGCCACGCAGCGCCTCCACGCCCGCGCCGCCGCGCGAGTGGTGCCGCACTCGGAGGCCGCGGGTCTCGAGCACGGCACGCGCGCTCACGGGCGCACCTCGCGCGGATCGAGCGCATCCCGCGCCGCGTCGCCGAGCCAGCTCAGGCACAGCGCCGTGGCGAGCAGGCAGGCGCCGGGGAACAGGAACAGCCACGCGTGCTGGCCGGTGCGCGCCTCCTGCATCAGCGCGCCCCAGCTCGGGCTCGGCACGCGGATCCCGAAGCCGAGGAACGACACGCTCGACTCGGCGAGGATCGCGGAAACCGCCACGAAACCCGCGGCGACCAGCGCGGGCGCGAGCACGTTCGGCAGCACGTGCCGCAGCAGCACGCGCGCTGGCGACAGGCCGAGCGCACGCGCCGCGAGCACGTAGTCGAGCTCGCGCACGCGCAGCGCCTCCGCCCGCACGAGGCGCGCGACGCCGGTCCAGCCGACGACCGCGGCTCGGGCGACCGCCCCAAAGCGTGCGTGCGAGCACGTCGCGGCCGAGCGCGTCGGTGCCGCAAGGATGGCGCAGCGGAGAATTGAGCGCGGGCTCACCGGGCAGGATGCGCACGCTTTCGTTCACGGGCGCGAGCCCGGTCGACGGATCGCTCGCACGCGCGCGCGGGCCGCGCACGTAACGGCCTTCGCCGTCGAGCTCGGCGCCGCTCCACCACGTCGGCGGGCGCAGCGGCTCACTCAGGTTGGTCTCGTCGCGTCCGAACGGGATCGGCGCGAACACGACCGTCGAGGCGACGACGTCGCCGCTGGCGAGCGCGGCCTTGGGCGCCGGTGTCGACAGGCCCGGAGGGTCGCGGAAGCCCGCGTTCGCGAGCCACGCGACGACCAGCGCGGCCACGAGCGCGCCCAAGTGGCGCTTCCAGCTCGCGCGCGCGACGGCGAGGGCCAGCGCGATCGTCCACGCGAGCGCGACGAACCAGTCGACGGTGTCGAGCGCCGCGAGCAGCGGAAACGAGCGTCTTTCGCGCAGTTTCGGGCCATCGGCGTCGGCGCGGTAGCGCTCGCGCAGCGCCGCCGAGCCGGCGACGAGCGTCTCGGCGGGCCCGAGGTCGTCGAGGTCGCGCTCGGCGATCTTGTTGGTCCAGCCGCGCAGGCGGTGCTCGAACTCGTCGAGCGGGTCCTGCCACTCGCGCTCCACGGGCGCGAAGCGCCGCAGCGTCGCGAGCCGCAGTTCGAGCGCACGCAGCTCGCGGCCGAGCTCCTGCCGCGCCTCGAACGCATGGTGCACGCTGGCGAGGTCCGAGTGGCGCACGCCCTGCTCCGCCGCCGCCGCGCCGATCAGGCGAGAGTGCCATTCGCGTGCGAGCGGCTCGAGCTCGTCGAGGCTCGTGTCGTAGGCTGCGGAATCGATCGCGACCATCACGTACGGACGGTCGTTGGCGAGAAACGGAGCGTAGATCGCGCTCGAAACGAGCAGCACGAGCGCGACGAAAGCTGCACGCGCGCCACAGCGCGCGAGCCAGCGTGCCGTTCGGGGCTTCGCGCTAGCTGTCGCCATGGCGCAGGCGCGGATCGAAGCGCGCGTAGAGGAAATCGGAGAGCGCGAGGCCCGCGAGCGTCATCACGCCCGACACGAGCACGCAGGCCGCCACCGCGTCGTACTCGCGGCGCTCGAGCGAGTCGAAGGCGTACTTGCCCATGCCGGGGATCTCGAACACGGTCTCGACGACCAGCGAACCGCCGACAAGCCACGGCAGCACCTGCCCGACCAGCGTGAGCGCCGGCAGCAGCGAGTTGCGCACGATGTGCCGCAGCACGACGGCGCGCTCCGGCAGGCCGCGCGCGCGGGCGGCGAGCACGTAGTCCTGCCTCACGGTTTCGAGCACGGCGCTGCGCATTTGCCGCGACACGTAGGCCAGCGCGCCGTAGCTCATGCACACGACCGGCAGCACCGAATGCCGCACCGCTCCGCCGAACGTCTCGAACGCTTGCGAGCCCATCACCGGGAAAAGCCCGAGTCCCGCGGGCCCGAAGGCCGCGAGCAACAGCAACGCGCCCCAGAAAACAGGCGTCGAATACAGCGTGAGCGTCGTCAGGCTCGCGACGACGTCGAACGCGCTGCCGCGGCGCAAGGCCTGCGCAATGCCGAGCGGCACCGCGAGCGCGAGTGCGAGCAACGCGGACACGAGCGCGAGCGGAATCGTCACGCACAGCCGCTGGCCGAGCTCGGACGCGATCGAGACCGAAGGCCGCAGGTACTCGTGGCCGAGATCGAAGGCGAGCAGGCCGTTCCAGCGGTGCTCGCCACTGCCGCCGAACCATTCATGGCCGCGTGCGGACAGGTCGAAGGGCCCGAGATACTGCAGGAATTGCACGGGCAACGCGCGGTCGAGCAAGTGCGCCTCGCGGAAGCGCGCGATGGCCTCGAGCGCTCCCGGAGCGGGCGACGTCGTCGGATCCGCGAAGCGCAGCGCCGCCGGATCTCCCGGAGCGAGCCGCAGCAGCAGGAACGTGACGAGCACGAGCCCGAACAACGTCGCCGCCGCGCGCAGGAGCCGCAAGACGAGTGCACGCACGCCCGGCTACTCCGCCCGATACCAGTCGCGCACGCGATACCCCGGATCGATCGCGCTCAGGCGCACGTTGCGGATGCGCAGGTCGATGCCGAACTTGTGCGGCACCTTCACGCCGTACAGGTAGGCCTGCTCGGCGTACAGGCGCCTGTGCAGCTCGCGGCTGATCTCGCCACGGCGCTCGGGATCGATCTCGGCGACGTAGGCCTCGGTCAGGCGGTCGACGTCGGGCGCGGAGAACGAGCACTCGTTGGCGGTGCCCACGCCGACCTGGCTCGAGTGCCAGCGCTGGAAAGGGTCGGATTCCAGCGGGAAAATCCAGACCTTGAAGACGCCGTCGAAGTCGCGCTGGTTGACGCGCTCGACCACGACCGGCCATTCGAGCGCCTGCACGTCGAGCCGCACGCCGACCTGCGCCAGCGTCTGCTGGAAGCTCTGCACGAACACCTCGCCCGAACGGTTGCCCGCCTGCGTGAGCAGCCCGATCGAGAGCGGCTCGCCTTCCTTGTCCACGAGCCCGTAGCCGTCGCGGTCGTACCACCCCGCCTCCGCGAGCAGCGCCTTCGCGCGCTTCAAGTCAAACGGCAGCGGCACGATCGAGCGGTCGTAATCGCGGCCGCCGTCGTACCACTCGGCCGTCACGCGCTCCGCGAGGCCTCGGTAGTAGCTGCGGATGTAGGCGTCCCAGTCGCAAGCGAGCGCGAGCGCCGTCCGCACGCGCACGTCGGCGAGCTTCGGGCGCTTGAGGTTCCAGCCGACGTAACTCGCACGCGGCGTGTAGAAGAAGCCCGTGTAGGCGCGCTGCTGGAACTGCGGATCCGTCGCGGCCGCGAAGTAGTCCTCCGCGACGAGGCGCGACGTGAAGTCGATTTCCCCGGCCGAAAGGGCGCGGAACGCGAGCGAATCGTCCTTGATGTAGCGCCAGCGCACGCGCTCGAACCAACCGGAGTCGCTCTCGTTCCACCACTCGCCCGTGCGCACCAGCACGAGCCCTTCGTTGCCGAACTCGGTGATGCGGTAAGGACCGACGCCGATCCACGCGCGGTTGGCGGGATGCTCGTTGACGAAGCGTGCGAGCTCCGCATCGGTCGCATCGGCCTTGTGCTGCGGATTCGCGGGATCGCGCAGGTCGTACACGTGGCTGGGCAGCGGCGCGAGGCCCTCGAACACGGCTTTCGCGCCGAAATACTGGCGGTCGTAGAAGAAGCGCAGGCTGCGCTCGTCGGGCGCCTCCGCCAGCACGAGGTGGTCGTACATGAAGCGCTTGGCGTCGCACTCGACCTCGGGAATCTTGGTCAGGCGCCACGTCAGCAGGAAGTCCTCGGCGCGCAGCGGCTTGCCGTCGTGCCAGCGCACGCCGTCGCGCAGCCGGAACGTGAACACGGTGCCACGATCGATGCGCGCGACGTCGGACTTCGGCACGTCGAGCGCCTTCGCGAGCGCGTGCCCCGGCGACGAGCGCGGAACGACGCGCCACGACTCGCCCTGCTCGACGAGCTCGCCGTACAGGCGCCGTCCGTCGCGCGTGACGAGCGTGTCCTCGACGACGTAACTCTCCGCGAGCTCGGGGCTGTGCTCGCCCGTGAACAGGTCGCGCACGAGCAGCGAGCCGTGCACCTCGCGCAGGATGCGCCGCGAGACGCTCGAGTTGTCGAGCAGGAAGTTGAGGCTCGACGGCAGCGCCTCGATCTGCAGCGTCAGCGTCCCGCCGCGCTTGGGCGGCGGCAGCGGGTCCTTCGCGGGGTCGAATCCGGGGCGGAAGCGATCGGGCGCCGTGAGCTCCGCCTGCACGGCCGGAGTGCTGCGCGCTGCCGGCGCGGGCGCGGCGGGCGCGTCGTCGCCACAACCGGGCGCCAGCAGCGCGAGCGCGAGCGCGATGCTCGCCACCAGCCACAGCCAAGGCCGGCCCGCGGGGACCAGAGCGCGGAATTGGAGCGCGGATCGCATCGAAGGAACGCGCCGGGCCGCCGGCGCCGTCCGTTGGAATACACGATGCCGCGAGCGAAGGCTACAAGCCGTTGCCAGTGCGGCATTTGCGCGGAATCTCGCGCTGGCTAAGCTCGGCCCGCTGATGCTCTTCCCCCACGCCTCGAGCGGCGCCCGGCTCCTGTCGGCGGCCGTGCTCCTCGCCCTCCTGGGGGCCGGTCTCGCCGCGCTCGCGCTGCGCTCGTCGTCGCCGCGCGCCGATTTCGCCTTCACGGGCGGCGGCGAGGTGCGTTCGCTCGATCCGCACGCGGTCACCGGCGTCCCCGAGGGCCGGGTCGTGCGCCTGCTGTACGAAGGGCTCGTTCGGCGCCGTCCCGAGACGCTCGAACCCGAACCCGCGGCGGCGAAGAGCTGGACGGTGAGCCCCGACGGCCGCACATACACGTTCGAGCTGCGCGACGACGCACGCTGGTCGAACGGCGACCCGCTCGTGGCCGAGGACTTCCGCTTCAGCTTCCTGCGCCTGCTCGACCCGCAGACCGCCTCGGAGTACGCGTCGGCGCTGTGGCTCGTCGAGGGGGCGCGCGAATACACGCTGGGCGTCGACGCGAAGGGTGTCGAAGTCGAGCGCGACCCGGCGCGCGTCGCGATCCGCTCGCTCGAGGAGCGCAAGCTCGAGCTGCGGCTCGAGGCTCCCGCCACGCATTTCCTGCAAGTTCTCGCCGGCCCGAACTTCGTCCCCGTGCACCGCGCGAGCCTCGACGCCGTGCGCGCGGCGCACCCCGAAGCCTGGGCCACGCGCTGGTCGCGGCCGGAGAATCTCGTCACCAACGGGCCGTTCCGGCTGGTCGAGCGCCGCATCCAGGAGCGCCTGCGGTTCGAGCGCAACGAGTCCTACTGGGGCGCGCGCGACGTCGCGCTGCGCACGGTCGACGTGTACTCGATCGAGAGCTGGTCGAGCGCGCTCAACCTGTACCTCGCCGGCGAGCTCGACTGGGTCGACGGCGCGATCCCGACCAGCCTCGTGCCCGAGCTCATCGGCCGCGAGGACTTCCAGAATCGGCCCTATTTCGCGGTGTATTTCTACCGCGTCAACGTGACGCGCCCGCCGTTCGACAAGCGCGAGTTCCGCGCGGCGCTCGCGACCTCGCTGCAGCGCTCGGAGATCTGCGAAGTCGTGCTCAAGGCCGGCCAGAAGCCCGCCTTCTCCTTCGTGCCGCTCGGCATCGGCTCCTACGTGCCGCCGAAGACCTTTGGCGAGAGCCCGGAGTACGCGCGCAAGATGCTCGAGGCCGCCGGCTTCGATCCGAAGGACAAGGCCAAGCGTCCGCGCCCGCTCGAATTGCACTTCAACACGAGCGAGGTGCACCGCGACATCGCCGAGGTCGCCGCCGACCAGTGGCGCAAGGCACTCGGCCTCGACGTGCGGCTGCGCAACCAGGAGTGGAAGAGCTTCCTCGACGCGCAATCGCGGCTCGACTACGACCTGTCGCGCTCGTCGTGGATCGCCGACTACGCGGACCCCTCGACGTTCTTCGAGATCTGGACCACGGGCAACGAGAACAACCGCACGGGCTGGTCGAACTCGAACTACGACGACCTGATCGCCGCCGCGCGCCGCGAGCGCGACACGGCGCGCCGGCTCGAGCTCTTCAAGCGCGCCGAGCAGATCCTGATGTACGAGCTTCCGTGCATCCCGGTCTACCACTACACCACGCAGAACCTCGTCGATCCGCGCGTCGGAGGCTTCGCGAGCAACGAGCTCAACGAGCAGGACCCGCGGCTCTGGTTCTGGCGCAACGACGAGGAACTCTCGAACGCACGCACGAATCGCGAGCTCGAAGGCCGCCGCGTGCCGTCGCACGGGCCGCGCGCCGGACTGCACGCGCGCGGCGCCGCGGAGGACGCGAAATGATGCGTTTCCTCGCGCGCCGGGCGTTGTGGTTCGCGCTCACGGTGTGGGGCGTCGTCACGCTGTCGTTCCTGCTGATGCGCGCGGTCCCGGGCGGGCCGTTCTCCTCCGAGCGCAAGCTGCACCCGACGATCGAGGCCGCCGTCGAGGCGCGCTACCACCTCGACTGGCCGATGTGGAAGCAGTACCTGCAGACGATCGGGCCGCTCAACCTCGACGAACACGGCGCCTTCGGCGATGGCAGGGACATCTTCGGCGGCATCCTCGCGCTCGACCTCGGGCCGTCGCTGCAGCTGCGCGACGTGACGGTGAACGAGATCGTCGCGCAGTCGCTGCCGGTCTCGGCGGCGCTGGGAGCGGTGGCGCTCGCGTGGGCGCTGGGGCTGGGAATCGCCGGGGGACTCGTGAGCGCGCTCAAGCCCGGCACGCGCCTCGATCGCGCCGCGCGACTGCTCTCGACCGCGGGTCTCTCGCTGCCCAACTTCGTCGTCGCGTCGTTGCTCGTGCTGCTCTTCGCGGTGACGATCCCGCTCTTCCCCGTCGCGGGTTGGGGCGCTCCGAAGCACCTCGTGCTGCCGGGATTCGCGCTGGGAGCACCGTTTGCGGCCTACGTCGCGCGCCTGACGCGCGCGGGCCTGCTCGAGACGCTCTCGCAGGATTACGTGCGCACCGCGCGGGCCAAGGGCGTGCCGCACTGGCGCATCGTGCTGCGCCACGCGTTGCCCGGAGCGCTCGTGCCGGTGCTCTCGTTCCTCGGACCGGCCGCCGCGGGCATCCTCACCGGCAGCCTTGTCATCGAGCGCATCTTCTGCATTCCCGGCGCGGGCTCGCACTTCGTCACCGGAGCGCTGAACCGCGACTACGCGCTCGCGATGGGCGTCACGCTCGTCTACACGGTGGCGCTGTACGTGCTCAACACGCTCGTCGACATCGCCTACGCGCTGATCGATCCACGCGTCGAACTGGACGGTGAAGCGTGAACGCGCCCCGCGATCCGAAGCAGTGGTTCGACACGGCGACCTTCGAGCGCGTGGCGACGGAGCTCGAGCGTGGCCCGCGACCGAACCTGTGGAGCGACGTGCTGCGGCGCCTGATGCGCGAGCGTGCCGCGCGCTGGAGCCTGCGCTGGCTCGTCGCGCTCGTGCTCACGAGCCTGCTCGTGCCGCTGCTGCCGCTGCCCTCCCCCGCCTCGATGGCGCTCGACAAGCAGCCGAAGGCGCCGGTCGCGCCGTGGGTCGAGTTCATGAACGAGCGCTACGAACCGTGGTACGGCGAGCTGAATCCGCTCGACACCGCGCTCGTCGGCGTGCGGCAGAAGCTGTTCGGCAAGAAGCAGACCGGACCGTGGCTGGGAACCGACGCGAAGGGTCGCGACACGCTCTCGCGCATCCTGTGGGGCAGCCGCACGTCGCTGCTCGTCGCGCTGTTCGCCGCGCTCACGAGCCTGACCGTCGGTGTCCTGTGGGGCGCGCTCGCCGGTTACCTCGGCGGACGGACCGACAACCTGATGATGCGCGCGGTCGACGTGCTGCAGTCGATCCCGACCATCTTCCTCGTGATCTTCTTGCTGAGCTTCCTGAACGCGCCGGGTCCGCAGGGCGAAGCGCGGCTCGTGTCGCGCGAGGCCGTGTTTTTCCTCGTGATCGGAGCGGTGAGCTGGCTCTCGATGGCGCGCGTGGTGCGCGGCCAGGTGCTCGCGCTGCGCCACGCCGCGTTCGTCGAGTCGGCGCGCGCGCAAGGCGCGTCGACCGCGTGGATCCTGCGCGCGCACCTCGTGCCGAACCTCGCGCCGATCGTGCTCGTGTACGTGACGCTCACGCTGCCGAGCGTGATCCTCTACGAGGCCTTCTTGAGTTTCCTCGGGCTGGGCGTCGAGGCGCCGAAGGTGAGCTGGGGCGTGCTCGCCGCCGACGGCGCGGAGGCGATCAATCCGCTCGCGACCTTCTGGTGGCTGCCGCTGGGTCCCGCGCTCGCGATGGGCGCCACGCTGCTCGCGCTCGGCCTCGTCGGCGATGCGCTGCGCGACGCGCTCGACCTCAAGCGAGGCGAACGATGAGCTTGCTCGACGTGCGCAACCTGCGCGTGGGCTTCGCCGGGCCGCGCGGCTGGATCCAGGCCGTCGACAGCTTCAGCCTCACCGTCGAGGCCGGCGAGACCGTCGCGCTGGTCGGCGAGTCGGGTTCGGGCAAGTCGGTCACGGCCATGTCGCTGCTCAACCTGGTACGCGAACCGGGCCGCATCGAGGCCGGGAGCATCCTGTTCGGGGGCCGCGACATCCTGGCGCTGTCGAACAGGGAACTGCGCGGCATCCGAGGCAATGGCTTGTCGATGGTGTTCCAGGACCCCATGTCGTCGCTGAACCCCATCATGTGCATCGGCGATCAGATCACCGAAGCGATCCATGGCAAGGGGCGCACCAGCGCCGCCCAGGCGCGCGATCGTGCGGTGACGCTGATGAAGCTGGTCGGCATACCCGACCCC
>JAPLOE010000174.1 GCA_026692705.1 Planctomycetota bacterium
CGACGTCGCGGCGCGGGCCGAGCGCTGGCTCGACGTGCACGGCAAGGAGCGCTTCTTCCTGTGGGTGCACCTCAAGGGCGGCCTCGAGCCGAACGTGCCGAGCGCGAAATCCGCGGCGCTGTTCGCGCCCGCGCCGGAGCTGGAGGCGCGCGTCGACGCACTCGGCTTCGCGCCCGCGCGCTTCACGCAGGGCGGCTTTCCCAAGCCGCTGCTCGTGCGCATGTTCTTCCCCGAGCTCGATCGCCCGCAGATCACGGCGCAGTTCCCGGTGCCCGAGGTCGATCGGGCGCGTGTGCTGGCGCTGTATTGCCGCTACGAAGCGAGCCTGCGCGACACCGACGATGCGTTGGGGCGCGTGCTCGACGCGCTCGCGCGCAGTCCGGCGGGCGAGCGTGCGGTCGTCGTGGTCGCGGGCGTGTTCGGGCAGGCGCTCGGCGAGCGCGAGGAGCTCGGGCACGGCGAGTGCACGCCGGAGAGCCTGCTCGTGCCGGGCGCGATCCACGCAGCGGGGCTCGAGGCGCGCAAGTTGCCGCTCGCGGTCTCCACGCGCGACCTGCTCGCGACCGCGCTGCGCGTCGCGGGCGCGAAAGGCGCCGAAATCCTCGTGAAACAGGGTGCTTGTTGCGCCGTCGCCTGGCGGCGCCGGACGTCGAGCCCGTGAATCTCTTCACGGTAACGCCGCTCGTTCAGACGCTGGTCGTGCCGGTCTCGGTGATGTCGATCATGCGCTGGAGCGAGAGGCGCGCGTTGCGGATCAGGTCGCGACGCTCCTCGGCCTTCAGGCGATCGAGCGCACCGGTCTCCTCGTCGACGACGTCGCCGGCGTAGACGCGGTTCGCCGTGGGCGGCTTGCCCTTGCGCAGCAGGTCGAGCATGCCGGCGAGGTGCGGCGGGTCGTTGCGGCTCATGGTCGCGCAGCCGCAGCCCATCGAGCCGTAGGACGGGTCGGGAATGTCGGCGAGGTGCACGACCTCGACGCCGCGCAGGCGGCCCTGCTCGCGCGCGTTGCGCACGAAGTGCCCTTCGGTGCCGATCGCGAGCTTCGAGCCCGTCGGCGCCTTCATCAGCGCTTCCCACAGGAAGTTGGTCGAGCCGCTGCCGTCGGCGGCCTGCACGACCTCGAGCTTCGACTCGGGGTGCACGAGCACGGTGTAGCCACGCTTGCGCCAGTACTCGACGTGCGCGGGCGTGAAGACCGTGTGCACGCCGCAGAAGCTGCCCCACAGGATCATCTCGGCGCGGTCGAGCGCCGCGAGGCCGCCGGCGACGGTGCGGTCGTCGACCTTGAAGCCGCCGCGGCCGATCTGCGGGTCCGGCAACGCGACGACCTTCGACAGGTCCATGCCGAGCTTCGCCGCCGTGTTGCGGCCGAGGTGCTGGTCGGGCACGAACAGGATCTTCTTCCCCTTCTTGCGCGCCCACTCGACGATCTTCGGCGCGTTGGAGCTGGTGCACACGGCGCCGCCGGTGCGGCCGGCGAGGCCCTTCACGCGGCCGCCGGTGTTCATGTACGCGACCACGAGCAGGTCGTCGCCGTAACGCTCGATCAACTGCTCCGCGACCGGCTCGACCATGTAGTCCTTGGCGAGCATCTCCATCGTGCAGCCGGCCTTGGGATTGGTGATCCACACCGACTGGTCGTCGTGGGCGAGGATCGCGATCGACTCGGCCATGAAGTGCACGGCCGACTCGACGATCACCTTCTTGTGCGGGTTGCGCGCGGCCTGCAAAGCGAGCTGGTAACTGTCGGAGACGGCGCCGCCGTAGCGCTCGACCAGCTTCACGATCTCGCCACCCATGTAGAAGTGGGCCACGAGCAGGAGCGAATCCCCGAAGTGGTCGAGGGCCGGCTTGGCGTACTTGTCGAGCCACGGGAGCACCGACGCCGGGCGCCGGTCGGGCAGGGCCAGGTATTCCTCGGCGTAGGGCCGGAATTCCTCCTGGTACCAGTCGAGCGGCAGGTCGGTCTGGCAGATGTTCATGTCGGGATCCAGACGGATCCCCGAACGCTTGGGTAGTGAGGTTTCCAAGAGGCAGGCCTTCAGGAGGAATCGGGGCGGGCCCGAGAATAGCATGGCGCGCGAGGATCCCGTGGCACTCCAACTCCGACTCTTCGTCACGGCGCTCGTCGCCGCTGGCTGGTTCGTCCAGCCGCGACTGCATGCCCAGGGCGATGGGCGCTGGCCGGCGAGCGGAGTGGTCGAGGTGCGCGGGTCGTTGCGTGCGCCGGCGGGTGAGCAAGTGCGAGTGCCGCAGGCCGCGGCCGAGGGCGAGCCCGCTTGCGCCGTGCGCATCGCCGGCTTGGTCGGTGCCGTGATCGACCTGCGCGGAGCGACACTGCGTGCGAGCGCGACTGCGCTCGACGCCTCGCAGCGCACCGGCATCGCGCTGTACCTCACCGACTGTCGCGACGTGAAGCTGCTCGGCGGCACGCTCGCGGGTTACGGAACGGCCGTGCGCGCGGAACGTTGCGCGGGACTCGTGCTCGAGGACTTGCGCGTCGAGGGTTTCGCGGGAGAGCGCCTGCTCAGCACGCGCGAGCTGCCCGACGACGCCGACGAGCTCGACCGCAACGCCGATGGAGCGAGTTGGCTCACGCAGCACGCCGCGGCGTTCGCGCTGGTCAGCTGCGAAGGCGCGAGCATCGTGCGCTGCCGTGCGCGCGGCGGACAGAACGGACTCGTGCTGGTCGACTCCGGCGCCGCCAAGGTCCACGACAACGATTTCTCGTTCCTCTCGGGCTGGGGCATCGCGCTGCACGGCTCGCAGCACGCGACGATCGCGCGCAATCGCTGCGATTTCTGCGTGCGCGGCTTCAGCGCCGGGGAATACGCGCTCGGCGCGGGCTCGGCGGCGATCCTGCTCGCTGGGCGCAGTCGCGACGTGCTGGTCGCCGAGAACAGCGCGCGCTGCTCGGGCGACGGCATCGTGGTCCTGTCGGGCAGCGACCGTGCGTTGCTGTTGCGCAACGACGCCTCGTCGGCCGTGCGGCACGGCCTCGTGGTGGCGGACTCGCGCGACGTGCGAGCGCGCGCCAACGGCGCGACCGAATGCCTGGGCGCAGGGCTCGCGGCCTGCAACGTCGACGAGCTCGTGCTCGCGGACAACGACGTCTCCGGTGCGCGCACCGAAGGCGTGCGACTGAGCGCCGTGCACGAAGCGACGCTCGCTGGCAACCTGCTCGAGCGCTGCGGCGTCGGCCTCGCGGTCAACGGTGATCGCGACCCGCGCCTGTGTGGTGCCGGTGGGGGCGAGCTCGAGCCCAGCCGCGACGTGCACGTGTTCGCCAACAGCTTCAGCGGCAACGGGCTCGACCTCGCGCTCGAACGCACGACGGGGCTCGCCTTCGGCAGCAACATCATCGCCGAGACCGATCGACGCCTGAGCATCGTCGAGCTGACGCTCGCCGTCGGCGAGGCTCCGGGAAACGACCCGCGCCAGCTGCTGCTCGGACTGCTCGGCCGTTCGCCGAGTGGATCCGTGCGCCATTCGACGATCCGGGCCGTGCCCGACCAGCTCGACGAAGTGCGCCTGGCGCGCACGCTCGCGCCGGAGTTGACGCTCGAAGGTCAGGCGCGCCCGACGATCAGCGCACCGCGGCTGGGGACGGATGAAATCGTGCTCGGCGAGTTCGGGCCTTGGGATCCGACCTGCGGTGAGCCGCGACCGGCGCTGCGGCCGTTCGGTGGCGCGCTGACGCGCTGGCGCGCGCGCTGGTTCCGCTGGGACGAGCAACACGACCCGCGCGGCGACGCCAACCAGCTCGAGCAGTGGCGCGCGCTCGCCGAGCAACCGGCTTTCGCGGCGGAAACCGCGGCTCTGACGAGCCCGTGGGGCCCCGGCGACGCGGCGCGCGAGTCGGTCGGCGTCGAGCGCTTCGGCCTGATCGCGAGCGGCGAGTTCGAGACCCCCGAAGCCGGCGAGTGGGTGTTGCGCGCGGCCTTCGACGACGGCCTGCGGGTGCGCATCGATGGCGCGCTCGCGCTCGAGGACTGGCGCTGGCAGTCGCGGCGTTCGATGGAAGCTCGGCTGCAACTTGCGGCCGGCCGGCACCGGATCGAGTTCGAGTACTTCCAGATCGACGGCGCCGCCGCGCTCGCGCTCGAGCTCGTGCGGCGCTAGGGCACGTTTCGCCGGGCATTTCTGCCTCCTGTGGCCCACGGCGCGCCGAGTGCGCCGGAGTTATGAGCAGGGATCGGAGGTGGGCCATGGTGCGCGCGGCGTTGGCGGCGGTCGTGGGTTGCGCCCTGCTGGGTTCCTGTTCGACGTTGCAGCCCGTCGAGGGCAGCGACGTCAGCGTGCTGCCGACGGGCCGCGCGAGGCTCTACTTGCGGCACGACGAGCCGCGCAGCGGGCCGTACGCGCAGGTGCTCGGCCTGGCGACTCAAGGGGGTGACGAAGGGAGTGTCGGAAGCGGCGAGGAACTGCGGATCGGTGGGCAGAGCCTGTTCGGCCCGGCCGACTACGACATCGATTTCGACTTGCGCCTGCTGCAGGTGGGGATCGGGGGGCGGATCGCTGCGGAGAAGGCCTTCATCGACGCCGAGCTCGGCGCCGAGGTCCGCGAAGGCAAGCTGCAGGTGACCGCGCCGGGGTACGACTCGCTGACCAAGCTCGATGGGGGCGCGTTCTATTTCGCTGCGGGAGTCGAGCTCCCGTTGGCAGAACGCTGGCTCGCGGCGTTCCGCTTCTCGGGTTCGATCGGTGGCAGCGACAAGCCGACGGTGACCCAGCTCGACGGCGGCGTGCGCTTCCGGGTCGGTGCGGGACTCGAGCTCGCGGCTGGGCTGGGATATCTCGAGCTGGCGCGCACCGGCGCCGGCGACAGCGACCTGTCGTTCTCGATTTTCGGGCCACGGCTGGGCCTCGTGTGGGGCTGGTGAGCCGGGCGCGGGCGCCCTGAACTCGCGCGACAGGGGCTGGCGCACGGAGCGGCGCGAGGCTTTGCTCTTGGGGTCCCCGCGAGCCCCGCCCTTCCTCACCCCAAGGAATCGTCGCGCATGTCCCAATCGAACGAATCGGTCGCAGCGCCGAGCGCCGCTGACCGCCTGCTCTTCGTCGGCTGCTTCGTCTCGCTCATCACTACGTCCTTCGGCTTCATCCTGCGCGCGATGACGCTGGACGAGTGGGGCGTGCAGTTCGGCCTGTCCGCGACGGAGAAGGGCGAGATCTTCGGCGCGGGCCTGTGGCCGTTCGCGATCTCGATCGTGCTGTTCAGCCTCGTGATCGACAAGGTCGGTTACGGGCGAGCGATGGCCTTCGCGTTCGTGTGCCACGCCGCGAGCGTGGTGATGACGGTGACTGCGAACGACTACTGGGACCTGTACTGGGCCAACATCGTGGTCGCGCTCGGCAACGGCACGGTCGAGGCGGTGATCAATCCCGTCGTCGCGACGATGTTCCGGCGCGAGAAGACCAAGTGGCTCAACATCCTGCACGCGGGCTGGCCGGGTGGTCTCGTGCTCGGGGGCGTGCTCGCGGTCGCGATGAGCGAGGCCGAGTGGACCACCAAGTTCTGGCTGCTGCTGCTGCCGACGGTCGCCTACGGCCTGATCTGCCTGCAAGTGAAGTTCCCGGTGCAGGAGCGCGTGGCGGCCGGCGTCTCGTACGTCGAGATGCTGCGCGAGCCGGGCGCGCTGGGCTGTTTCGTCGTGCTGGGCCTCGTGTTCGCGGAACTGTGGCGCGTGATCACGGCGCTGTCGTCGGACCCGAGTCTGGGCGACGCGGTGTTGTTCCACCTCGGGCCCTTGCCCGTCACGCCGCCCTGGGCCGCGGCCGCCGTCGTGGCGGTGCTGTTCGGACTCGGAGTGCGCGCGCTCGGGCAGCCGCTGTTTTTCGTGCTGGTGCTGATCATGCTCCCGCTCGCGACGACGGAACTGGGCACCGACGGCTGGATCACGTCGCTGCTCGAGCCGGAGATGCGCAGGCTCGGGTACCACGCGGCGTGGGTGCTGATCTACACCTCCGCGATCATGATGGTGCTGCGCCTGTTCGCGGGCGCGATCGTGCACCGCATGTCGCCGCTGATGCTCCTGATGGTGAGCAGCGCGATCGCGGCGGTCGGCCTCGAGTTGCTGTCGGGCGCCGGCGGCCTCGCGATCGTCGGCATCGCCACGCTGTACGGCGTCGGCAAGACGTTCTTCTGGCCGACGATGCTCGGCATCGTGTCGGAGCGCTTCCCCAAGGGCGGCGCGCTCACGCTCAACGCGATCTCCGGCGTCGGCATGATCGCCGTCGGCATCCTCGGCAACCCGCTGTTCGGTTACTGGCAGGACACCGGCCGCGCGGAGCGGCTCGCGCAGGTTTCGCCGGCGATCCACGGCAAGGTGCTCGCGGACGAGGCGAAGTCGAGCGTGTTCGGCCGCTACGTGCCGATCGACGCGAAGAAGGTCGAGGCGCTGCCGGAGGAGGAGCGTGCGGTCGTGAACTCGCTCGACGAACAGGTCAAGCGCGACGCGCTCGGGCACGTCGCCGTGCTCCCGATCGGGATGTTCGTCGCCTACCTCGCGCTGTGGATGTGGTTCCGCGCGCGCGGCGGCTACAAGCCGGTGCTGCTCGAGACGCGCGACGCCAGCTAGCTCGCGCCAGCCGCGCCGGAGTTCGGCAGCGTGTCACGATTCTTGTGGATCAAGCGCCCTTCCTCGGGCGTGTTGAGCGAGAGCTTGGGCTTCGACGGGTCGAAGCTCGCGTGCAGCCAGCCTTCGGAGAGCATGCCCTCGATGGCCTGGACGTGGTGCTGCAGCGCGACCTCGACCTCGCTGGGGTGGAACTTGGCCGCCACGCCCGCCTGGATCGTGCGGTAGAGCGTGCCGACGTCCGAGGTCTTGCCGAGCAGTTCGACGATCGTCTCGAACGTGCCGGTCAGCGGCAGCTGATGGTGACCGCGCTGGTAGCACTTCACCGAGCGGATCGCGCCGTTCTCGTAGATCGGTAGGTTCTTGGGCGTCGCGCCGGTCAGGTTGAGCTTGAGCACGTTGACGTCGTTCAGGTTCCAGGCCGCGCGCATGCCGGTGAAACGCTGCGTCACCTGCTTGACGCTCGACAGGTCGCAGCCGCCGATGCCGAGCTGGCCGACGGCGTCGTGCGTGAAGCCGCCCTGCGCGAGCCAGCGCCAGGCCTCCTGCGAGGTCAGGTTGAGGCCCGCGTCGTCGGCGATCTGCTTGCAGTGCTCCGCCAGGTCGGTGAACTGGCCGTTGGCGGCGTACCAGAAGTCGGCGAAGCGGATGTGCTGGCGCACGCGCTGCGTCTGCAGCTCCTCGTAGTTCGACTTGAGCCAGCGCTCGTTGTGCTGGCGCCGCAGCAGCGCGAGCAGCGTGTAGGCGAGCTCGCGTGCTCCGGTGTGCGTCAGCGTGAGCCCGGCCGCGAGGATCGGGTCGGCGAAGCCGATCGCCTCGCCGACGAGGAACCAGTTCTCCCCGTACGCGCGGTCGGAGACGAAGGACCAGTCCTTGGTCGTCAGCACGTTGCCCGTCGGCGTTCCCCCGGCGATCAGCGACGCGACGCGCTCGTCGCCGCGCACGACCTGCTCGTAGGCTTCCTTCGGAGTGACGCCCATGGCCTTGAAGTGCTCGCGCGGCACGACGAAGCCGATGCTCGTGCGCGTCGGCCCGAGCGGAATGAACCAGATCCAGCCGTGTTTCTGGCTGAGCACCTGCACGCGCGTGCCGCCGACGCCGATCTCGACGGCCCACTTCGCGTTCTCCCAGTAGTCCCAGAAGGCCACGTTCTGCAGCGCGGTCGGCACCTCGGTCTCGACGCCCATCGCGCGGCGCAGCAGGCCGGCGTGGCCCGAGGCGTCGATGTACCAGCGCGCCTGCACGCGGCGTCCGTCCTTGAGGACGAGGCCGGTGATGCGGTCGCCCTGCCGCTCGATCGTCGCGACCGGCGTCTCCTCGTGCACGGTGGCGCCGAGCGAGCCCGCGTGGTGGAGCAGGATCTGGTCGTACACGGAGCGCTCGACCTGCAGCGCGGTCTTGAGGCGCTGGCCCTCGTACTTCGCGGGGCGCGCCTCGTCCTTGAACTCGTGCAGCGGCAGGAACTCGAAGTCCCACAGTTCCGGCGTCTTGCCCCAGCGGTAGGTGGCGCCGACCTTGATCGGGAAGTTGGCCGCCTCGATCTTGTCCCAGCAGCCGAGCTCGTCGAGGATCTTGCCGATCGGGGGGAGCTGGCTCTCGCCGACGTGCTCGCGCGGCATGCGCTCGCGCTCGAACACGTGGACGGAGAATTCCGGGCCGTACTTCCGCAGCAGACCGGCCGTGGTGCTGCCGCCGGGGCCGCCCCCGATGATCGCCACGTCGCACTGGATGTCCGCGCCAGAGGCGCCCTGCTTGGGGGTGGTTTCAACCATGGGGGAGGATTGTAAGGAGCGGGTCGGCCCTCGGGGCGGCGCGACTTGACGGCTCTGTCACTGGAATTCCTTGGCGGACGCTGGTCAGTTGGGACGTTTCTGGTCCCAGCCCTCGCCCGGACTCCCGGGGCGGGCATGGAACGACGTTTGCTCCCCGCGGACTGCCCATGGAACTGAACACCAGCTCGACTTTCCAGACCGCCGTCCGGCCCGAACTACGAAATCTGTTTCGTGAAGCCGAGCGCACATGGGCGGCCCGCGCGGACCTGCGCGCCCTCTACGGCTCGATCGACTCGCTGGACTTCTGGGTCTGGATGGTCTGGCACGGCGCCGGCGAGGATCCGCGCATCGCCGCGGCCGAGCTGCCCTTCCCGCCGTCGGAACTGCTCGAGCGCGTCGCCGGCTGGGGTTGCTCGCACGACACGTTCCGCAAGGGCGGGATCGTCGACTGGCGCCGCGTGGTGACGACCCTGCGCGATGCGGGCTTCACTTTCGAGCGGGGGCACGTGCTCGAGTTCGGGTGCGGCTGCGGGCGCATCCTGCGGCACTTCGCGCGTTTCGCTCACGCTTGCCAGTTCACGGGGGTCGACATCGACGCCGACGCGATCGCCTGGAGCCGCGAGCACCTGAAGTTCGCCGACTTCCGGGCCATCTCGACGCTGCCGCCGATGGACCTGCCCGACGCCAGCTTCGACGCGGCCTACTCGTTCTCGGTGTTCACGCACCTGCCGCTCGACGCGCAGCGCGCGTGGCTCGCGGAGCTCGCGCGCGTGCTCAAGCCCGGCGCCCTCGCGTCGCTCACCTTCCACGGACGGCGCGCGATCGAGCGCTGGCTCGACGGCACCTCGCCCTCGACCACGCCGACCGCGGAGCGGCTGCGCGGCGACCTCGTCAAGTTCGCCGACGAGGGCTATCTGTTCTACGAGTTCGGCCGCATGACCTCGCCGCATGCGAGCAACGAGGAGCACTGGAAGAAGCTCGACCGCGCGCTGTACGGCAACACCTTCCTCTCGCGTTCGTTCGTCGAGCGCGAGTGGACGCGGCATTTCGAGATCGTGGCGCTGCATCCCGCGCCCGACGACTGGCAGGACTTCGCGGTGCTGCGCCGGCGTTGAGCGCTCAGCGCGCCCGGAGCGTGCTCCAGGGCTCCTCGTTCCTCGTCGCGCGGCACGTGCGCGACGTCGCCCGGGCCGAGCACGCGCTTCTCGCGTCCGACCCACTGCTCGATGCGGCCGGAGAGCACGTACAGCAGCTCCTCGAAGCACGGATGGCGGTGGAAGCGGTGCGCGCAGCCCGGCGGCATCGTCACGCGCACGAGCTGCAGGCGCTCGGCGTCGACGAGGCCCGGTCGCGCGAGCCATTCGTGCGGGCCCCAGGGGAGGACCTCGATCTGGGCGTCGCCGGAGGTGACGAAACGCAGGCAGTGTTCGCAGGTCATCGCAGGCGCAGTCCCTTGAAGCGGCGGATCTGCTCGCGGATCGCGACCTCGGTGGGGAGGCGCTCGGTCGAGCTCGCGCCATAGAAACCGTGCACGCCCTCGACGCGGTCGAAGATGTACTGCGCCTGCTCGGGCTCGGCCAGCGGGCCGCCGTGGCACAGCACCAGCACGTCTCCGCGCTCCGCCTTCGCCGCGGCCGCGATCGCCTCGATGCGCCGCACGCAGTCGTCGATCGGCTTGACCGACTTCGTGCCGATCGTGCCGCCGCTCGTGCAGCCCATGTGCGCGACGACGATGTCGGCGCCGGCCTGCGTCATCGCGCGCGCCTCGTCGGGGTTGAACGCGTAGGGCGTGGTGAGCAGGTCCAGCGAGTGCGCCAGCGCGACGATCTCGACTTCCTTGCCGTAGCCCATGTCGGTCTCCTCGAGGCCGGCGCGCAGCTCGCCCTCGATGAGTCCGACGGTGGGGAAGTTCTGCACGCCGCTGAAGCCGAGCGCGATCAGTTCCTGGAGGAACAGGTCCGGCAGCAGGAACGGATCCGTGCCGCACACGCCGGCGAGCACCGGCACGTCCTTCACGACTGGCAGCACCTCGAAGGCCATCTCCTTCACGATCTGGTTCGCGTTGCCGTAGGGCATGAGCCCCGCCAGCGACCCGCGCCCCGCCATGCGGTAGCGGCCGGAGTTGTAGATGATGATCAGGTCGATGCCGCCGGCCTCTTCGCTCTTGGCGGAGATGCCGGTGCCGGCGCCGCCGCCGATGATCGGCTCGCGGCGCGCGACCTTCTCGCGCAGCTTCTTCAGGATCGCTGCACGGTCCTTGCGTCGGGGATTCACGGGGATTTCCTGTGGGGGAGCTTCATCAGTTCGAGCAGCGCCTGCGCGGCCGCCTCGGCGAAGGCCGGGTCGTTGATGTGGAGGTCGAGCGTGCGCACGTCGAGCTTGTCCCGGAGCGAGCGCACGCCGTCGAGCAGTGCCTTGCGCGCGACGACGTCGTCGAAGGCGTGACCCTCGCGGTCGAGCGCCGACACGCCGCGCAACGGGAACAGCACGCGCACCGGCCCGCGGCTCGCGGCGACCTTGAGCGCCAGCTCGGCGCCGATCAGCGCGTTTTCCTCTGGAGTCGTGCGCATCAGCGTCACGTGGTCGTTGTGGCGGTGCAGCTTGCGGCCGCGGAACTTCTCGGGCACGGTCTCGATCCCGTGGAAGTTGACCATGTCGAGCGCACCGACGCTCACCACGGTCGGCACTCCGGCCTCGGCCGCGGCGTTCATGCGCGTGGGGCCGGCCGAGAGGAAGCCGCCGACGTACTCGTCCGCGAGTTCGGTCGTCGTCAGGTCGAGCACGCCCTGCACGAAACCCTCGCGCACGAGCGACTCCATCGCCTGCCCGCCGACGCCGGTCGCATGGAACACGAGCACCTCGCAGCCCGCGGCCTCGAGCACTTCCTTCGCGCGCTGCACGCACGGCGTCGTCACGCCGAACATCGTCGCGGTCACGATCGGTCGGTCCTGCGACGGGTCGTCCTTGGCGCGGAACTTCACCAGCCCCGCCATCGCCGCCGCGGCCTCGGACAGCACGCGTCTGCTGATGCGATTGAGGCCGAGCACGTCGACGACGCTGTTGAGCATCAGGATGTCCTTGTCGCCGACGAAGGACCGCACCTGGCCCGACGCGAGCGTGGACACCATCACCTTCGGCACGCCGATCGGCAGCGCGCGCATCGCCTCCGTGCCGATCGTCGTCCCCGCCGAGCCGCCCAGCCCGAGCACGCCGTCGAGCTCACCGCGTGCGTGGCGCTCGAGCGCGATCGCCTTCGCGCCGCGTGCCGCCGCCTGCACGGAATGCCCACGTTCCCCGTTGGAAGCGAGCTCCGCCATGTTGGTCCCGGCCGCCGCCAGCACCGCCTCGCGCGGCACGTCGGCCGGCACCGTCGGGTGCCCCAGCGTGCCACAGTCCACGAGCTCGACCGCGACGCCCAGCGCCCTCAACCGATCCCGCACGAACGCCGCCTCGACGCCCTTCGTATCGAGCGTCGCGAACAGGAGCACCGTCATGCGGCGGAGTGTAGCGTTCCCCCAAAGACGGCAACCCGCGAGTCCCACGTCGCGGGTCACCGTGGGCACCCCTCCTGACGTCGGGGGCCCCGGAGTCGAGTCGTTCGCAGCGCGGGCGCTGCGCTCTCAAGTCTGTGTGGTTCGTTCGTCGCGCGACCGAGGGGGCACGTGGGGGCGCGCACAGGAAGACAACTCCGGTTTGCGGCTGTGCGCAAATCGGAAGGCGTTTTTCTTGCGCTCAGCGGCAGCGGAAGCGGGAGACGGAAGAAGGAACCGGGTGGGGAGGAGAGAGGAGCGGAGTGAGGAGAGGGGAGGGAGAAGAGGATGGAAGTGGAGCGAATGGGGACGGCCGAAGGGAGCGAATGGGGAGGGGCACCGACTTCCTGTCCCTCGTCTGCCCTCCGCTCTCCTCCCTCTTCTCCCCAACAGGTTCCTTCGTCTCTTCTGCTCAGGGCTGCGAGAGGAACGGGTAGCGCCAGTCGGTCGGCGGCACGAACGTCTCCTTGATCGTGCGCGGCGTGACCCAGCGCAGCAGGTTGAGGATCGAACCCGCCTTGTCGTTGGTGCCCGAGGCGCGTGAGCCGCCGAAGGGCTGCTGGCCGACGATGGCGCCGGTGGGCTTGTCGTTGATGTAGAAGTTGCCCGCGGCGAAGCGCAACGTGTCGACAGCCAGCCGGACGGCCGCGCGGTCGTCGGCGAGGATCGCCCCGGTGAGCGCGTAGTCGCTGGTGGTGTTGCAGAGTTCCAGCGTTTCGGCGTACTTCGCGTCGTCGTACACGTGGATCGTGAGCACGGGCCCGAACAGCTCGGTGCACATCGTGTCGTAGCGCGGCTCGAGCGCCTCGATCACGGTCGGCTCGATGAACCAGCCCTTCGAGTCGTCGCACTTGCCGCCGAAGGCGATCTTCGCGCCCTTCGAGGCGCGCGCGGCGTCGATCGCGCCCTTGAGCTTGCCGTAGGAGCGCTGGTCGATGACCGCACCCATGAAGTTCGTGAAGTCGCGGACGTCGCCGGTCTTCATGGCGGAGAGCATCTCGCCCATGCGCTGCTGCAGCTTCGGCCACATCGAGCGCGGCACGTAGGCGCGGCTCGCGGCCGAGCACTTCTGGCCCTGGTACTCGAACGCGCCGCGCACGAGCGCGACGGCGGCGACGTCGACCTGCGTCGAGGCGTGCACGAAGATGAAGTCCTTGCCGCCGGTCTCGCCGACGAGGCGCGGATACTGGCCGTACTTCGCGATGTTCTGGCCGATCGTGCTCCAGATGCCGTTGAAGACGCCGGTCGAGCCGGTGAAGTGCACGCCCGCGAGGCGGCGGTCGGCGATGCCGGCGGCGCCGATGGCCGAGCCCTGACCGGGGACGAAGTTGATGACGCCGGCGGGCAGGCCCGCGGCCTCGAACAGCTTCATCAGGAAGTAGTTCGAGAGCAGCGAGGTGCTCGCGGGCTTCCACACGACCGTGTTGCCGAGCATCGCGGGCGCGCTCGGCAGGTTGGCGGCGATCGAGGTGAAGTTGAACGGGCTGACGGCGAACACGTAGCCGTCGAGCGGGCGGTGCTCGAGCCGGTTCCAGACGCCGGGCGCGGACTGCGGCTGCTCCGTGTACAGGCGCTCCATGAAGTGCACGTTGAAGCGCATGAAGTCGATCGTCTCGACGGCCGAGTCGATCTCCGCCTGGTGCACGGTCTTCGACTGGCCGAGCATCGTCGAGGCGTTGATGCGGTCGCGCCACGGGCCGGCGAGCAGTTCGCCGACACGCAGGAAGATCGCCGCGCGCTCTTCCCACGGGAGGCGCTCCCACTCGCGCTTGGCGGAGCTCGCGGCCTCGATCGCCTGCTGCACGTGCTCCGGCTTCGCGCGGTGGGCGCGGGCGAGCACGTGGCGGTGGTCGTGCGGCATCGTGACCGCCTCGAGGTCGCCGGTGCGGATCTCCTTGCCGCCGATCACGAGCGGAATTTCGAGCTCGCGCGAGGCCTGCAGCTCGAGTTCCGCCTTGAGGCTCGCGCGCTCGGCGCTGCCGGGCGCATAGGCGCGGACGGGCTCGTTGATGGGCGGGGGCGTGCGGAAGATTCCGTGGGTCATGGCGTTTCGTTCCTGGTGAGGTGCAGGGCCGAAGAGCCTATCGGAACGCTCCCGGGCTTGTCGAAGGCGTGCAATTCCTCGCGCGCGCCCTTTCTACGCGGGCTCCCGCTCCTCATCATGGGTGCGCGGCTTTCCTCACCCAGCCGCACGGAGTCCCCCTCAGCGATGCAGTTCACCCTCCCCGCGCGCCTCGGCGCGCTGAGCCTCGTCCCGCTCGTCCTCAGCTCCTGCGTGCTCGTCGCGAAGGAGACCGAGAAGAGCCCGCCCGATGCCGGCAGCAAGAACGCCCCGTCGGTGGCCGCGAAGGTCGAGCCCGCGGGCAAGGCCGAGGCGAAGGCCAAGGCCGCGGCGCGCAAGGCCGAGAAGCGCGCCTTCGATCTGGAGATCGCGCGCACGGAACTCGCGCTCGCGGAACTCGAGGTCGCCCACGACCAGCGCGAGGCGGAGCAGAAGCTGCAGAAGGCGCGCGAGGGAGTCGGCGAGGCCAAGCGTGCGCTCGAACACTTCATGGCGAAGCTGCCGCGCGAGCTCGAGGAGACGCAGCTCAACCTCGATCGCCAGACGCAGGGCAAGCTCGAGGCTGAGCAAGAACTGCGCGAGATGGAGGCGACCTACGCCAAGGACCAGTTCGCGACGGACACGAAGGAGCTCGTGCTGATGCGCCACCGCAAGCGCCTCGAGTTCGCCGAGCGTGGGCTCAAGCTCGCGCAGGCGGAATTCACCGACCAGCGCGAGGTCGAGCTGCCGAAGGCGCAGCGTGAGGCGGAGCGGCGCCTGCGCGAGACCGAGCAGTCGCTGATGGAAGCGGAGCACGCTTTCGAGCGCACCAAGCTCTCCGGCCAGATGCAGATCGCCCGCAAGCGCTGGTCCGTCAAGGAACTCGAGCGCCCGCTGGACGAGGACGACGGGAAGGGCGAATAGCCGTGTTCGCGGCCCTTTTGCTGTGCCTCGCGGCCCAGGACGCCAAGCCTGAGCCGAAGCAGGAGCGCGAGCTGCGCCCGGCGAACGACGTTCCGGCGACGATGACGCAGGAGCAGGCGCGCGCGGCGCTCGAGCGCTCGCTCGCGTTCATCACGACCAGCCAGAATCCCGACGGCTCGTGGTGCGGCAGCGCGCCCGACAGCCTGATGGAGCTCGGCTTCAGCCCCGAGACCTACTACACGTGGCAGCTCGGCGCGGTCGAGCTGACGCTGATGGCCCTGATGCAGTGCGAGGAGACGCCCGAGCGGCGCGCCTCGCTCGAGAAGGGCATGCAGTGGTTCTGCACGACGCGCCTGCCGGCGCGTGGCGACGACTGGGACGTCGATTACATGTGGCCGTCGCTGTACGGAGTCGTGTGTGCCGTCGACGCGCTCGACGACCCGCGCTTCGCCAGTGCGGAGTGGCAAAAGAAGATCGAGACCCGCGGCCGCGAGTACATGGCGATCCTCGAGCGCTCGCAGGTGCCCGAGGGCGGCTGGGGCTACTACGACGATCCGCCGTTCACCAACCGGCCGAAGTGGGCCACGAGCTTCGCCACCGCGACCGTGCTCACGTCGCTCGAGACGGCTGGAAAACGCGGCTGGTACGCCGATCCGAAGCTGCGCGACCGCGCGATTGCCTACGTTGCGGGCTGTGCGCTGCCCAACGGTGCGTACGAGTACGACCTCAACCCCATTCCGCGCGCCGGAGTCGGGGAGAGCATCAACAGCGTGAAGGGCTCGCTCGGACGCATCCAGATCTGCAACTGGTCGTTGCGCCGCTGCGGCATCAAGACCGTCACCGACGACAAGCTGCGCGAGGGCTTGGGGTTCTTCTTCGAGCACCACCGCTTCCTCGACGTCGCGCGCATGCGTCCCGTGCCGCACGAGGCCTACTACGCGAACGCGGGCTACTTCTACTTCTTCGGGCACTACTACTGCGCGCTCGCGATCAACGAGCTGCCGGCGGCGGAGCGCGAGGCGTGGCACGCGAAGCTGCGGCCGCACCTCGTGAAGTGCCAGTACGCCGATGGCTCGACGAGTGACTTCCTGCACTCGCGCTACGACATCCTCGCCTCGACGTCCTATGCGGCGATGGCGCTGGATCTGGGGCTCGCGAAAGCGAAGTGAACGGATGAAGACCCTCCCGATCCTGCTCGAGTTCCTCGGGCGTCGGCTCGATGCCGAAGGCCGACGCTGGCTGGAGACGACGCGTGCGGAGCTCGCGCGCGGCGTCGACCTCGAGCGTTTCTGCGTGCTGTTCTCGATGGCGAGCCGCCACGCGCCGCGCCGTCCGCTCGCGCCCGATGCGGCCGAGCTCGCGGCAGCGCAGAAGTCGCTTCCCGGTTGGAATCCGGAGCGTTGGACGACGCTGGAGGCCTTGCGCGCCGCGCTCGTGCTCTCGCGTCCCGACCTCGAGAGCGAGGCCGCTGCGCAGGCCGTCGAGGAGCTCTTCCGCTACGCCGACATGGGCGAGCTGTGCGCGGGCTACAAGCTGCTGCCGCACCTGCCGAAGCCGGAACGTTTCCTGTGGCGCGCCGGTGAGGGCGCACGTTCGAGCATGAAGGCCGTGTACGAGTCGACCTGCTGCGACTCGCCCTACGCCACGGCCCATTTCGACGGCATTTCCTGGCACCAGGCCGTCATCAAGGCGCTGTTCATCGAGGCGCCGCTGTGGCGCGTCTCCGCCGTCGACACGCGGATCGACTCCGAGCTCGCGCGCATGGCGCTCGACCTCGCCGACGAGCGCCGCAGCGCCGGCCGCCCGGTCAATCCCGAGCTGTGGATCTGCCTCGGTGCCCACGCTGGCGCGCGCGGACTCGCGGCGCTCGAGCGTGAGCTCGCGTCCGGCCCGCCGCGCGGCCGCGCCGCCGCTGCGCTCGGCCTCGCGCGCGCCGGAGCCCGCGAACGCCTGCAGGCGCTCGTCGCGCTCGAGAAGGACACTTTCGTTCACCGCACCATGACGCAGGCTCTCGCGGGCGATTGCAGCTCCCGCGCCTGGGCCGCCCTCGACCCTTCAGTTGCCGGAGCCTGACGCGATGCGCTTCTTCGATCCGCACATCCACATGATCAGCCGCACGACGGACGACTACGAGGCCATGTCGAAGGCCGGCGTCCGCGCGGTGATCGAACCCGCCTTCTGGATCGGCCAGCCGCGCACCACGCTCGGCTCGTTCGTCGACTACTTCTCGCAGATCCTCGGCTGGGAGCGCTTCCGCGCCTCGCAGTTCGGCATCACGCACTACTGCGCGATCGGCCTGAACTCCAAGGAGGCGAACAACGAGCCCCTGGCCAAGGAAGTGCTCGAAATTCTCGAGCGTTTCGTGCTCAAGGAGGGCGTGGTCGCCGTCGGCGAGATCGGCTACGACGAGATCTCGCCGGCCGAGGAGCGCGCCTACGTCGCGCAGCTCGCGCTCGCGCGCAAGCACGACATGGTCGTGATGGTGCACTCGCCGCACCGCGACAAGAAGCGCGGCATCCAGCGCTCGCTGTCGGTCGCCGCCGAGTGCGGCCAGCCGATGACCAAGCTCGTCATCGACCACAACAACGAGGAGACCGTGCAGGACGTGCTCGACGCCGGCGCCTGGGCCGCGTTCACGATCTACCCGCACACCAAGATGGGTTCCGAGCGCATGGTCGAGCTCGTGCGCAAGTACGGCCCGGAGCGCATCATCGTCGACAGCTCCGCCGACTGGGGCATCTCCGACCCGCTCTCGGTGCCCAAGACCGCCAAGCTGATGCTCGAGCGCGGCATCGACCCCGCCTGGGTCGAGAAGGTCACCTGGCAGAACGCCCTCGACGCCTACGCGCAGTCCGGCCAGATCGACGTCGCCGCCCTGCAAGGCACCGCTGTCATCGACCAGCGCGCCATCTTCGGCGAAAACTCCGTCCTGCGCGGCCAATCCCCGCGCATCGACGCCGACAAGGTGCCCAACTAGACAGCGCGCGTGCCTACAGGGTCGCGACTTCGGTCGGGACCCTGGTGAGGAGCTCCTTGGGGAGTTTCCACATCGCGCCGGTGAGCGGGTCGACGATCACGAGGCCGATCAGGCCGCCGAAGACGATGTTGCCGAAGTACCAGGGGTCGAGCGAGGCATCGAGCTCGACGTCGGTCTCGCGGGCGACGGCCTTGTGGAAGTGCACGACGTAGTGCGCGCGCTGGAAGAAGCCGGCGTCGGCTTCGAGCGTGACGACCTGCGGCGTCGTGCCGTGGTGGACCGTCTTGCCGGCCTTGTCGACGACGTCGAACTCGAGGCCCGTGGGGTCGCTCTGGATCGAGACGGGGTACTTCGACTTGCTGACGATCGAGGCGCAACTCGTGAGCGTCGCGAGCAGCGCCAGCGTGAGGATCGTGCTGGAACGCATGGTGGCGTCCTCCTTCTGGACGCGGAGCCTCGCACCGGACAGGCCCGCGTGCTCGCCAGCCGACGGCGGCAAGCGCAAGCAGCGCAGTGGGTAGGCCACGCGAGTCGGGGCTGCGCCGGGTGAGTAGGCCTCAGCGCGCGAGCAGGCGGCGGGCGTTGGCGCCGAAAATTGCGGCGGAGAAGCTCGGGGCGAGCGAGTCGACGATCGCGCGTTGTTCGGCGAGGCGGTCGGCGCGCCAGCCGGCGGGGAAGGTGTTGGAATCGGTGCCGAACAGGATGCGATCGGGGCCGAAGACACCGAGCGCGCGCTCGAAGACGTCGCGCAGCGTGAGCTTCGAGGGCTGGGTCGCGATCCACGAGTTCGTCGAGGACGTGTCGACGAAGACGTTGGGGCACTGGGCGCCGGCGAGCAGCGTCTCGCGGAAGAAACCGGCGCCGAAGTGCGGGATCACGAAGCGCACGTTGGGGAAGGCGTGCGCGGCGGGGATCACGTTGAGCGGATTGGCGAAGCGCGGATCCATCGTGCGCGGGAGCGCGAGCAGGTCGCGCAGCTTCACGACGAGCAGGCCGCAGTGCACGTAGGCGATCGCGCGCTGCTCGTCGAGCACGCCGAGCAGCTCGCGGCACTCGGGCGCGCCGAGCTCGTAGTGGTGCAGCGCGGGGAACAGCAGCACTCCGCGGAAGCCCTTGGTCTCGAGCAGCGTCCGCACGCGCGCGGCGACGCCTTCGGCCTTCGGGTTCACGAGCGCAAACGGCGTGATGCGGCCCTTGGCGAGCACGGCGGCTTCGGCGAGCGCGGGCGTTTCCTCGGGCGCGCTCGCGAAGGCCGCGGCGTGCTCGACGCCATGGCGATCGAACTCCGCGATCCAGCGCGCGACGTGCGCAGCGAGGTCGGGCGGCGGCAACTCGAGCTTGGCCTTCTCGACGACACGCGCGAGGCGCTCGTCCACGGAACCGGGCAATGGCGACAGCGCCGCGAGCGCCTCGAAGTAGGGCCGCGAGAACAGGTGCAGGTGGAAGTCGACGAGACCCATTTCAGTCTTCCTTCAGGCTGCGCACGAAGCCGTGCAGGCGCGCCTTGAGTCCGAGCACGTGGAACGGCGTCCCGCGCGTGGCGTAGAGGTCGATGCCGCCCTTGACGGGATCGCGGCGCGAGACTTGGGCGAGGATGCGCTCCGGGCCCATCGGGAAGGGCGCTTCGGTCGCCTTGCCGACGGTGAAGCCTTCGCCGGCGAGCCAGTCGAGCAGCGCCTTGGGCGTCGTGCCGCGCAGCGCGTAGGGCCAGAACTCCATCAGCAGCGCGAGGCGCGGGCTCTGCGCGAGCACGTTGCGCATGCCCTGCAGCGCGAGCCACTCCGAGCCCTGCGTGTCGATCTTCGCGAAGCCGATGCCACCCGACACGAGGCTGTCGACGGGCGCGATCTCGATCTCGATCTCGCGTGCGCCGGCGAGGTCGGCGGGCGCGCTCGAGCCCTCGATCACGCGGTTGTCGCCGAAGTTGCGTTCGTTGAGCACGATGCGCGCGCGGCCACGCTCGGCCCCGGCGGCGACTTGGTGCACGGTGCAAGAGCCCTTGCCAGCGGCCGCGGCGCGCGCGACGTTGCGGCGGCAGACCTCGGCGATATGCGGCACGGGCTCGAAGGCGTGCACTTCGCAACCCGCGAGAACGGCGGCGGCGCTGAACCAGCCGATATTGGCGCCCAAGTCGAGCACGCGCATGCCGGGGCGCAGGTTGGCGCGCATCAGCGCGAGCTCGTGGTCCGCCCACGAACCCTTCTCGATCGCCGGTCCGAGGATCGCGTCGCCCGCGAGCACCTCGAAATCGATCCCCAGCGCAGCGGGGCGGACGGTTCGGGTGGGGGCGCTCACGGGGCAGGAGGATAGCAGCCGCGCCAGCCCGTTCGAGGTCGCTTCACGCTACCCTGTCCCACGATGGAACGCTGGTCGATCACGATCTCGAAGGAGTACTTCAAGTTCTCCGCTGCGCACTTCCTCATCTTCCCCGACGGCTCGTCGGAGCGGCTGCACGGCCACAACTACCGCGTGCAGTGCGAGGTCGAGGCGCGCCTGACGCGTTTCGGGCTCGTGCTCGACTTCAAGGAGGTCAAGCCGGTCGTGCGGCAGCTGTGTGACGAGCTCGACGAGCACTGGCTGATCCCGGGCGAGCACGCGGAGCTGCGCTACCGCCACCGCGAGGACGGTGTGACCGAGGTGACGTACCGCGGCCTGTACTACGCGGCGCCGACCGGCGACGTGATCGTGCTGCCGATCAACAACACCAGTTCCGAGAACCTGGCGTCGTGGTTCGGGCGCGAGCTGCGCCAGCGCATCGCCAAGCGCTTCGAGGACCTCGACATGGCGCGCCTGCGCGTGTCGATCGAAGAAACCAGCGGCCAGGCCGGCGTGTACCACTACGAGCGCTAGCGCCCGACCAGCTCGCGCACCTCGCGCTCCTGGCGCTCGCATTCGTCGTCGGCGAGCTCAAAACGCGCCTTGAGGTGCTCCTTGCGGTTGCTCGGGCGGCTGGAGAGCGCGGCGAGGCGCAGGCGGCCGACGGGAGACGGTTCCGCGAGGCCAAGCGTGCGTCCGAGCGTGAGCACGCCTTCGGTGCTGGTGAGCTGCTCGAGCTCGCAACGCACCCAGCCGACGCCGTTCGCGCGCGCGAGCGCTTCCAGCTCCCGCGCGCGCTCCGCGAGCTCGAGGCAGTACCAGAACGCGAGCTGGTAGTCGCTCAGGCGCTCCGCACGTTCCGCCGCGAGCGCGAGCCGCACGCGTGCGTCGAACGGCGACAGGTAGTACTTGGTGCCGGCGAACGTGCGGCCGGGAACCGTGCCGAGCGAGCACAGGCTGCGCGCGACGGCGCGTGCGGGGCGGACGAGCTCGATCCACGTCATCTGCAGGCGCAGCTCGACCGCGCTCTCGAGAAAACCCTTGCACACGAGGTGGCTCGTCTCGACGTAGACCGGCGCACGCACCGCCGCGATGCGCGGCAGCTTGTGCTCGAGCCAGAACTCGCGCGCGGTGGCCGGCGTCTGCTGCACCGTGCGCATCGCGCTGCCGAACGTCGGCTTCGGCTCGTGCTCCGACTTCACTCCGGGAAAACAGGCAAGCGTCTTCGCGAGGTGACCCGTGCCGCTGCGGCCGGTCGTCACCGTCAGCACGAGCCGCTTGGAACGGGCCAGTTCCAGCGTGGCGTCGGAGGAGGAAGGGGCCATGGCGCGGTCGGTGGACGCGGGAGAATAGCGCGACGGACCGCTATTCTCGCGGCGGTGAGCAACGAAGTGCTGATCCGCATGGCGGACGCGGGGAAGACGTTCCGCGTCTGGCGTCGCAAGGAGGGCTTGAAGGGCTTCTTCACCAACTTCGTCGCGCGCGAGTGGACGCAGGTGACGGCGCTGGCGAACGTCAACCTCGAGATCCGCCGCGGCGAGTTCGTCGGGCTGATCGGCGCGAACGGCGCGGGCAAGACGACGCTGATCAAGTGCGTGAGCGGCATCACGCCGGTGTCGAGCGGCAGCGCGAGCCTGTTCGGCGTCGACAGCTTCGCGCTCGGCGACGGCGAGAAGCGGCGGCTCGCGCTCGTGATGGGGCAGCGCTCGCAGCTGTGGTGGGACCTGCCCGCGATCGACTCGTTCCGCTTGCTGCGCGAGATCTACTCGATCCCGAGCGAGCTGTTCGAGCGCCGCGTCGAGGAGGCGGCGAAACGCCTCGCGGTCACGGAGAAGCTGCAGCGCCAGCTGCGCCAGCTCTCGCTCGGCGAGCGCATGAAGATGGAGATCATCGGCGCCTTCCTGCACGAGCCCGACGTCGTGTTCCTCGACGAGCCGACGATCGGCCTCGATCTCGTGTCGCGCGAGACGATCCGGCGCTATCTGGTCGAGCTCAACCGCGAGCGTGGCGCGACGATCGTGCTCACCAGCCACGACATGGAGGACATCGAGGAGACCTGCCGGCGCCTCGTGATCCTGCGGCAAGGACGCGTGCTGTTCGACGGCGACCTCGTCGGCCTGAAGGCGCGAGTGTACGACCGGCGCTCGATCGAGATCCACCTCGAGCCGAGCTCGCGGGCCTGGGACGACTCGCTCGCGCCGCGCCTCGCGCCGCTGGGCGCCACGCTCGAGCGCTCGGCGCCGCTGACGCTGCTCTTCAGCGTGCCCGCGTCAAACGTGCAGACCTTCGTGCCGCTGCTGTTCGAGCTGTTCCAGATCCGCGACCTCGCGATCGAGCGCCATCCGCTCGAGCTGCTGATCCGCCAGATCTTCCAGAGTGGGCAGGCGCCGGCGCCGCTCCCGGCCGAGGAACCGAAGGCGTGAGCGGGGCGGCTGTTCCCTCCGCGCTCGTGCGCGACGTGCGGCTGCTGGCGGTCGCGCTCGTCTACGAGCTGCGCAAGGTGACGACGTGGCGCGCCGGCTTCGTCGTGCGCGAGCTGATGCGCGGCATGTGGCGGCCGATCGTGATGGTGTTCGTGTACCGCACGATCCTCGTGCAGCCGACCGATCGCCTCGGGAGCTACGACTTCCGCGGCATGGTCGCGTACCTCGTGCTCGCCGCGAGTTTCGAGAAGCTGCTCTTCCACCAGCGTGGCCTCGACCTGTCCGACCAGATCTTCCAGGGCTACGTCACGAAGTACCTGACGATGCCGCTGCGTTTCTTCGTGCTCGCGCTGGCGCGTTTCGTGCAGCACGTGCTGCTGCAAGGTGGCGTCGTGGTGTTGCTGTGGTGCGTGGGAGCGCTGCTGCTGCCGTATTGGTGGCCCCAACCCGCCAGCGCACTTGCGCTCGTCGAGGCGGCGGTGCTCGTGCTGCTCGGGAGCTACTGCTACTTCCTCGTCTGTTTCCTCGTGAACGTGCTCGCGTTCTGGCTCGACGTCGTCTGGACGCTGTCGGCGATGACGAGCTTCGTGTTCAGCTTCTGCGCGGGCGTGCTCGTGCCGGTTTCGGTCATGCCCGCCATGCTGCGGGACACGCTCGAGTGGCTGTTCCCGTACTGGGCCGTCAACGCACCCGCGGAGCTTTTCCTCGGCCGCCTCGGACACGCGGATTTTCTGCGGGGAATCGTCGTTCTCGGGCTGACGATCGTGCTGCTCGAGCTCGTCCGCCAGATCCTGTGGCGGCGCGGCCTCGCGAAGTACGTCGGGGCGGGGATGTGATCGATGGGAGCCTTGCTGCACCACCTGCGCCTCGCCCGCGAGTTCGCGCGTGTCGGCGTGATCCGCAAGTCGCAGTTCCGCGTCGAGTTTCTCACGCAGGTCGTGATGGACGCGGCGTGGTACCTCGTGCACATCGTCACGTTCGAGATCCTCTACGCGCACACCGAGTCGATCGCCGGCTGGGATCGTGCGCAGATCCGCGTGTTCCTGGGCTTCCTGTTCCTGTCCGACGCGTTCTGGATGATCTGGCTCGGCCAGAGCTGGCACTTCGGGCGCGAGCTGAAGGACGGCGTGCTCGACTCGCTGCGCCTGCGGCCGGGTTCGCCGATCTTCGTGTACTTCTTCCAGCGCTTCAGCCTCGAGGCCTGCATCAACGGCCTGATGGCGGTGGCTTGGCTCGTCTGGGCGCTGTCTGGTCTAGAAGGGAGCTTCTCCCTCGGCGGTCTGGCGCTTCTCGCCTGGGCACTCGCACTGTCGTTCTGGACGCGCACGGTGCTCAGCGTGCTGTTCACGATCGCCGAGTTCCGCGCGATCAATTCGGACCTGTCGAACGTCGCGTGGGAAGTGTCGATGACGCTCTCGGATCGTCCCGTCGACGTCTTTCCGCTGCGATTCCGCCAGCTGCTGACCTCGATCGTGCCCGTCGCGGCGCTCTCGACCTTGCCGGCGGCGCTGGTGCTCGGCCGCATCACGCCGCTCGAGGGCGCGCTGCACTCCGCGTGGATCTTCGTGTTGGGCCTGGGCGTGTTCGCGTGGTGGAAGCGCAGCTTCCGCGGCTACACGTCGGCTCTGGGTTGAGCGGGGCCCGCGTGGGCCCGCGCGCTCACTCGAGCCGCGCGTCATTCAAGAAAGGGCGCGACCTTGCGGCCGTCCGCGTAGGTGCCGCTGCGTTCGAGGTCGAGCTCGCCCTGCTCGTTCCAGAAGCGCCATTCGCCGCTGCGCATGCCGTCGACGTAGCCGCCTTCGCATTCGAGCTGGCCCGAGGCGTACCACTGCGAGCTCGGACCCTGCTTCAGGCCCTCGACGTACACGATCGAACTCTTGCGCGCGCCGTTCGAGTGGAAGGCGACGGTGGCGTCGGTCCCCGAGTGCGAGAGGTAGCTGTGCATGGCGCCCGCGAGGGCGGCGGCGCCGAAGACGAGGGCTGCGAAGAGGACGAGGCGCTTCATGGCAACCGAGGAAGACGACCCGCGGGCGGTCCTCTTCCTCGTTTTTCGCAAAGGCCCGAGTTTCAGCGCAGCTCGAGCCGTTCCGGGGCGTCCTTGGCGCCCAGCGCGGCCCCGTAGGCCTCCAGCGGCACCGCTCGATCGAGCCTCGTCGGCTCGGCCGCTTCCGCGGGCGCGGCGGCCAGGGCCCCGAGCGCCGGCGGGTCGACCCACACCCACAGGCGGTACTCGGAGTCGCCGGAGTAGCTCATCACCACCAGCTGGAAGTCGCGCAGGGCGCCGGAGATCGTGAAGCGGCCGCCCTCCGTCGTGCCCGGGCTGTCCCACAGCAGCACGAAGTCGCCGACCACCGGGTCCCACACGCCGAGGTCGAGGTCCGCGTTCGTGCCGACCGGCTCGAGGAAGAACTCGATCTCGAGCGGTTCGCCGCTCGTGAGCCCGAAGCCGTCGTAGGCGTCGAAGGAGTCGTCGCGGATCGTGCCGCCGACGATGAACTCGTCGCCGACGTACACCGTGCCGACCACGTCCGGGCAGCAGGCGCCGTCGTTGGGCTCGATCTCCCAGAAGTCGTAGAAGGGCGCCGGCGGGGCGGGCGGAGCGCCGCAGTCGTGGCACTTCTTGCAGGCGGGGAGGAGCGCGCAGGCGAGCAGGGCAGGCAGAGCGAGGCGGGGGAACATGGCGTCGTCCTTTGCTGACCGCGAGTGCGGTCGTGCAAGGGACGGGGCAAGGCGCGTGCCGAGCCGCTCCAGCGCGCTTGGCTGGCCCGCGGGAGCTCTTGGCGGCGTTCCTGACGGCCCGGCGTCCTCCGCAGCGGTCAGCGTGCGTTCCGCGGCAGCGGACACGGCGCTTGCGCCCGCGTCAGCGTGCTCTCACCGGCGCCGCAGCTCTCACCAACGGTGGTAGGCCGGGTGGCCTTCCTTGACCGCGACGAACACGCCGCGGCAGGTCGCCGTGACGACGCCGTCGGAGGAGAGCGTCGCGTCGATCGTGGCGCGGTCATCGGTCGATTCGACCACTTTCGCGACGAGCTTTACGGGCTTCGTCGAGGGCGTCGGTCGGCGCATCTTGACGTGGAATTCCGCCGTGACAGTCGAGGGCAGCTCGCTCGCGCCGGTGCGGTTCATCAGGTGCCAGGCCGCGGCCCAGTTCGAGTGGCAGTCGAGCAGCGATCCGATGATCCCGCCGTTGAGCATGCCGGTGAAGGCCTCGTGGTGCGGCTCGGCGCTCCACTCGCAGACGACCTCGTCGCCTTGGGCGAAGCTCTTGATGCGCAGCCCCTTCTCGTTGGCGGGGCCGCAGCCGAAGCAGCGGTTGGTGGGGGCGAAGCGGTCCTGGAGGCTCTGGGGCATGGTGGGCGACGGGTGGGAGGGGCCTTGGCGCGGCCCCGGAGCCGCTGAAAGGCGCTGTGAGGTGACAGGCCGAGCGTGCGCGGGCACAATCTCCGCCCTTTCCAGTCGCCCGACTATGTCGCTGCCCCGCTTCCAATCCAAGACCCTCGGTGGGTCCCAGTCCGCTCCGCGGCTGCACGTCGTCACCTTCGGGTGCCAGATGAACAAGTACGACTCGCTCTCCGTCGAGGGCAAGTTCCGCCGTCAGGGCTGGCAGACGACCGAGGAGATCGACGAGGCGGACGTGGTGCTGTTCAACACGTGCTCGGTGCGCGAGCACGCCGAGGAGCGCGTGTTCAGCTGGGTGGGCGAGCTGCGCAAGGCCAAGGAGCGCAAGCCCGGCATGGTCGTCGGCGTGATGGGCTGCATGGCCGAGCGCCTCGGCGAAGAGATCTACGGGCGCTCTCCCGTCGTCGACCTCGTCGTCGGCACACGCTCGTTCCAGCACCTGCCGGCGCTGGTCGACGAGCTGCTCGAGCGCCGCGCCGCGAGCCCCACGCGCGCGCCGCGCATCACGCGCCTTGGCTTCGACGAGCTGCCCGACGCGGGCGGCCGCAAGGGCGAGCCCTACACCGGCGGCCGGCACGCGTACCTCACGGTCATGCGCGGCTGCGACCTCAACTGCACGTTCTGCGTCGTGCCGAAGGTGCGCGGCCGCGTGCTGTCGCGTGGCATCGACGAGCTCGTCGACGAGGCGCGCTGGATGATCGACTCCGGCGCGCAGGTGCTCACGCTGCTCGGGCAAACCGTGAACTCCTGGGGCGAGGACCTCGCCGCGCCCGCCGACGGTGAGCCGCGCTTCCGCGGTCGCCAGGGTCGCCCCGCGCTCGCCGACCTGATCTACCGCCTGCAGGAACTCTCGGGCCTCGAGCGCCTGCGCCTGATCACGCTGCACCCGTCCTACGTCACGCCCGCTCTCGCCCAGGCCCTGCGCGACTGCGACAAGTGCGACCGTTTCCTGCCGCTGCCCGCGCAGTCGGGCTCCGACGACGTGCTGCGCCGCATGAAGCGCGGCTACACCACCGACCTGTACCGCAAGCGCGTCGAGATCCTGCGCGAGCACTGCCCGGACATCGAACTCGGCACCGACTGGATCGTCGGTTTCCCCGGCGAGACCGACGAGGACTTCGCCGCGACCGAACGTTTCCTCGCCGAGCAGCGCTTCCTCGTCAACTACGTCTTCCAGTACAGCCCGCGCCCCGACACCGCCGCGGACGCGCTGCCCGACGACGTTCCTGCGGACGTCAAGCGCGAGCGCAACAACCGGCTGCTCGCGCTCGGCGAGTCCGTCGCGCTCGCTCGCCTGCGCGAGAAGCTCGGCCTCGAAATGCCCGTTTTCGTCGAAGAACCGCACGAAAAGCACGCTGGCGTCCTGCGCGCGCGCACGCACACGGGCATCTCCCTGTCCCTCAAGGGCGACGCGTCGCTCGCGGGCACGACGCAGCGAGTGCTCGTCGAGGACTGCACGCCCTACGGGCTCGCGGGTTCGCTGGCGAGCGAAGTCGCCAAGCGACCGGAACAGCACTAGCGCGCGGGCACGTGGCCGAGGCCGTCGGGCTGGCGGCCGGTGGGGATGCGGCGCGTGACGGTCCAGCTGTCGAGCGAGAGCTCGGTCACGAGGTCGGCGTTGGTGTTCGCGATCCACGCCACGGGCTCGGTCGGATGCACGAAAATGCCGATGGGAACCGGGCTTTGGGCGAGGTCGCGGCCGAGCAGGTTCTCCGCGGCGCGGTCGGTCGGCGTGAGCTCCATCGGGATGCGGCGCAGCTCGCGGCGCGAGCGCGCGTCGAACAGCGCGAGGTCGCCGGACTGTGCGCAGCTCACGAGCACGTGGCGGCCGTCGCGAGTGAACTTGAGGCGGATGGGAAGCTTGGGGCAGGGCAGCGTGGCGACTGCCTCGAGCTTCACGGTGTCGATCACGGTCAACGTGTCGGCCGAGCGGTCGCCGACCCACAGGAACTTGCCGTCGGGGGAAATGTCGAGCGCTTCGGGGCCCTTGCCGGTCGGCACCTGCGCGAGCAGCGCACCCGTGGCGAGGTCGATCACGCTCGCGGTGTCGGAGCCCATGTTCGTCGTGTAGACGCGCGTGCGGTCCGGCGCGAGGCAGAGCATGTGCGAGAGCTTGGCGCCGGTGGGGAGCACGGCGGCGACTTCGCCGGAGAGCACGTCGACCTTGAGCACGGCCTCGCTGGTCTCGCTCGTGACGAGCACATGGCGCTCGTCGAGCCACTCGATGCCGTGCGGGCGTTTGTGGCCGAGCTCGATCTTGCGCACGAGCCGGCCGTCGTTCGTGTCGAACACGGTCAGCGTGCTGCCGGGGACCTGCTCGCCGTAGTCGCACACGACGGCCAGCTCGCTGCGGCAGGCGACTTCGTGCGGGCCGGTGCCCGTCGGGGTGCGGCGCAGCTCCGCCGCGCCATCGAGGTCGAACCACAAAGCGTCCGCGTCGGTCTTGTCGAGGATCACGAGCGTGCCGAGCGGCTGCGGCTCCCGCGGCGTCGGCGCAGCGCAGGAAACAGCGAGAAACAGGGCCGCGATCAGCGTGGAATGGAGGTTGGACATGGAGGCGTCTGCTGCGTTGCGTTGAGGGACTGCGCGGGGGCGCGTAGGATCGAGTGGCCCCAGGAGGCGCCATTTGAGCCAGACTTCCCCGCCCGTGTCGCCGCGCCGCTCGCGCGTTTACCTCGGACTGACCATCACGGGCTTCACGCTGCTGTTCCTGCTCGTGGCGCTCGAGACGGTGCCGCGTTTCGTCGACGTCCCGCGCCTCAAGCCGGATGAGCTCGATCCGGTCGCGGCGGTGCTCAAGGACTCGCGCGTGCAGCCGCATCCGTACCTCGCGTACGCGAATCGCCCTGGATTCAAGAAGCCCGCGACGAAGAAGGACCCGGTCCTCGTCGAGCACAACAGCCTCGGCTTCAACAGCGCGGAGGTGACGTGGAAGAAGCCCGCGGGCACGTACCGCATCGTTTGCCTCGGCGGTTCGAGCACGTACGGCTTCGGGCCGAGCTCAACCTGGACCAACTGGCCCGTGAAGCTCGGGGAGGAGCTCGCGGCGAAGTCGACGAAGCCGATCGAGGTCGTCAACCTCGGCTGCCAGGGCTATTCGACCTTCGAGAGCCAGATCAACCTCGCGATCCGCGGCGTCGATCTCGAGCCCGATCTCGTCGTCGTGTACCACACGATCAACGACGTGCGCTGCGCGCTCTATCCGGGCGTGGTGCGCGACAACTCGCACTGGCGCGCGAACTGGCCCGTCGACCGCAAGCTGCCGCTCGAGGCCGCGCTCGAAGGCAGCATCACGTACAAGACCTGGCGCCGCTACATGACGCCGTGGGCCGAGGAGCGCATGAACCTCGGTGCCTACGCGATCGTCGATTTCGGCAAGTACATGCCGGACGATTATGCGCAGCCCAGCGACCCGGATCTCGGCTTCGCCTCCTACCGTCGCAACCTGATCAACATCGTCGCGATCGCGCGCGCGCACG
>JAPLOE010000175.1 GCA_026692705.1 Planctomycetota bacterium
CTGCGGGTCCTGCGGGAGCGCTATCTGGGCGCCTGAGCCCGATTTTCGCCAAGGTTCGTATCCAGCCTCCGTCCGGGGGTGGCCGAAGTGCGTGCCGTGCTCGTCCACTACTTCATGACCCGCAGCGTGCTGACCGTTGCGGAGTCGACGACGTGCCGTGAGGCGCTGCGCCTCCTCCAGTCGAAGAACATCCGTCGCGCGCCGGTGCTGCGCGACGGAACGATCGTCGGCTTGGTAAGCGAGCGCGACCTGCTGCGAGTTCTGCCGGGCACGATCGCGCAACTCGACACGCGCGCCGGCGCCGAGGGCGAGCGCACGCCGGTGGCGCGCGTGATGGCGACGCAGGTGGTGACGATCGATGAGGATGCCTCGATCGAGGAAGCCGCGCGCCGCATGCTGTTCCATCGCATCGGCGGCATGCCCGTGCTCTCCAAGGGCGCGCTGGTCGGCATCGTCACCGAGTCCGACATCTTCCGCGCCTTCGCCGCCGCGCTCTCGCCCGACGGCGTGCTGCGCATCAGCGTCGGTTTTCTCGAGACCGCGAGCGTGTCCCCGGACTTCGCGAAGATCGTCGCGTCCGTCGGCGCGCGCCTGTGTGGCCTCGTCAGCTACGAACGCCCCGCGGGCCAGCGCCTCGCCGTGTTGCGCGTGAAGCAGGGCGATCGCGACGAGCTGATCGAGGCGCTGCACGAAGCGGGCTGCAACGTGCTCGAGGCGAGCGACGCCCGGCCGAAAGCCGCGCATCCGCACGCGGCCTGAGCCTGCTCAGCGCTGCTCGTCCTTTGGCGCGTCCGCGTAGCCGGTTTCCGCGAGGATCCGCCGTTCCTCGTCGGTGAGGTCGCGCGGCGCGGCTCCACCCTTCGCGGCGCCATGGCGCATCAGGCCGTGCAGGCGCTCGACGAGCTTCGCCGAGCGCTCGGGATCGTCGGCGAACAGGTTGCGTTGCTCGCCGGGATCGGTGGGCAGGTGGTAGAGCTCGTTCTTGCCGTCGGAGGACACGATCAGCTTCCACCCGTTGGCGAGCATCACCTCGCGCTCGCGATCGAAGCGCGGTCCCCACGGCGAGTTCATGTCCTTCGAGCGCGTGAAGTGCAGCTCCGCGATCATGCCCCGCTCGCCGCCGCTGCCGGGAAAACGCGGCACGTGGCGCCGCAGCTTGTCGGGCAGCTCCGCCAGCACGAAGCGCGGCACGTCGGCGATCGACACGGGCTCGCTCTCGACCTTGCCTTCGGTCGAATGCGGCGGCACGACGACCAGCGGAATGCGCAGCGCCGGCTCGTAGACGTCCTTGGAGTGCTCCGCGAGGTCGTGCTCGCCGAAGTACTCGCCGTGGTCCGACACGACGACGTACAGCGTGTCGTCGTCGAGGCCGCGCAGCTTGAGCTGCGCGACGAGCTCACCGACCGCGCGGTCCGCGTTGGCGATGCCGAGGTCGTAGGCGTCGATCGCGGCGCGGACGAGCTCCGGCGGCGGCGGCTGGTCGGTGCCGAGCACCGCGAGGCACAGCTTGTCGAGCAGCTCGCCCATGTCGCCCTCGGGCGGCGGCGGCAGGCCACGCTCGGCCGCGTCGGGCTGCGGCGCGACGTTGTACTTGCGGTGCGCGTCCATCAGGTTGAGGAACGCGAAGAACGGGCCGTCGGTGCCGTCGATCCACTCGAGCGTCTCGGCGACCACCTGATCGCCCTTCATGCGCTTGCTCGTGAACTCGTCGAAGCCCTGGTCGAGCCCCGTGCGCTCCGTGACGTACCCCGCGTTGGCGACGAAGGCCGCCGTCTCGTAGCCCTCGGCCTCGAGCACTTCCGCCAGCGTCGTCTCCGACTGCGCCAGCGGCCACGCGTCGTGGAAGTTGCCCTGCTCGTCCTTGCGCGCCTCGGCGCCGTGCTCGAACGGGAACTTGCCCGTGAACAGCGAAGCGTGGCTCGGCAGCGTCCAAGGCGCGGTCGAATGCACGTCGGTGTAGCGCCGTCCGCGGGCCGCGAGCGCGTCGATGTTCGGCGTCGTGCCGCGCGCGTAGCCGTAGCTCGAGACGTGGTCGCTGCGCAGCGTGTCGACGACGATCACGACGACGTTCGGCGCCTTGAGGGGCTCCGCACAGCCGGTGACGAGCCCGGCGAGCAGCGGGACCCAGTGGCGCAGTTTCATCCCAACAGGTTACACGACGCTGCAAGTACGCCCCGGCTCGCGCGGTTTCAGCGGCAGAGCAGCACGGCGAGGACCGCGTGGTGGTCGCTCGGCCAGCGCCCGCGCGCGCCGGGTGCGGAAAGAACTTCGCAGCTCAAACCTTTGGCGCGCTCCGACCCGAACACGAAGTCGATGCGAGGCCCGTCGATGCCGCCGCGAAAGGAATGGAACGTGCCCGGAGCGCTCGCGTCAGGATGCAGGGTGCGCCACAGGTCCGTGAAGCCGGCTTTCGCGAGCGCCTGGATCGGCGGCGAGCTCTCGACGGCGTTGAAGTCGCCGAGCACGACCTGCGCGACGTCGGAGGAGCGCGAGCGCGCGGCGACGAGCTCGGCCGAGCGTTCGCGCGCGAGCTCACCCACGTGATCGAAATGCACGTTCGAGACGAGCACACGCACGCCGTCGAGCTCGACCAGTGCCCAAGTGCAGATGCGCGGCAGGGCCGCGTCCCAGCCGGTCGAACCGGGCACTTCGGGAGTCTTGCTGAGCCAGAAATCGCCGTGCTCGACGAGCTTGGTGCGCCGCGTGTCGAGGAACAGCGCCGCGTGCTCGCCCCCACCGTCGGCTTCGCGCCCGCGACCGACGCGCACGTGCTGCGGCAAGACGCTCTGGAGTTCCTCGAGCTGGAACGCGAGCGCCTCCTGCACCGCGACGACGTCGGCGTGTGCATCGGCGACGAGCTCGAGCACGTCCGCGCGCCGCTCGGGCCACGCATCGGGTCCGTCGTCCGCTGTGCCGTAGCGCACATTGAAAGTCAGCACGCGCAGCTCGCCCGGCTCGCGCGCCTCGGCCGGCGGCCGCGTTTCTTCGCGCGCGACGCGCGAGCAGCCCGCGAGCGCGAGCGCCGCGAGCCAGAGCGCTCTCACGCGTCCGCTTCCTGCGGCCGTCCGAGCAAGCGCGCCGCGACGAGCAGCGCGAGGAACCACAGGATCGCCGCGAACAGGATCGTGCGGCCGCCACGTGTCGAGAGCCGCGCCAGCAGCGCCGAGCCTTCGTTCGACGACCACGCGCGGAACACGAGGTCGCGCTGCTCGAGCACTTGGCCGCCGCAAGTCAGTCCGAGCACTTCCTCGGGCACTTGCGAGCCGCCGTGGAAGGCGACGATCGACGGGCCGTCGGCGTTGCCGATCAAGCTCGCGCCCGTCGGCAGCTCCACGCGGTACTTCAGCGAACGCCAGCGTGTCGGGCCGAGCTTCTCGAAGCGGAAGAACGCCCAGCCCGTGTCGCACGGCAGGCCCGGACCGATCGTCGCGCGGCGCAGTTCCTCGCCGCTCACGCCGTCGAACAGCACGAGCCGCGCCTCGCCGGCCTGCGGGTGCATGTAGTTCATCGCGAAGGCGAGCGTGTGCAGGTCCGCGTGGTGCAGGTCGGTGCGCGGGCGCGGCGGCGCCGGCAGCAGCTCGCCCTCGATCACCGGACCGTCGATCGCACGATCGCCCCACTGCCGCACGACGTACGGGATGCCGCGATAGCGCGTCCAAGGCGTGTGCGCCGTGCGCTCGGGTGCGGCGACGGAGAACCAGAAGCGCTGGCCCGCCGACGAAGTCAGCGGCTCGAACTCGAAGCGCACCCAGTCGTCGCTCGCCGGAATGGCCGCGGCCTCGACACGCGCGCTGCGCACGACCGGACCGTCGGGAGCGCCCTGACGCAGCTCGAACTCCAGCGGCTGCGGATCGCCGCCGATCGGCGCGAAGGCGACGTCGACCGCATGCAGGCCGTCGTTCTCGCACGCGAAGCCGGAGCCGAGCGCGAAGCCGGGGAAGATCCGGCCGGCCTGCGTCGTGCGCGGCGCGTAGCGGATCTCGACGTCGGGCACGCGCTCGCGCCAGGCGAGCAACGCGAAGGCCGCGACGGCGGAGACGAGCAGCGCGCGCAGCATCAGGACCCCCACAAGAGGTACTCGTTCGGCACGAGCCCACCCCACAGGAAGATCGCGTCGTACACGAACAGCAGCGTGGCGAAGAGCCGCAGGCCCGCAGGCCGGCGGAACCCTGAGAGCGGCGCGAGCAGGCCCGCGGCGAACACGATCGCGATCGCGGCCATCGCCGGCATCAGGTAGCGCCCTTGCCCCTCGCCGCGCAGCACCACGAGGCCGACTTGCAGCGCGATCAGCGCGAAACACAGCGCGAGCACGCGCCGCGAGACGCCGCGCCGCGTGTGGAACAGCGCCGAGAACGCCGACAGGCCCGCGAGGCCCGCGACCACGGCCGCGATCGTGTACGTGCGCTCGGGCAGTTCGCGCGAGTACCAGTTGAAGCCGCCGACGAACGTGTGCCACAGCTCGCGGAACGTCGCGGGCGATGCGCCGCGCTCGAGGCGCTCGAGGAACGCCGTCAGGTTGCGCGGGAGCACCGGGCTGTGCTGCGTGTGCCACAGCCACAGGACTCCGGCGAGCAACGCCGCGCCTCCGACGGTCACCAGCGCGAGCCCGCGCCGCTTCGTCGGCGTCGTCGCACCGAGCGCGATCGTCACGTACAGCACGCCCGCGAGGCTCATCACCGTCGACTTCACGAGCAATCCGAACGCGACCGCGCCGATCGCCAGCGCGAGCGTGCGCCGCGATTCGTCGCCCGACAGCCGCCGCGCGCACAGCATCAGCACGACCGCCCCCAGCGCTCGCGCGAGCACGTCGTTGTTGACCACGGCTCCCAGCCGCGCGTTCATCGGGAACCATGCGAAGGCCAGCGTCGCCGCGATCACGAGCGAACGGTCGCTGAAGGCGCAGCGGGCGAGCTCGAGCGCCACCCACACCGTCGCGAGGTACACGAGCAGCGACAGCGCGCGCGCCCACGCGAGCTGCGTGTCGATCGAGGCGTTGCGCACGGGATAGAGCCAAAGCCCGAGCACGACGTAGTACCCCGCTGGCTGCGACGAGGCCGTGAAGAACGGCTCGATCTGGTCGAAGTCGCTGCGGTCCTGCACCGCCCCGGCCCAGTCGACGCGCCGGTAGTAGTCGTGCTCCGCCATCGACTGCAGGATCTCGCGCTGGCGCGCGTCGAGCTCCTCCTCGGTGACGCCGGCCATGCGCCGCCGCATCTGCAGCTGCGACGTCGCCCACAGCGTGCGCTCGTCGATCGGCACGTTCGCGCCGTACATCGCCGGCTTGCCGCCCCAGGGCTGGTGCAGGTGCGCGACATGCGTCGCGTACTCCAGGTGCCACGGCTCGTCCTCGCCCATCCACGGCGCGACCGCGAACAGGTACGCGAGCCCGTGGAGCAACGCCGCGAGCAGCACGAGCCTCGTCGTGCGCCGCCGATCCCCCGGCGCCTCCGCCGCGGGTTCCTTGCGCTTCTGCGGCGCCGTCACCGCCGTCCCACGAAGCTCCGCCGGCTTGTCAGCCTGCTTGCGCTTCTCCTGGGACTCTCCACCCGCACCCATCGTCCCGCCAGCCTACTGCCCCGCCCCGCATCCTTCACGGAGGCAGCGACACGTGCGGAGGGAGCCATCGCTGGCGAGCGCGCTCAACGGCCCCCGCTGGACGAAGTTCCGGCGGCCGGGGCGGCGGGAGACGAGGCGGGAATGGCGGCGGAGACCTTGCCCCAGCGCTCGATCTCGCGCAGCAGGAAGTCCGCGTCGTCCCAGGGGTCGCCGCCGATGCGCGCCCAGCGCAGGCGCCCTTCGCGGTCGACGAGGAGCGTGGCGTGCAGCGCCAGTTCCTCGAAGTCGTCCCAGGCGCGGAAGCGGCGCGCGTTGGAGTGGTCGGTGTCCGAGAGCAACCGCAGGTCGAGCCCGTTGAGCGACTTGGGCTTCGAGAGCTCCTCGGGTGCGTCGGCGCTGACGGCGACGAGCGTCGTGTCGAGCTTGGCGAACTCCTCGGAACGTGCGCCGAGCGCCGCGAGTTCCTCGACGCAGTGCACGCAGCTGCCGCCGAGATAGAACACGAGCACGACGTTGCGGCCGCGCAGGTCGGCGAGCTTGACGTGCTGGCCCTCGGCGTCGACGGCGTCGAGCTCGGGCGCGGCGGACGGCTCCCACGCGATCGGGCCCTCGGCGGCGAGCGCAGCCGAGTCGTACTCGCGCTGCACCTCGGGCGACTCGTCGATCGGCTCCGACTTCAGCCCGAGCGCACGCGCCGCCTCGAACCAGCGCAGGCCGGAATCCGCGTGCGCCCACACGTACTGGAGCCGGCCCCAGGCGCGTGTCGCCTCGTCCTTGTGCCCGAGCGCGGCCTGCGCGCGTGCGAGGCCCGAGAGCGCGAAACCGTCGTTGCGCACGAGCTTCATGTGCTTCTCGAAGCACGCGAGCGCCAGACCGGGGTTGCCGAGCTCGAGGTGCAGCTCGCCGAGGATGCCGTACAGCACGCCGCGGTCGTCCGGCGGGTCATCTTCCTCGCGGAACTTCTCGGCCTGCTCGCGGGCGAGCTTCTCGAGCTCCGACAGCCCCTCGAGCGTGTGCCCCATGCGCAGGCGCAGCAGTGCGTCGACCTCGCGGAAACGCCGGCTCGCGTAACCCTTCAGGAACTCGTCCTCGCCCTCGCGCGCAAGCTCATCGAGCTCCTTCGCGCGCTCGAGCGCCTTGTCGACCTCACCCTTGCCCAGGTGCGCGAGCGCTTCCGCGTAGGCCCGCGGGATCTTGTAGAACTCGCCCTCGGGCCACGGGATCGAGTCCTCGCGCAGGATCTCGTCCCAGCGCTCGAACTTCAGCAGCCCACGCACGAGCGCAGTCAGGCCGTGCCCTTGCACGTAGTCGCCCGCCCCGAGGTCGGCCTGATCGCGGTTTTCCTTCGCGAGGCGCGGCGGATTCGAGGGCGAGGCGAGCAACGTGCGCGCGCCGGCGAGCGCCTGCTCGACGAGCCCCTGCTGCTCCTGGATGTAGGAGAGGTAGTTGCGGTTGTGCGCGTAGTTCCAGTAGTCGAACGGGAACAGGCCCTTGTCGCGCATCTGGCGCAGTTCGAGGCGCGTCGCGGACTCCATCCAGATCGCGGCCTCGCGCCACATGCCGAGACCGCTGTAGACGTGGCCCGGCATGTGCCGCGCGTGGCCCACTTCCGGCGCGATGCGGCCGTAGACCTTGCAGCTCTGCAGCGCGACGCCGCCTTCCTCGCAGTCATCCCAGTTGTGGATGCGGTAGTGGTGCGCGCCCGGATGCTCCGGCGCCTTGGCGAGCACCTGCTGGATCAGCGCGTCGTTGGCGACGCGGCTCCCGGTCCACAGCGAGGCGAGGATGTAGAACGACTTGGCCTCGAGGTCGTCGGGATACTGCAGCACGAGGTGCTCGAGGCGCTCGAGCAGCTGGTCGCTCTGCTCCTTCTCCGCTTCCGGCCCCTGCAGCTTCAGCTGGTCGGAGAAACGCCCCTCGAGCCACGGCGCCTGCGCGTCGACCCAGGCCTCGATCCACAGCCGCTCGCGCTCGCTCACCGTGTGCTTGCGCTTCACGGCCTCGGCGAGCAACGGATCGGCACGGCCCTCGGCGCGCTCGACCGACAGCGCGAGCCCCCAGTAGGCCATCGCGCACTCGGGGTCGAGCTTCACGCACCAGCGGAACGAACGCTCGGCCTCGTAGAACCAGAAGCCGTGGAGCAGCGCGACCCCTTGGTCGAACCACTCCTGCACCTCCGGCACGCTGGTCGTGATCGGGAAGTGCACCTTGCCGATGCCCTCCATCTTCCACGGCCGCTGCCGCGGGCCCTCGTCGAAGGCGTGGCCGCGCATCGAGTGCCCCGGCTTGGGATCGGCCTTCGGCGCCGCTGCGCTCCCCGACTGGGCGACGGCGAGCGCCGGCAGGAGCGCCAGCGCGCACAGCGGAAGGACGGATTGGACGCGGGCAGCCAGGAATCGCATGGGACGGCCTCGGGGGAGGGAGCTTCGGTCCAGCACGGAGTCCAGCGATCCCGGCCTGAACGCGGGGGCATGCTACGCAGCCCTGCCCCAACCTGCCCGCGGAACGTCCCGACTCTGGAACGCGACGCCTGCTTTACTCTGCCATTACCGCGCGTTCGCCCGATTTTCGGGTAGCTTGGGGGCATGGAACGGCGACAGGTGAGGCGCGGGGCGGCGCTGGGGCAAAAACGGGCCCTTCGGGAGGGCCACGGAGGGGTCGGCGGCGAGGGTGAGCCGGGGCTGGAGCCCGGGGAGTTCGTGATCCAGCTCGCTCCCCCGCAGGAAGAGCAGGCGGAGGCGCTGGCGCAGGCCCGGGAGGCGGCGGAGAGCGAGGCGCGGCGGGAGCTGGTCGAGCGGGCGCGGCTGCGGCTCGAGGACGTCGGGGCGAACGCGCGGCCGGCGCGCTGGGAGTGGCCGGAGCTCGCCGGGCGGCTGGCGGAGTTGTCGCAGTGGCGCGGCGGGCCGGCGCTGGGCTGGGCCTTGGCGCTGGTGCGCGACACGCAGCGGCGCGGCGAGCCGGTGGCCTGGGTCGGGTCGCGGCGCTCGAGCTTCTACCCGCCGGATGCGCTCGCCCTCGGTGTCGACCTCGCGGCGCTCCCGGTCGTGCGCCCCAAGCTCGAGAGTGAGATCGCGGTGGCGGCGGAGTGGCTCGCGCGCTCGGGCGCCTTCGGCCTCGTCGTCGCCGACCTCTGGCTGCGCGCGGACGTGCCGATGGCGTTGCAGTCGCGGCTGGTCGCGCAGGCGCAGCGCCACGACCTCGCCGTGCTGTTCCTGACCGAGAAGGAGCGCCGGAGCGAGTCGCTGAGCTCGCTCGTGTCGCTGCGCGCCCACGCCACGCTGCGGCGGCGCGGGCCGGACGAGTTCGAGTGCGAGCTCGAGGTCCACAAGGACAAGCGGCGCTCGCGGCCCTGGCGGCAGATCGAGGTGGCCCGTGGAGTCGCTGGCCTGCGTTGATGTTCCCGCGCTGCCGCTGCAGGTGCTGGTCGGGCGCGAGCCGGCGTGGCGGGGAGAGCCCGTCGCCGTCGTCGACCACGACGCACCGCACGGCGTCGTGCGCTGGACGAACGAGCGGGCGCGGCGCGCGGGCGTGCTCGCGGGGCTGCGTTACGCGGCGGCCTTGTCGTTGTGCGCGCACCTGCGGGCGGCGACGGTCGAGGAACCCGAGGTCGAGGCGGCGCTCGAGCGCATCACCACACGGCTGCGCGACTTCACGCCCGAGGTCGAGTCCAGCAGGCCGGAGCCGGGTGTGTTCTGGGCGAACCTCGCCGGGCTCGAGCGGCTGCACGCCACGCGCATCGAGTGGGCCCGCAAGGTGCGGGCGGCGCTGGCGCGGCTGGGTTTCGAGGCCGGGATCGCGGTCGGGTCGCGGCGTTTTTCGACCTACGCGCTCGCCAAGGCACTGCACGGCTCGCGCGTGCTCGTGTTCGAGCAGGTGGAGCAGGAGGAAACGCTCGCGCGGCGCGTGTCGCTGGCGCGCATCGGGATCGAGCCGCGCGCGCGCGACGAGCTCGCGCGGCTGGGCGTGCGCACGGTCGGCGAGTTCGTGGCCCTGCCGCGCGAGAGCGTGCTGCTGCGTTTCGGGGCCGAACTCGAGCGCCTGCACGCGCTCGCTTCGGGCGCGGCCAGCGCGCCGCTCGAGCCGGAGCGGATCGTGCTCGCGCCGCGGGCGACGCTGCAGCTCGATTTTCCGGTGACGAGCCTCGAGGCGCTGCTCCTGCTCGCGGGCGATCTCGCGCGGCCGCTGCTCGCGGGGCTCGCTGAACGTGGAGACGCGGCGCGTGAGGTCGCGCTCTCGCTCGCGCTGGAGAACGGACGGTCGTTCTCCGAGCGTGCGCAGCCGTCGGAGCCGTCGTTGCACTGGGAGGCCTTCGAGCGGCTGCTGCGCCTGCGGCTCGAGCACACGCGCCTCGAGCGCGGCGCCGAGCGCATCGAGGTCGAGCTCGCGAGCGTGCGCGCGACGCAGGAGCAGCTGCGGTTGTTCGCGCTGCATGCCGGACGTGATCCCCGCGCGGCGCAGGCGGCCTTCGCCGCGTTGCGCGCGGCGTTTGGTGAGGATGCCGTCGTGCACGCGAGCGTGCGCGCCGCGCACCTGCCGGAGGCGCAGTTCGTGTGGGAGGCGGGTGAGGTGTCGCGCGAGCGTGAGAAACCGAGTCAGAGCGAAAAACCGAGTCAGAGAGAAATACCGAGCCAGAGCAATTTTTTCTGC
>JAPLOE010000176.1 GCA_026692705.1 Planctomycetota bacterium
GAAAAAATTGCTCTGGCTCCGTATTCCGGTTTCCGCCCGACGCTAGCGCGCCAGCAGCGCCTCGAGCCGCGCTCGCAGCTCCGGCCATTCGCTGCGGATCGCGCTGTAGTACACGGTGTCGCGCACTCGCCCGCCGGCGACGACCATGTGGCGGCGCAGCACGCCTTCGCGCACGAGGCCCAGGCGCTCCATCGCCTTCTGCGAGCGCACGTTGAGCAGGTCGGTCTTGAGCTCGACGCGCTCCAGTCCCCAGCCGTCGAAGGCCTGACCGAACTGCAGCAGCTTGGCCTCGACGTTGGCGCCCGTGCCGTGCACGCTCGGGTGGAGGAACGTCCAGCCGATCTCGACTCTGGCGTGCGTGGGCTCGTAGGCGGCGAAGCGCGTGCAGCCGACGGCACGACCGCCGTCCGCCATGCGCGTCACGAACGGCAGCGCGCGGCCCGTGGCGGCGGCGTCGAGCGCCTCGCGCACGTAACGCTCGAGCTCCGCCTTCGTCGAGACGCGGCTCGAGGTCACTTCCCACAGCTGCGCGGGCTCGGCGGCGGGCCACAGCTCGTCGACATGCGCGAGCGCGAGCGGCTCGAGCGTGACGAGACGACCCCGCAGCGTGAGCGGCTCGAGACGGGGCGGCGCGTTCACAGCTCGCCCGTCTTGCGGCCCTTGGTGTAGACGCCGCTCGACACGCGGTCGAGCATGCCGTCGCGCGTCCAGCGCCGGCACTTCCCGTGGCGCTCGTCGTCGTGGAACTCGAGCTCGAGCTCGAGCTGGCCGTTGTCGTACCAGTAGCGGTAGATGCCCTCGCGGTGCCCGTCGACGAGCGTGCCCTCGAGCTGCTTCGCGCCGTTCTCGTGCCACGCTTCCTCGGGGCCGACCGCGACGCCGCGCTCGAACGTGCCGCGCCAGCGCAGCACGCCGGTCGGATGGAAAAAGGTCCACGGGCCCTGGCGCAGCCCCTCGACGAGCTCGCCCTCGCCGCTCTTCACTCCGTTGGGGTGCCACTCGGTGAAGGGGCCGGAGAGCAAGCCCGGTTCCGAACGCGCGGCGCTGCGTGGCGTCGAAGGCTCGAAGCCCGGCCACTGCGAGCTCGGCGGCTGCGTCGTCGAGACGGGCGTGGGGCCGTCTTCGCAGGCGCACAGCATGAGCGTGGCGAGCCCCGCGGCCAGCGGCCGCGGGAGCCAGCGTTCACGGGGCTCGCGAGAGGGACTCAACGTGCGTTCCGGTCGAAGGCTAGCACGCGGAGGCCGTCGGGGCGGGCTAGCGCAGCTTCGGCGGCTGCGCGCCGAGACCCGGCCCGTAGACGACCGCGTTGAGGAACAGGCGGTTGGTGCCGCGGTGGAAGCCGCGGAAGCCCGGCTGCGCCGCGAACAGGATCACCTGGCCAAAGCCGCGGCGCTCGACGGTGAGGTAGGCGCTGTCGGCGAGCCTCGCGCGCGACTCGGGCCACAGGAGGCCGGACAGGCGCACGCTGGGCGCAGGCGCGAGCCGCACGGCCGTGACGGCGGGGGAGCGCGCCCACAGCGAGAGCGAACCCTCGAAGTACACCGGCAGCTGCGCGCCGGCGCCGAAGGTCAGCCAGTGGTCGTCGCGCACCTCGGCGCGCAGGATCACGCCCGCGGGCGAGAAGCGGCGGCGCCAGGCGTCCTCGCGTTCCGCGTCGGGATCGACGGCGGCCTCGGTCGGCTTGGGCTCGTCCTTCTTCGGGGTTTCGGGCGGTTCCGCGCTCTCCTGCGCACCGTCCCACACGGCCCGCTCGTCGATCGTGATCGCGCGCGACTCGCGCTCGCGCTGCGCGGCGAACAGGTACTCGGGCAGCTTCGTGAGCACGTCCTCGCGCTTGCGCACGCCGGAAAGCCCGAGTTTTTCGCTCGCGAGCGCGCCAGCGGAGCTCCCGCACGCGATCAGCGTGCCACCCCCGTCGATCCACGCGGCCAGGGCTTCGGCGTGCGGCTCGAGCAGGCTCGCCATGCCGCCGCCGGGCGGCAGCACGAGCACGTTGTAGCGGCGCAGGTCGTAGCTCGAGAGGTCCTGCGCGTCGAGCAGCGACACCGGCAGGCCGAGCTCGAAGTCGAGCGCGTGCCAGAGCTGGCCGAAGCTCGTGTTCTGGACCGGCGCGTTCGACAGCAGCGCCACGCGCGGCCGCTCGAGCAGCTGGAAGTGCTGGCCGCCGAGGTCGTGGCCGTCGCCGGGCGCCCGAGCGCTGCCGGTCGGGATCACGACGGCGCCAGAGTCCTGCGCGGCGCGCGTGAGCACGCTCTCGATCTCGGCGGCGTTCTCGTGGCCGCGCACGAGCAGGCTGCCACGCGGGAACGTGCGGCCCGCGCTCTCGAAGGGCTCGTCCGCGATCGCGACCTTGGCGCCCGCGAGCATCGCACGCGAGGCGAACTCGACCGCCGCATCGTCCTCACCGTCGACGATCCAGCCGTAGGGCTTGGCCTTGGCGCTCTCGACGCGCCCCGCGCGGGCGGGCGGCGGCTGGAGGCGCATTTCGCCGGCATTTCCGACGGTTTTCGCCCACCAGCACTCGAGCGCGAAGGCCTGCCCGAGGTTCCAGGCGGTCGTGTCGTAGATGCGCGAGTCGTTCTTCAGCTCGAGCGAGCGGCGCTCGCGCTCGAGGTCGGCCTTGGGGTAGCGCGTGTCGAACTCGAGGAACGCGCGGACGAGCGCACCCTGCGGCTGCAGCGCGGAAATCACGGCGCATTGGCCCGCGGCATCGACGTTGTCCGCGCTTGCACCGAGGCTGTCGAGCGCGCCACCGAGCTTCGCTCCTTCGACGAGCGCGAACTCGATGCCCTGCTCGTGCAGGAGCTGCAGCAGGCGCTCGAAACGCTCGCCATGGCCGCCGCGGCGCACGACGAACCACGGGCGCTCGAGCGAGCCGTCGCCGAAGGTCGCGAGCTTGCGGAACTCCGCGTAATGCTCGAGCGCTTCCTTTCGCGCGGCCGCGAGCGTCTTGAGGTTCGCGAGGCTCGCCTCGGCCTGATGGTGCGCGGCGGAGCGGTAGGTCGCGATCTCGCCGGAACTCAGCTCGACGGTCTGCCCGTCGTAGCGCGCCTGCTCGTACAGGATGCCGATCGCGCCGTTCAGGCTGGCCCACGAGTCGGTGTAGAACGGACCCCAGCCGTCGGCCCATTCGCGCGTGTAGTAGCTCCACCCGTGCGAATCGAAGGACTTCGCAATGTCGGCCGCATAGCGCACCTGCCACTCGACGAGCTGCTTGGGCAGGTGCGGGTTGATCGGATCGGCCTGCGGATAGAACAGATAGCCCTCGTCGCGGCCCATCTCGTGCGCGTCGACGAAGAGCTGCGGGTGGAAGCGCTGCACGGCGCGCCAGCGGCCGCGCGTCTCGGGCGCGACGCCGCCGATCCAGTCGCGGTTCATGTCGAACAGGTAGTGGTTGCCGCGGCCGTTGGGCCAGCGGCCGTGCGAGAGCGCGTCGCTGTCGAGCACACCCGTCGCGCCGGCGGCGTGCAGGAGCAGCGAGAGGAAACGCTCGCGACCGTCGGGGTTCTGCATCGGATCGATCACGATCACGACGCTGTCGAGCAGCTCGGTCACGTCCTTCGACGTGCCCGCGATCAGGTGGTGCGCGAGCGCGAGCGCGCCGTCGACGCCGCTCATCTCGTCGCCGTGGATCGAATAACCCAGCCATGCGACCGCCGGCGTCGAGTCGGCGATGCGCGCGGCCTCGCCCGTCCCGAGCTTGCGCGGATCCGCGAGTTTGCCGACGCGCTCGAGGATGCTGTCGAGCTGCGCCAGGTTCTTCTCGCTCGTCACGACCGCGTGCACGAGCTCGCGCCCCTCGTGCGTGTGGCCGTAGGTCTCGAGCTTCACGCGCTTGGACTGCGCGGCCCACGTGCGCCACGCGCGGATCACCTGCTCGTGCGAGGCCGGTTGCGCTCCGACTTCGAAGCCGAGCAGGCTCGCGGGCGTCGCGATCGCGGCGTCGTAGGTCGTGCCCGGGAAGAACTCCGCGTCGTAGTCGTGCTCGGCCGGAGCCGAGAGCCGCACCGTGGCCTGCGCCGGCTGGCGCGCGGGTGTGGGTGCCGCAGCGGCCTGCGGAGCGGGAGTTGCGGTGGCGCAGCCGAGCAGGAGGCCAAAGGACGCGGAAAGCGCGAGGAGGGGGCGGGACGTCATGGCGCGGAGTGTAGCGGCGCCCGCGGATCGCTTCCGGGGGGCGGCGAGCGCGGCCGCTAGGATCTGCGCGGAGGATTCTCTCGATGCGCACCGTCCACAGCCTGATCGCCGGCTCGGCCACCGACGCCGCTTCCTTCGACGTCGTGCGCGCGCCGTTCGACGGCCGCGAGCTCGCGCGGGTCGCCGTGGCGGGGGAGGCGGAGGTCGAGCGCGCGATCGCGGCGGCTTTCGCGGCTCGAGCGGCCCTGCGCGACTGGCCCCGGCACGCACGCGCGGCCGTGCTCCAGCGCACCGCCGACGGGCTGCGCCAGCGCGCCGAGGACTTCGCCCGCAACCTCGCGCTCGAGGCTGGAAAACCGCTTTCCTTCGCGCGGGCCGAGGTCGCGCGCGCGGCCGTGACGTTCGAGGTCGCGGCGGGAGAAGCGCGCACGTTCGGGGGCGACGAGGTGCCGCTCGACCTCGAGCCGCGGGGCGAGGGCCGCCTCGGTTTCACGCTGCGCGTGCCACGCGGTGTCGTCGCCGCGATCTCGCCCTTCAACTTCCCGCTCAACCTCGTCGCGCACAAGCTCGCGCCCGCCTTCGCCGTCGGTGCGCCCGTGATCCTCAAGCCCGCGCCGCAGAGCCCGCTCACGGCCTTCGCGCTCGCCGAGCTGCTGCTCGAGAACGGCCTTCCTCCGGCCGCGCTCTCGGTCGTGCATTGCCCGCCCGCGACCGCCGAGCGTCTCGTGCGCGACGAGCGCGTCGCCGTGCTCTCCTTCACCGGCAGCGACACCGTCGGCTGGCGCCTGAAGTCGCTCGCGGGCCGCAAGGCCGTGATCCTCGAACTCGGCGGCAACGCACCCTGCGTCGTCGACGAGACCGTCGCGTGGGAGCGCGCGCTGCCGTCGATCGTGCTCGCGTCCTTCGCCTACGCGGGACAGGTCTGCGTGAAGGCGCAGCGCATCCTCGTGCACCGCTCGCGCTTCGACGCGTTCCTCGCGGCCTTCGTGAGCGCCGCCCGCGCGCTGCCCTGCGGCGATCCGCTCGACGAACGCACCGTCGTCGGGCCGATGATCGAGGAGAAGCACGTCGAGCGTGTGCTCGCATGGATCGCGGAAGCGCGCGCCGCTGGAGCGACGGTGCACTGCGGCGGCACTCGCGCGGGCCAGCTCGTGCATCCGGCGGTGTTGACCGGCGTCCCCGACTCTGCGCACGTGTGGTGCGACGAGGTCTTCGGCCCTGTCGCCATCGTCGAGCCCTTCGACGACTTCTCCGCCGCGCTCGAGCGCTGCAACTCCTCGCGCTACGGCCTGCAGGCAGGCCTTTTCACGGCCGATCTCTCGCGCGCGCTGCTCGCCGCCCGCACGCTCGAGTTCGGCGGCGTCATCGTCAACGACACCAGCTCCTTCCGCATCGACTCGATGCCTTACGGCGGCTCCAAGCACTCCGGCCTCGGCCGCGAAGGCCTGCGCTCCGCCATGGAAGAGCTCACCGAACCGCGCACCGTCGTCCTGCGCCCCGCGCCCTGAAACGCCCCGCCGACACGGGCGCCGCGAGCGAGTAGACTCCGCGCCGCACGGGCCATTAGCTCAGTCGGTGAGAGCGGGCGACTCATAATCGCTTGGTCGCAGGTTCAAGTCCTGCATGGCCCACCCTCACGTCGCCGCAGCGCGCCAAGCCTTCACCGTGAATCGCAGTTCCTCCGACGGACGGTGCCGGGTCGTACCCGACGAGCGGGCTGGGCCGCGACGTGCCCCGCCTCGGGCCCCAACGTCGTTCTCGTCATGAAGCCGGCGCCGGAGCGGATCGGTGGGGCTAGGGTCCTGAGCTGGTCGACGATCGGGCGGCGGCGCGACCCTGAGGAGGCTCCCCTTGGCCCCGTGGTCGGCGAAGTCCAGCGCAGCGTCGTCGGAATCGCGATCTGCCGATACGACGGTGAGGTCGGGGTGTTCCTGTTCGGCTGCGACGAGGAGTGGAACTCGCGGACGGACTCCTGGCACAGCACGTTTCAAGAAGCCGTGCGCCAGGCCGAGTTCGAGCACAAGGGGGTCGACTTGAAGTGGACCGCTCGCACCCGAGAGGGGACGTTTCCGCTGGAGCTGGCCAAGCTCTCTCCGGAATCGCGCCAGTTTGCGACGCGGCTGTTCGCGGCGGTTCCGCAGGCGGAGCCTTGTTCCCGAATGGAAGGCCGCGCGCACGCCGACCTGCTCGTCGAGATCCCCTCCCCGACGGGGGATCCCGACAGGCGCCTCGTGATCTGGATGGAGGGTGGTGATGAACCGAGTGTCGGCTTCGGGGAGTGGCACACGCACGACGGTCTCTGGGGTGGAGACGACGCGATGGTGGAGCTGGTGAAGGCCATCCTCGCGGACCAATTCGTCCTGGCCCACGACATCGGTGGGACGCACCCGGGCTCCTGCGGGGGCTTGGACCTCAGAGACCCGAATGCTCTCGTGGAGGAGCTGACCAGCCGACACTCGCCCGGCCGCGTGCGACTCTGGACATGGTCGGGTCGAGGAGACCGCGAAGTCGGGTTGCAGGACCTCGAGCTGGGCTCACCCTTGCTCGAGAGCATGAAGACTCTCCCCACGGAGCTCGATCGCCGGCGCGCGCGTGAGATCACGCTCGAGATTCGCACGATCCTCCTGCGCGACTGGGATCCGATCGAAGTCGGCGAAGTGCCCGAAGGCCAGGACGAGTACGACGGCTACGTCGGGCGCGTCTATCGGCTGTTGACGTCCCGACCGAGCCGGGAGGAAGTCGTCGAGTACCTGAGGCAGGTCGAGAGCACTCGCATGGGGCTCCACGCAGGTCCGGAGCGCCTCCGCCGGATCGCCGAGGTCGCGGAGAAGCTGCTGGCCGTCGACCTGCGTCTGAATCGGGACTGAGCGGCGAGCGATCGGACCCGGCAGGGCGTCGAACCGGTGAGCGCTCTCGCCTCGCTCAGAACGAAGAGCGCCCGTGACCACGCGGGGCGGGCACGGGCGCCAGGAGAGTTTGGAAGCGCTGCCAGCGAGCGACAGGAGCGGGGAACAGGGGCACCTCCCTCGAGGGGCCGGCCCCCCTTGTGGTGCGTCCTGAGCCGGGTCCGATCCGGTCTTTTGGCAGCGCCACCCGGTCGCAGGGCCGGGCGGCGCAGCGAGAGCCGGAAAGTCGGGGCAGAGTTACTCGGAAAATCCCGGGCGCAGGAATTCAGGCCGGGCGTTCGGCGGTGGTGGGGGCGCGCAGCTCGCGCAGCAGGGCTTCCTGGCGCGCATCGAGCTGGGCGGGGAGGTCGAGCTCGACCCGCACGTAGGCGTCGGTCTGTCCACCGCGGCCGTCGGCGAGTCCTTGGCCACGCAGGCGCAGGCGGCGGCCGGAGCGGGTGCCGGGCGGGATCGTCACGGTGACGGTGCCGCGCGCGGTGGGGACGTCGACCTTGGTGCCCAGATGCGCGTCCCAGGGCGTGAGCGTGACGCGCGCCTCGAGCTCGCCGTCGACGAGGCGCAGGGCCTCGGAATCCTCGAGGCGCAGCACGAGGTGCAGGTCACCCGGCTCGGTGCCGGAGTCGCCGGGCTCGCCGAGGCCACGCAGGCGCAGCACGAGGCCGTCGCGCACGCCCTCGGGGATACGCAGGTCGACCTCGCGCTTGCGGCGCACGCGGCCGAGGCCGGCGCAGGCCGGGCAGGTGCGGGAGCCGAGCTGGCCTTCGCCGCCGCAGGTCGGGCACTCGGTGACGCCGGGCAGCTCGAAGCGGTGGATGCCGCCGGAGAGCGCGACGTCGAGCGGCAGGTGCAGCTCGGCCTCGACGTCGGTGCCACGCGCACTGCGGGGCCGGCGGGAGCGCGTGCCGAAGTCGTGGGCGTACTCCTCGCCGAACATCGAGCGGAAGAAGTCGGAGAAACCCTCGCCGGAGCCGAACAGGTCGCCGAAGTCCGCGCCAGACTGCCCGCGGGCGCCCGGAGGCGGCTGGAACTCCTGGCCGTGCTCCCAGTGCTCGCCGAAGCGGTCGTACTTGGCGCGCTTCTTCGGGTCGGAGAGGACCTCGTGGGCCTCGTTGATCTGCTTGAAGCGCTCTTCGGCCTTGGCGCGTTCGGGACCGGAGTGGCGGTCGGGGTGCCACTCGAGCGCGAGCTTGCGGTAGGCCTTCTTGAGCGCGTCGGCGTCGGCGTTCCGCGGAACCCCGAGCACCTCGTAGTAGTCCTGGAATTTCATCGCGTGGGGGAGGAACGTTGGCCGCGCAATGTAGGACGGCCGCGGCGCACTCCCAACGCGCTGAAGGGGGCAGGCGGGCAGGAAGATCGTTCCCGGCGAAGGGCTCGGAGCGAGCCCCGGGCCGGAGGATACGTGCCCGAGCCTCGAAGCTGGCATAAGCTTCGCCCGACGCGGACTCTCTCCCCGCTCGATCCCTACCCGATGGCCGCCCAAGAACCCGTGTCCGCCGCCGCCCCCGCGCCGGCGAAGAAGCCGAACGTCATCAAGCGCCTGTACCTGTGGGTGCTGTCCTGGGCGGAGACGCCCTACGGGACGCCGGCCTTGTTCGTGATCTCGTTCGTCGAGAGCTCGTTCTTCCCGATCCCGCCGGACGTGCTGCAGATCGCGCTTTCGGTGGCGCGGCCCAAGCGCGCTTTCTTCTACGCGACGGTCTCGGTGATCGCGTCGGTGCTCGGTGGGGTGTTCGGCTGGTACATCGGCAGCGCCCTGTGGGGGTCGATCTCCGGCTTCTTCTTCGAGTACGTGCCGGGCTTCACGCCCGAGCGCTTCGAGATGGTGCGCGCCAAGTACGACGAGCACGCCTTCCTCGCCATCTTCGGCGCCGCGTTCACGCCGATCCCGTACAAGGTGTTCACGATCGCGGCGGGCGCCTGCGCGGTGAGCATCCAGACGCTGATCTTCGCGTCGATCGTCGGGCGTGGCGCGCGCTTCTACCTCGTCGCCTCGGCGATCTTCTTCTTCGGGCCGAAGGTGAAGGAGTGGCTCGAGAAGTACTTCGAGCTCGCGACGATCCTGCTGGTCGCGCTCGGGGCAGCGGGCTTCCTCGCGGTGAAGTACCTGCTGTAGCGCCGTGGCGCGGTGGCTATCTTCTCGCGCGAGATGACGCTCCCCCTGCTCGCGCTCGGGTTCCTCGCGCTGCTCGCGGCCGGGTACCACTTCTACGGGAAGTTCGTCGCGCGCAGGCTCGGGCTCGACGACACGCGCGTCACGCCGGCGCACCGCCACGAGGACGGCGTCGACTTCGTCCCGACGCGGCCGTTCTACCTGTTCGCGCAGCACTTTTCGGCCATCGCGGCGGCCGGGCCGATCGCGGGGCCGATCCTCGCCTGCCAGCAGTTCGGCTGGCTGCCGTGCCTGTTGTGGATCGGCTTCGGCGTCGTGTTCATCGGCGCCGTGCACGACTTCTCGAGCCTCGTCGCGAGCCTGCGCCACGAGGGCTCGTCGATCGCCGAGATCGCGCGCGCGCGGCTGGGGACGCCGGCGGGGCGTGCGTTCATGGCGTTCATCTGGATCGCGCTGATCTACGTGATCGTCGCCTTCGCCGACATCACCGCCGGGAGCTTCGTCAGCGGCACCGAAGAGCTCGAGGGCGCGGGCGTCGCGTTCAACGCGGGCGGAGCGGTCGCGGCGGCGAGCGTGCTCTACCTCGGCCTCGCGCTCGTCATGGGCGTCGTGCAGCGGCTGTTCGCGCCGCCGCTGTGGCTCGTCACGCTGATCTTCGTGCCGGCGACCTTCGCGCTGTCGTGGCTCGGAACGGAGCTCTCGACCTGGCTCGTGTTCGATGCGCGCACGTGGGGCCTCGCGATCCTCGCCTACTGCCTCGTCGCGTCGGTGACGCCGGTGTGGGCGCTGCTGCAGCCGCGCGGGTATCTCGGCGGATTCGTGCTCTACAGCGCGATCGCGATCGGAGTGATCGGCGTGCTGTTCGGCGGTTACGAGCTCGAGCAGCCGGCTGTGCGGAGCTTCGACACGGGCAAGGCCGGCGGCCAGATGTTCCCGTTCCTGTTCGTGACGATCGCCTGCGGCGCGTGCTCGGGCTTCCACGGCCTCGTGTGCAGCGGAACGACGTCGAAACAGGTCGAGCGCGAGTCGCACTCGCACTTCGTGGGCTACGGGGCGATGCTCGCCGAGGCCTTCGTGGCGCTGATCGCGCTCGTCACCGTCGCGATCTGCACCGACGCGCAGCTCGCGGGCAAGAAACCCGGCGCGATCTACGGTGCGGGCATCGGCGACTTCATGACGCTGCTGGTGGGGCCCGAGAATCGCCGCCTCGCGATCACGTTTGGCGCGATGGCCTTCTCGACCTTCGTGTTCGACACGCTCGACGTCGCCACGCGGCTGGGTCGCTACCTGATTCAGGAGCTCACGGGCCTGAAGGGACCCGTCGGCGCGTTCCTCGGCACGTTCGCGACGCTCGCGCCGGCCGCGCTGTTCCTCGCCTACGGCGGCGAAGGCGCGTACCTGCGTTTCTGGGCGCTGTTTGGGGCCTCGAACCAGCTGCTCGCGGCGCTCACGCTGATCGCGATCGCAGTCTGGCTCCGCAAGGAACGGCGCAGCTACATGTTCGTCGTGATCCCGTTCGTGTTCCTGCTCGTCGTCACGCTGTGGGCGCTCGTGGCGCAGGTGCAGTCGAGCTTCGCGGCGAGTCAGGGCTGGGACGTCGCGCGCGCCAACGGAATCGTCGCGCTCGTGCTCGTCGTGCTCGCGCTGTACCTCGTCGGCGTCGGGTTCAACCGCCTGCGGAGCTCGGAAGATGTCCCGCAGGGAGAGCGAACGAGCTAGCGCAGCTCGGCGGCCGAAGCGGGCGGCTCAGGCCGAGTTGGAGGCGAGCAGCGGCGTGACGCGCGAGCGCAGTGACGCGGGGAGGCGCTCGAGGGCGCGCAGCACGTCGGAGTCGCGGTAGCGCGAGGAAAAGTGCGTGAAGAGGATGGCCTCGTTCTCGAACAGCGAGGCGCGCTCGAGGATCTCGTCGAGGTGGATGTGCGCCTTCGAGCGGGCCTTCTCGACGCTGACGCGCTCGTCGACGAAGGTCACTTCGATCACGAGCAGGCGCGCGCGCAGCAGCGTGGGCTCGCGTTCGAGCACTTCGATCAACGTGTCGCCGGTGAAGGCGATTTCCGGCGTCTCGTTCCAGTCGTAGAGCGCGGGGCCGAGCGCGGTGGCGAGCTCGCGCAGCTCGTCGGAGCTGTGGCCGAGGTACTCGGGGCGCAGCTTGCGGTGGCGCTTCCAGAGCACGTAACCCTGCGTCGGGACGCGGTGCGGCGAGCGGAACGGGCGCGCGATCAGCTTGCAGGGCAGCTCGAACTCGTCGCCCGGGCCGAGCTCGACCATGCGGTGCGGCAGGTCGCCGCGGTCGAGCGCTCGCCAGACCTCGAACAGGCGCGCGAAGTCGGCGGCGTTCTCGCGCGGCACCACGTAGGTCGGGGGGCTGAGCTGGCGCAGCTCGCGCGTCGACGCATGCCACGCCACGCCGCCCATGTGGTCCATGTGCGCGTGCGTGAACAGCACGGTCGGGCGCTGCACCGCCGGGTCGGGGCAACGGCCGAGGTCGAAGCACAGCTTCAGTTCGGGGAAGTCGATGCAGGTCTCGATCCCGCCGATCGAGAGCCCGTCGACCAGGTATCCGGCGAGGCGGGGCATGCGGAAGGAGCCCAAGCCTAGCGAGAGGATGCGGGCGCGGTGGCCGAGCCGCGGCCCGGGCGGATTCCCGAACCCGCGGAACCTGCGCGCGCCGCCGCGGTTCGTATCCTGTCCCCGCGCCGGATCGTCCCCCCGGCCTCGAAGAAGGAGCTACCCATGACCCCCCGCATCTGGTCCATCGCCGCACTTGGCCTCGCCGTGCTCGGCGGCACCACCCTCCACACCGACTACAGCGCCTCGCGCAGCGTCCACTACGAGGCGTTCATGGAGCTGAACTCCGAGACGACGCGCATGGAGCGCGACGGCCAGCCGGTCGAGATGCCCGGTGGCGCCGGCACCAGCGGTCAGGAGCGCGAGGTCGCGTGGACCGACAAGGTGCTCGAGCACAAGGACGGCAAGCCGGTGCGCGTCGAGCGCACGTTCGGCGACGTCAAGCAGACCTCGACGATGAACTTCGGCGGCGAGGAGCAGTCGCGCGAGCAGAAGGGCGCGCTCGACGGCGTCAAGCTCGAGCTCAAGCGCGGCGAAGAAGGCAAGATCGAGGTCGAGGTCAAGGACGGCGACGCGCCGGGCGAGTCGCTCGAGGGCCACAAGCTCGAGCTCCTGCTCGACGCGTTCCTGCCCGAGGGCGAAGTCGCCGACGGCGACGAGTGGACGGTCGAGGCCGACGCGATCCGCCACGGACTCGGGCTCGACCTGTCGATGGCGCTCTTCCCGCCGCAGCCGGAACCGGAACGTGGTGGCGGCGGCAGCGGCGGCGAAGGCCGCCGTGGCCCGCGCGGCCCGCGGGGTGGTGGCGCGAGCACGCTGTTCGCGCAGGCCGCGCTCGAAGGCAAGTGCAAGCTCAAGGAAGGCACCGAGGACGTCGAGGGCGTCGCCTGCCGCGTCATCACGATCACGATCGAGGCCGACGGCGAGCTCGAGGAACCGAGCTTCGGCGGCGGCAGCGGTGGCCGCGGTCGCGCCTTCGGGATGCCGAGCGCCTCGCTCGTCGAGACCAACTACGAGATCAAGCTCGAGGGCAAGCTCCTGTTCGACGCCAAGTCGAAGCTGCCGGTCTCGCTCGAGCTCGAGGGCACCACCAAGGTCGACTCGAACCGCGAGTTCGAAGGCCGCGATGGCACGATGATGAAGTTCGGCTCGACGCAGGAAGGCCAAGTGAAGTTCACGGCCACCGTCTCGGTCGAGTGACCGAGTCGAGCTGAGAACGTTCCGGCGCCGCGTTGCCTCGTGCAGCGCGGCGCCGGTGGCTTTTGGGGGCCGTCAGGATCCGCTGTCGGGCGGTGCGATGAGGCGGCGCTTGCCGTCGTGCGAGAGCGGGACGAATTCGCGGCCCCAAGGCGCGGGCTCTGCGAGCTTGCGGTCCCACAGCTGGCAAGTGACCTGCGCGTGGCGCTGGTCGAGCGCCTCGCAGTAGTTGGTGAACTTGCAGCGCCGCACCGAGTCGCCGCGGCCCCGCTCCACCTTGAGCCACCAGTCGGGATCGGCGAGCGACTGCCGCGCTGCGGCAACGAAATCGCAGCTGCCCTCGGCCAGCGCGCGTTCCGCGAGCTCGAACGTCGCGATGCCGCCAGCGCCGACGATGGGCACGTCGAAGCCCGCGGCGCGCACGCGCTCGCGCACCGCAGCGGAGAGGTGCAGGTTGCGGCCGAACGGGCCGCGCGAGCCGGGCTCGCCGGGAGCGTCGATGCGCACCGTCGGCATGCACTCGTGGCCACTGGGGCCCGTGTACGGGTACACGGCCTCGCCGACCTTCGGCTGCGCGGCGTCGTCGAACTTGCCGCCCGTGGAGAGCGACAGGAAGTCGAAGCCCGCGCGCGCGAAGCGCACGCCGAACTCCGCGGCGTCGTCGATGCGCGAGCCACCGGCGATGATCTCGTCACCCAGGAAACGGCAGCCGACGGTGAAATCGCGGCCGGCACGCTCGCGCACGGCGGCGAAGACCTCGAGCGGCAGGCGCGCGCGGCCCTCGAGCGTCGTCCCGTAGCCGTCGCCGCGTTCGTTGGTGCGCGAGAGGAACGAGGCGAGCGTGTAGGCGTGCGCGAAATGCAGCTCGACGCCGTCGAAACCGGCCTCGCGGGCGCGCGCG
>JAPLOE010000177.1 GCA_026692705.1 Planctomycetota bacterium
GGCGCGCGTGGAGCGTTCCGGCGCTGCGCGTGCGCGCGGCGGCGTTGCTCGTGCGCGCCAAGGTGCCGCGTTCGCTGCCGCTGCTCGAAGTGCACCTGCGTTCGAACGTCGCGGCCGAGCGTGCGCTCGCGGCGGAGGCCATCGGTTCGTCGAACGATGCTCCCTACGTGCCCGACCTGTCGGCGCTCGACTCCGATCCCGACGAGAGCGTGCGCGCGGCGGCGCTGATCGCGCGCGTGCGGCTGGGCGACGGCGCCGCGCTCGCGGCGGCCCGCGACCGGTTGGGCGTCGAAGGCGAGAAGCGCACGCAGCTCCACGAGGGCGCGGTGACGCTGTTCGAGGCTTTCCTGCGTGTCGCGTCGGTCAACGAGCTGCGCGGACTCGGCGTGGCGGCGCTCGAGCGCCTGCCGGGCCAGTTCCGCTCGCGCCTCGCGATCGAGCTCGTCTACGGCGGCTACGACCCGGCGCGCGAGGAAGTGCGGCAGATCCTGCGGCGCGAGCGGCCTTCGGGCGAGCTCGGGGCCCGCGCGGTCGAGGCGCTGGCGCAGAATCCGGGTGCGGCCGACGTGGCGCTGTGGCGCGAGCTGTTCCCGCTGGGGGACGAGCTCGAGGTCGACGCGCAGCTCGCCTGCGGCCTCGTCGCCGCGCGCGACGCCGAAGCGCAGCCGCTGATCCGCGCCGCGCTGTGGAGCGAGCCGTGGAATCGCAGTGCGCTCGCGGCGGCGCTGTGCATCGACGTGGCGGGCATCGAGAGCCTGCGTCTGGAAGTGCTCAAGCCTCCGACGGGCACCGGTCCGCGCGACCTGCGGCGCGTCGGCTTCGCGCTGGGCGAATGGGGCGGGGTGGGCGAGGTCGAGTGGCTCTCGGCCCGCATCTCGCCGGCAGAACCGGCCTTGCAGGGCGCCGTGCTCGGCGCGCTCGGCCAGAGGACACACTGATGCACGCTCGGGTCGAACGGAACGCGGGAGCACGGACATGTTGAGCCGCGTGGCGATGATCGGGGTGCCGATGGACCTCGGCGGCGGGCGCCGCGGCGTCGACATGGGGCCGAGCGCGATCCGCATCGCGGGGCTCGAGGAGGGCCTCAAGCGCCTGGGCCTCTCCTACGAGGACCGCGGCAACCTCGCCGTGCCCGCGCCGGAGTCGCGCGAGCCGCGCAACCCCAAGGCGCGCTTCCTGCACGAGATCGCGCGCACCTGCCAGCGCTTGCGCGTCAAGGTCGAGCGGGTGCTCGAGGACGGCGCGTTCCCGGTCGTGATCGGCGGCGACCACTCGATCGCGATCGGCACGGTCGCGGCGATGAGCTCGTTCCACTTCCGGCGCAACCAGCGCATCGGCCTGATCTGGTTCGACGCGCACGGCGACATGAACACGCCGGACACGTCGCCCTCGGGCAACATCCACGGCATGCCCTGCGCCTCGATCCTCGGGCGCGGCGCGCCGGAGCTCGTCGGCATCGGCGACGTCGTGCCGATGGTCGAGCCGCGCAACGCGGTGATCGTCGGCGTGCGCGACCTCGACCAGTTCGAGCGCGAGGAGATCAAGTCGACGGGCGTCAAGGTCTTCACGATGCGCGACATCGACATGTGGGGCATGAACGAGATCATGCGCCGCGCGCTCGCGATCGCCACCGACGGCACATGCGGCTTCCACCTGTCGTTCGACATGGACGGCACCGACCCCAGCGTCGCCCCCGGCGTCGGCACGCCGGTCGCGGGCGGCACGGACCTGCGCGAGTCGCACCTCGTGATGGAGCACGCCTTCGACTCGGGCAAGCTGCTCGGGCTCGAGATCGCCGAGATCAACCCGATCCTCGACGAGCGCAACAAGACGGCCGAGTTCGCCGTGCAGCTGATCCTGTCGGCCATGGGCAAGCGGATCATCTAGTGCGCTACCTGGTCGAGCTCGCCCGTTCGCTCGTGCGGCACAAGCCGCTGGTGTCGAACTTCGTCGACAAGGACCTGCGTGGCCGCTACATCGGCTCGACGGTCGGCCTGTTCTGGTCGCTCGTCAACCCGGTGCTGAGCCTCGCGACGTACACGTTCGTGTTCAACTGGGTGCTCAAGAGCCGCTGGAGCGACTACCAGCCCGACTCGCAGGTCGTGCTGATGATGTACCTCGGCATCATCGTGTGGGGCTGCCACGCGGAGATCATCTCGCGCTGCACGAACACGCTGGTCGAGAACGGCAACCTGATCAAGAAGGTCGTGTTCCCCAGCGAGATCCTGCCGAGCTACATCGGCATCTCGGCGCTGGTGAACATGGGCATCGGGCTCGCGTTCGTCGTGATCGGCGTGCTGCTGTTCGGCTACGCCTTCCCGATCGCCGACCCGACGCCGGTGGGACACGTGTTCCAGCCGGGCGAGCCCGTCTTCCGGCCGTTCCAGTTCGGCCTCTCGATCGTGACGCTCCCGCTGCTGATCGCGCTGCACCTCGTGTTCTCGGTGGGGTTGGGTTTCCTGCTCTCGACGATGAACCTGCTCCTGCGCGACGTCGGGCACTTCGTGTCGGCGCTGATCACGGTGTGGATGTTCGGCACGCCGATCTTCTATCCCGAGTCGCTCGTGCGCGACCGCGGCTACGGCTGGATCGTCGACTGCAACCCGATGGCGTGGGTCGTCGACAGCTACCGCGAGGTCGTGCTGTTCGGCGGCTGGCCGGATGCGCTGATGCTGGTCAAGCTCGCGCTGGTGGCGTTCCTGTCGCTGTGGGCGGGGACGCGCTTCTTCTTCAAGAACAAGCGGCGCTTCGCCGACATGCTCTGAGGTCCGCCATGCAAGAGCAGAAGAACGGCGGACGCGAGGGCCGCGAGAGCACGAGCGCGATCTACGCCGAGGACCTCTCGAAGTGCTACCAGATCTACAAGAAGCCGATCCACCGCATGTGGGACGTGCTGTTCCGCACGCGGCGCTACGAGGAGTTCTGGGCGGTCCGCAACGTCTACCTCGACATCCCGCACGGCAGCACGGTCGGCATCATCGGCGAGAACGGCGCGGGCAAGAGCTCGCTGCTCAAGCTCCTGACCGGCATCACGGTGCCGACCACCGGCAAGGTCGAGGTGCAGGGGCGCGTCGCGTCGCTGCTCGAGCTCGGCGCGGGCTTCCACCCGGAGTTCACCGGGCGCGAGAACATCCGCCTCAACTGCGCGGTGCTCGGCATGACGCCCGAGGAGACCGCGGAGCGTTTCCAGGGCATCGTCGACTTCAGCGAGCTCGGCGAGTTCATCGACCGGCCTGTCAAGAACTACAGCTCCGGCATGTACGTGCGCCTGGGCTTCTCGGTGGCCGCGAGCGTCGACCCCGACATCCTGATCATCGACGAGGCGCTGTCGGTCGGCGACGAGCACTTCCGCGGCAAGTGCACCAACAAGCTCAACGAGTTCCGCGAGCGCGGCAAGACGATCGTGTTCGTCAGCCACGACATGGGCGCGGTCAAGTCGATGTGCAAGTGGGTCGTGCTGATGGACCAGGGCCGCGTGCTCGAGCAGGGCACGGCCGAGAAGGTCGCCGACACGTACCTGAAGCGCGCGAAGGCGCGGGGCAACGAGCGGCTGTCGGCGGTGAGCCGCAAGGGCAGCGAGTACCCGCGCTGGGGCTCGGGCGAGGTCGAGGTGCTCGCGGTCGAGATGCTCGACGAGCACCGTCAGGTGACGCACGTCGTCCAGACCGAGCGCCCGTACTCGATCCGCATGCGCTGGATCGCGCACCGCGACACGCCCAACCCGGTGTTCGGCGTCGGCCTGTACCGCACCGACGGCACGTACCTCAACGGCTCCAACCACCACTGGCGCAAGCAGCCGCTCGAGCTCGGGGCGGTGAAGGCCGGCGACGAGGGCGAGGTCGAGATCCACGTCGACCGCATGCCGCTGCAGCACGGCCAGTACTACCTGACGCTGTTCCTGTACGACCACTCGAAGGCCGCGCCGACGGCGATCGACCACCGCGAGCACGTGCTCACGTTCGAGGTCGTCGACGTCGAGCGCGCGCAGCACGGCCTCGTGTACATCCCGTCGCGCTGGACGATCGATCGGCGCGGGCCGTCGGGCACGCAATCGATGGAGTCGCAGGCGTGACCCCCGCCGTGCTCGGGCTGCCTTTCGACCAATCCCAGCGCTACCGGCTGGTCAGCGACTTGCTGCGCCAGTGCGACGGCAGCCGGCTGCCGTTCCAGGACGCCTCCTTCGATGCGGTTTGCGCCTTCGACACGCTCGAGCACGTGCCCGTGCCGTTGCGCGAGGCCTTCGTCTCGGAAGTGCGGCGCGTGTCGCGCAAGTGGGTGATCCTCGCGGGACCGTACGCCCATCCGCGCGTCGAGGAAGCCGAGGCGCTGCTGCAGAAATTCCTCGAGCAGAAGCTCGGCGAGCGCCACCGCTACCTCGACGAGCACCTGCACAACGGCCTGCCGGATCGCGCGCGCATCGAGCGCCAGCTCGAGGCGAGCGGGGCGCGTGTGGTGGCGATTCCGCACGGCAACCTCGACCGCTGGCTCGTGCTGCAGTGCCTGGCGATGTACATGGACTACGACCCGGCGCTGCGCCCGATCGCCCGGGATTTCCAGCGTTTCTACAACGAGTCGCTGTACGCCTCCGACCACGCGGAACCCGTCTACCGGCACGTGATCGTGGCCGCGATCGGCGCCGCGCGGCTGCCGAAGGTGGAGGAGCTGCTCGACGCCCCGGTGGCGCCCGCGGGCGCGCTGCGGCAGTCCTTCGACATGCTCGGCAACCTCGTGCACTTCGACCGCGAGCGCACGTGGTGGCTCAGCGTGCGCGGCGAGCTCGAGCGCGTGATCGCGTCCTACAGCGAGCAGTCCGACGCGTGGCAGAAGGGCGCCGAGCACACGAAGGAACAGATCGCGAAGGCGCAGGAGCGCTACGAGCACATCTTCGCGGCCTACCAGTCGAGCGAGAGCGGTCGCAAGTGGGCCGTGGGCCAGCTGGAGTCCACGCAGGCGGCGCTCGCGGCGGCGAAGGCCGGCACGGGCATCGACGAGCTGCGCGCGGAACTCGAGCAGGCGCGGCAGGCGCGCGCGCTGGCCGAGAAGGAACTGGCGGAAACCCGCGGGAAACTGCGGGGCGCCGAGGAACTGCTCGCGCAGCGCGAGCTGGTCTACGACGAGCAGCAGCGTGAGCTCTCGAGCCGCTGGAGGAGCCTCGTGCGCTTCTTCACCGGCGGTCGCTGACGCTCGCGCGCAGCACGAACACCGCGGGCTCTCCCGGGGCGAGCTTCACGTCCCAGCCGCTCGCGCCGCGGGGCTCGAGCCACTCGATCTCGCATCCGTCGCGCGGAACCAGCTCGAGGCCCGCGGGCCAGGCCGCACCCTCCGCAGGCAACTCGGGAAGGGCCGCGCACACGCTCGTCAGATCTCGCGTGTCCCACGTGACGATCCAGCGCGCCTGCGCCGATGCGCCGCGCATCTGGAACGGAGCGAGCTCGACCCGCCGCTCGCGCAGGAATTCGCGCAACGGCGCCGTCGCGCTCGCGCCACGGGTCCATTCGCGCGCGGAATCGGGCGGGGAAATGGCCTTCAGGCGCGCGAGCAGCGCCGCACGCTCCTCATCGCTCCACTTGCGGCCCGCGGAGTCGATCCACGCGAACGTGCCTTCGACGCACAGCCGCGCTCCGGCCGCCACGCAGGCCTCCAGGCGCACGACGTCGGCCTCGTCGACGACGAGCAGCTCGCTCGCGACGAGCAACGGAAAGCGCGCGGCCTGCTCCGGTGCGAGCGTCTCGAGCGCGAGCGCACCCGGCATCGCTCCACAGGCCTCGGCGAGGTCGAGCCAGCGCCTGCGCGCCGTCTCGACGCTGCCATGTTCCTCCTGCCAGCTCGCGAAACGATTGGGCCACGTGCCGCCGTCCGGCAGCGCGTCGCGAATCCAGCCCGCGGCGACGCTGCGCGGGGAATGCAGGACCGCGATGCCCGCCGGCCTCGGCGTGAACACCTTCGTGTCGAGGGCGCGGATGCGTGCGAGCGTGTCGACGAGCCGCGCCCGCGTCGCCGGCCGCCGCTCGAGCTCCTCCTCGCTCCACACGAACACTCCGTCGCCGCCGCGCAGGCGATGTTCCCACGCCGCCCAGGCCGTGCGCGCGGGCTCGTCGGTCGCGAACACGGTCAGGTACACGCGCTGCTGCGGCTTTCGCAGCGAAAAAGCGAGCTCGCGCGCGTTGCCGACGCGATAGCACTCGAGAAAATCGAGCCTGGGCAGCAGCGCCTCGATCGACACGCCGCCGAACGCGGTCTGGCCGACGAGGCCGAGCACTCCCACGGGCACGTGCTCCGCCCTGGCCTGCTCCGCGAGCCGCGCGAGCGTCTCCTGCAGCTGCTCCTGATGGAACGTGCGCCGCTCGAGCCACGGGCCGAGCGCGCGCGTGTCACCATCGAACACCGCGCGCAGCGTGCGGTCGGTGTCGAGTGCCGCGAGCTTCTGGCGCTCGCCGCCGCGTGCGGCCCACTGCGCCTCGCAGCTCGCGCACAGGCACACATCCTCCGGAATGCCACCCGGCGTGAGCCCGATCTCGTCGCCGAGCGAAACTCCGAGCGTGCAGGCCCCAGCGTGCGACTTCAGGCTCTCCGCGAGCCGCGCACCGAGCCGTTCGCGCGTCTCGTCGCTCGCGAGGCATGGCTGCCGCACGAGCGCCGCCGGATCCTGCGTCTCGAGCCAGCGCCGCCTCCGTCGCTTCGGCCCTTCGGTGCCCGGCTCGAGGTGCAGCTCGTTGCGCCCCGGCGCGTTGAACACGAGCACGTCGACGCCCGCCTCGCGCAGGGCGGCCGACGGATCGCCGCGGCTCACGCAGGTCGCCCCGAATTCGCGCTGCCGCTCGCTCGGCGCCTCGCCGCCGGCCTTCGGCCACAGGATCGCCGGGAAGGGCCGCGCCGTGCCTTGGGCGAGCGTCGCGAGGGCGAGGACGAGCTGGACGGACAGCATGCGGGCCGCAGGTGGAGTGGCCGGTGGGGGCGGCGCTGCGCTAGCCTACCGGGCCTCGATGGCCACGTCGCCCACGTTCGATCCGGTCCGTTTCGCCGAACGCCTCGCCTCGTGGCTCGTGCCGCGCGGTGCGGACTCCGACGTCGTCGTGTCGAGCCGCGTGCGGCTCGCGCGCAACGTCGAGGAATTCCCGTTCGTGCCGAAGCTCTCGCCGGAGCGCGCCCGCGAGCTGTGCGAGCGCCTGCGCCCGCAGCTGGAGAACTTCGTGGTCGGCGGCCGCATGCACTGGATCGGCATCTCGGAATCCGACGACGTGCTGCGGCTCTTCCTGCGCGAGCGCTACCTCGTCAGCCGCGACCTCGCGCCGAGTTCCGAGGAACACGCGGCGCAGCCGGGCCGCGCGGTGGCCTTCAGCGACGACGAGCACCTGTCGGTGATGGTCAACGAGGAGGACCACCTGCGCCTCCAGTCGATGGAGAGCGGGCTCGAGCTCGAGCGCGCGT
>JAPLOE010000178.1 GCA_026692705.1 Planctomycetota bacterium
ACAAGGCGCTCGGCCTCGCGCGCGACGCGATCGAACAGGGCGACGGGCCGCGGCTCGTCTACCTGCACGTCGCGCCGCCGCACATGCCCTACCAGCCGCCCGCGCCGTTCCGCGGCCGTTTCAGCGCCGCCACGGACGCCCTCGCGCACGTCGACGGCTCGATCGCGAGCGCTCGAGCGATCCACCGCGCGCACCTCGAGCCCGAACACCCCGACGTGCAGCGGCTCGCGATGCTCTACGACGAACACGTCGCCTGGGCCGACGAGCGCCTGGGCCGTTTCCTCGAATCCGTGCGGGCGCTGCCGCGCGCGCGCTCGCTCGTGATCGTGTGGACCTCCGACCACGGCGAGGCCTTCATGGAGCACGGCCAGCAAGGCCACAACTCCAGCGCCTACGACGAGATGCTGCGCGTGCCGCTCGCGATCCGCGGCCCCGGCCTCGCGCCGCGCCGCGTCGAAGCTCCCGCGAGCCTGCTCGACCTCGCGCCCACTTTGCTCGAGCTCTGCGGCCTGCCTCCGCTCGAGAACGCGCGCGGCCTCTCGCTCGTCCCCACGTTGCGCGACGGCAGCGCGATCCCTGAACGCACGCTGTTCGCGAGCTCGCGCCACTACTCCGCGCACCCCGAACGCCTCCGCCTCGCCGCGATCCACGGCTCGTCGAAGCTGATCCTCGCGCCCTCGACCGGCACGGAGGAGTTCTTCGACCTCGCCACCGATCCCCACGAGCGCCACCCGCTCTCCCCCGATTTCCCCGCCGCCTCCGCGCTGCGCCGCGCGCTCGCCGCCTCGCCGCTGCTCGCCCCGCCCGAGCCCGACCCCGCCGCCTCGCTCGACTTCGACGCCGACCCTCCCGACCCCGAAGAACTCCGCCGCCGCCGCCGCCTGCGCGAGCTCGGCTACGTCGACGACAACTGAACTTCGCCCAGCCGCGTCACTCGCGCACGGCGGGCACGTAGTCGCGGCGACGGTAGATGATGTAGTCCTGCTCCCACCAGGGCGGGAGCAGCTTGGGATCGGGCTCGAGGTCCTGGTCGCCGGTGATGTTGAAGCGCGCGAGCGGCAGGTACTCCGCATACAGCGGATCCTCGCGCCAAGGACCGATGCGCACGCTGTTGGCGACGAGCAGCACGTAGTCGGGGCGGTGCGCGCGGATCACGTCGATCTGCCAGTGGAACTGGCGGGCCTGCGGCCAGACAAGGCCTTCGCTGTCGAGGATGCGCGTGCGGCCGAAGAAGCCGATGGCGCCGATGTCGGAGGCGACGATCGTCGGCTGGTGGGCCTCGATGCCCTCGCGCTCGCACCAGGCGGCGAGCGGCTGGTAGACGTGGTAGGTGACGCGCTCGGTGTGCTGGCGCGAGAACACCGCGACGGCGGTGAGCACGAGCCCAGAGAGTGCCCACGGCAGCGCGCCGGTGGTGCGCTCGATGCGCAGCGACGGCATGGCGCGCGAGAGGAACTCGATCGTCGCGTCGAGGCCCAAGCCCAGCGCGACGCACCACGACACCAGCGGCACGTAGAAGTACCAGCCCCAGGTCTTCACGCCCGCGAGGCAGTAGGCGGCACTGATGCCCAGGCCGAACAGCACGAAGGCACGGATCGGCGTGCGCCACAGCAGCGCGAGCGCGAAGCCGGCAGCCGCGAATGGGAACATGAAGCGCATCGCGATCGACGGCCCGAAGCTGCGCGCGAGGATGTCCTTGATGCGGCTGATGTGGGGCCCGAGGCCGTGGTTGGAGGCCTTGGCCTGCACGGACTGCGGGATCGGGCTCCCGAAATACCAAGTGAGCAACGCGAGCGACGTCAGCCCGACGATCGCGACGGGGATGTAGAAACGCACGGCGCTCTTCAGGTCGCGCAGGTGCGCCAGGGAGAGCGCGACGAGCAGCAGCACGCCCTCGGGTCGCACCGTGCAGTCCAGCGCGGCGAGCCAGCCCGCCGTCGACAGGCGCCCGAGCTGCGCCGAACGTGCGGCCGCCAGCGCGAGGAACACGAACAGCGGCGACTCCATGCCACCGACGCTGATGCGGCCGACCTCGGGAATGGCGGCGAAGGCCAGCGTGGCGAGCAGCGCCGCCAGCGGGCGCGCCGCCAGCAGCCGCAGGATCAGGAAGGCCGACAGGCCGTCGAGGACGATGTTGAAGGCGAGCGACGCGTGCTCGACCTTCGCCCCTAGCCAGACGGGGAACGACAGCAGCAGGGTGTACAGCGGCGTCGTCGTGCCGAGCACCGGCTCCCACGGGGCGCCGGGGTTGTAGACCATCCCGTGGCCGGCCGCGAGGTTCTGGGAATAGCGGTAGGTGATGAACGCGTCGTCGTAGATGTGGAACGAGTGCACCGCCAGCAGGCGGCACACGCAGACGACGAGAGCGAGCATCAGGACCGAAGTGGTCGAGAGCCGCTCCCCCGCACCGTCATCACGGTACGGAGACGGAAGATCTAGCACGGGTTCCCCTCAGAACGCGCCTCGGGAGGCACGCGGGGAAAGAGTCTACGCTCCGGCGCGCGCGGGAAAAGGGCCTCCGAAAGGCACGCTGGCGCTCGGGTCGCGCCTCACTCGATCCACTGCAAGCGGACGGGCACGGTCTGGAGCTGGCCCGCGCGTCGGAAGGTCACCTGCACCGTGTCGCCGGCCTCCTTGGAGTCGAGCACGTCGAACAGGTTCTGGGCCGAGCGCACGGGCTGGCCGTCGATCTCGACGATCTCGTCGAGCTCCACGTTCGAAGTCCCCCGCCGCGCGAGCGACTTCAGGCCCGCGGTGGCCGCCGCGCTGCCTTCGCTCACGCGTTCGATGCCGACGCCCTGCAGGCCCAGGCGCGCGTTGATCTCGGGCGTGAGCAGCACGACGCCGAGCCCCGGCCGCCGCACGGCGCCACGCTCGATCAGCTCCGGCACCACGCGCTTGACCGTGTCGGCCGGAACGGCGAAACCGATGCCGGCGTAAGCGCCCGAGGGGCTCACGATCGCGGTGTTGACGCCGATCAGGCGCCCGGAGGAATCGAGCAGCGGACCGCCGGAGTTGCCGGGGTTGATCGCCGCGTCGGTCTGGATCACGCCGGAGATCTTGTGGTCGGTGACCGAGCGGATCTCGCGGCCGAGGCCGCTGATGATGCCGGTGGTGAGCGTCTGGTCGAGGCCGAACGGGTTGCCGATGGCGAACACCGACTGGCCGACCTGCAGGTCCGCGCTCGAGCCGATCTCGATCGGACGCGCGTTGACCTCGCGCGGCTTGACGAGGCGCAGCACGGCGAGGTCGCGGTGCGGAGCGACGCCGACGATCTCGGCCTCGTGCTCGGTGTCGTCGCCGGCGAAGCGCACGAAGTAGCGCGAGTCGCGCGCCTGCTGCTCGATCACGTGGTAGTTGGTGACGATGTGACCGCCCTCGTCCCACAGGAAGCCCGTGCCGGAGCCGACCGGCATGTCGACGGGGTTGCGCAGGAAACGCTGCACGCGCGCCTTGTTCGTGATGTGCACGACGGCGGCGGAGTTGCGGCGGAAGAGCTCGATCGTCGCGCGCTCGTCGGAGCGCAGGGAGGCGAGGCGTTCGGCGCTCGGCAGGGCCTGCGCGGCGCCCGAGGAGCCCGCGGAGAAGCCGACCGTGCCTACGGGAGCGCTGGCGGCGAGCAAGGCAACGTCCCCGGCCTGCGGGCGCGAGGCGGCGAAGTGGCCGACGGTGGCCGCGCACAGGGCGACGCCGAGGAACGGGACGAGACGCGGGAAACGAGAGGTGCTCATGGTGGTGACCTGCGGAGGGCTACGGGCGAACCACCGTGGTCGTTGGCGGCGCTTCTAGGACGCGCCCGGCACTTGTCGAAGCCCCGCGAGGGCCGCGCGGGGCTTGCGGCACGCGGTCTTGCGTCAACGAAACGTCGCGGGAGGCTAGCGGCGTTCCCAGCCGGCGCGCAGCTTCGCTTCCAGCTCGCGCGCCTCGACGCCGACGCGTCCGACGGCGGAATCCCAGTCGGCCTCGCCGCTGGCGCGCAACTCCGCGGCCCGTGCCTTGAGCTTCTCGAGCTGCTGGTCGAGCTCGCGCCCGAGCTTCTCGCGCTCCGCGTCGCCGCGGGTCGCGAACTCGGCCTTCAGGTCCTCGACACGCTGCCCCATGTCGTCGAGCGCGGTCGACAGGTCAGCCTGCGCCCCTTCGAGACCGTCTCCGGCCTTCGTGCCGAGCTTCGCCAGCGCCTCGTCGAGCTCCTTCACGCTGCGTTCGAGGTACGGCTTGGCCTCCTCGGCCGCCTTTTTGATGGCCGCACCGGCGCGCTCGAGCGCCTCGTTCGCGCGTTCCGCCGTCGAACCGGCGTGCGAATCCTCGCTGCAGCTCCAAAGCATCGCGAGCGCGAGCGCCGCCGAGCACGCCCCCAGCCCCAAGCCCGCAATTCGGCCACCAAGTCTCGCTCGTCGCTGCATGAAATCCTCCCTGTTGCTCGGTCCACTCGCGCGTCGCCCTCGCGCCACGCTCGAGCGCTATTGTGAGGCCACGGCCCGGCCCTTTGCAGCCCCCGATTTCCCTTGATCCTGATCGTCGACAACCGCGACTCGTTCACGTTCAACCTCGCGCAGGCCTTCGGAACGCTCGGCGCCGAGGTGTTCGTCGTGCGCAGCGAGTCGCGCACGGCCGGTGAGGTGCTCGCGCTGCGCCCCGCGGGACTCGTGCTCGGCCCCGGCCCCGGCACGCCCGCGCAGGCGACGCTGTGCCACGACCTGCTCGACGCCGCGCCGGAAACCCTGCCGATTCTCGGCGTCTGCCTGGGTTCGCAAGTGCTGTGCGAGCACGCGGGCGGTGTCGTCGAGCGCGATTCCTCGCCGACGCACGGCCGCGCCTCGCTCGTCCACCACAACGGCGCGGGCTGGCTCGCCGGCCTGCCCAACCCCTTCGAGGCCGGCCGCTACCACTCGCTGCGCGCCGCGCCTGTGCCATGGCCCGCGAGCCTCGCGCTCGACGGAGCGACGGCCGACGGCGTGCCGATGGTGGTGCGCCATCGGACGTTGCCCCGCTGCGGCGTGCAGTTCCATCCCGAGTCGATCCTCTCCCCCGAAGGCCCGCGCCTGCTCGCGAATTTCCTGCGCGCCTGCGGAGAGCCCTGCGACGGTCCCCTGCCGCGACTGCTGCGCCCGCGCGCGCCCCGCTGAGTCCGAGGCTCACGCACGAAGCGCCCCGCGTCCGATAGGATGGCGACCGTGATCGACCTGCCCTTCTCCCTCAACAGCGAGCCCGTCAAGTACGTGGTGATCGCGCTCTCGGCGCCGGTCTGGATGCCGTTCGCGCGCGCGCTGTGGAAGGAGCTCAACGACTCGCTGCGCCCCGAGGGCGGCATCCTTGGGCTAGCTCCGTCGGAGAAGGAGCTCGAGGCGCTCAACAAGGCCGAGGGCCTGCACGACACGCCGCTGATCAGCGAGACTTGGGAAGAGCACGAGGGCGGCACCGGCCCGCGTCAGGCCGCGCGCCGCACGCGCTCGTCCGGCGCTTCCGCTCCCGCCGCGACGCCGCGCCCGCGCGGATTCCGCTGATTCCGCACGCAGCTGCTGTGCAAGAGCGGACTCCAACGCGCGGAGCCGCTCACGGATAGACGATCACCTCGAGCGCATTGCTGAGCGCCGCACCCTGCGCAGCTCCGGAGTCCTCGTACCAGACTTGGTAGTAGACCGTCTGGCCGACGAGCCACGGCTCGAGCGGCGCTTCGCGCACGGCGAAACCGAGGAAGTCGGTGCGGACGCGCTGCAGACGGCGGAAGGGCGGGACGAGGTACAGGCGGCCGCCGAGGAAAGGCACGTTCTGGCGAGCGAGGCTGCGGAGCGTCTGCGACCAGATGTTCGACAGCGCGAAGTCGCACCCGACGCGGAAGCTGGATTCGCTCACCGACGGGAAGCCTTCCCAACGCACGTCCGCGCGCGAGCCCTGCGAATTCAGCGTGCCCGTGCCGAAGGAAATCGGGTGCACGAGCAGCGCGAGCCTCGAGACGTAGCCCTGCGAGAGCGCGAGCACGTTCCAGCTCGACTGGAACGCTCCGGCGGAAACCGGCAAGCCCGGCCCGTACGTCGTGCCGCCGAACAGCACCTCGCCATTCGCGTCGACGGCGAGCGCGCGCAGCCAGTCGGGCTGCGGGCAACCGAAGTACGTGAGGTAGTCGAAGCCCGCGAGCGTCGTCGGCATGCGCCCGAGGAACACTTCGCGCTCGACGCCGCCGATCGGCATGCGCGGCTGCGGCTGGAGCGAGCCCGGCGTGGTCGGAAGCGAATCGCTGCGCGAATCCCCACCGACGATCAGCGCGCCCGAAGGCTCGAAGGCGAGCGCCGACACACGATCGATTTCCTCGCCACCCACGAAGGTCGAATGGAGCAGCGCCGTGCCGACGGCGGAGAGCCGCGCGATGAACCCTTCGCTGGGACCGGCGAACGACGAGTCGAACGCGCTCGCGGTCACCGGGAAGTCGATGCTCAGCGACTCCCCACCGCACAGGATTTCGCCCGACGGCTCGACCAGCAGCGTGAGCACGCTCTCTTCCGCGGCGCCGCCGAGCAGCGTCGAGAAGATCCGCTGCGCGCCATTGGCCGAAAAACGCGCAACCCAGGCGTCGGACGGCGCGCTGAAGCTCGTGTCGAACGCGAAGGCCGTCGTCGGAAAGCTCGAGCTGTAGGCCTGCCCCGCGACGACGACTTCATCGGTCGCATCGAGCGCGATGCGCTCCGCGAGCTCGTCTCCCAATCCGCCGAAGTACGTGCACCACAGACGCGAGGCGCCGTCGCGCGCGAGCCGCGCCACGAACGCGTCCCCGAAGAACGGTCCGCCGTTGTAGGTCGTGTCGAAGGCACCCGCGCTCGTGGGCAGGCCGCCGCGCGTTCCGCCGCACAACACGGGCTCTTCGTTCGCCCCGAGCGCGAGCTGGCCGAAACGCTCCGTGCCGCTGCCGCCGAGGTACGTCGACCACTCGAGCGCCGTGCCCGAGCCTTCGAGGCGCGCGACGAACACGTCGCGCACGCCGCCGAACACCGGCTGCAGCGAACCCGCAGTGGTCGGGAAGTCGCTCGAGGTCGTGTCGCCGCCGACGATCACGCCGCCGGAAGGCGTGACGACCACGCTGCGCGCGATCTCGTCACCGGCGCCGCCGACGAGCGTCGACCAGATCAGGTCGCGCCCGTCGCGCGACAGGCACGACACGAACGCCTCGGTGCCGCCGTTGTAGAACGGATCGAAGGCGCCGAGCGTGGTCGGGAAATCGAGCGAATAGCTCGTGCCCGCCGCGATCGCGACGCCGTACGGGCCACAGGCGACGGCTTCGACGTCCTGCTCGTTCTCGCCGGTGAGGTACGTCGAGAAACGCAGCGCCGGATCGATGCGCGCCGGCTCGCGCGTCGCGCGCGGCTCGAGCGCGAAGCCGAAGCGATCCGGCCCGCGCAGCTCGAACCGACAGGCGAGCTTGCGGCCGTCGGCGAGGCTCCACGCGAGCGGCGGCGGCTGCACGAGCGCTCCGACCGCGGTCTCGATCACGAGCGAACCTTCGCCGTCGATCCACAGCGCCTCGTGGCCACGCACGTGCGCCTCGAACAGCTCCGGACGCGCGTCGGCGCCGAGGTCGAGGTCGTATTCGAATCCGCCGTCGCCCTCGCGCAGCACGAGATCGACTCCGGGAGCGACGCCGCGATAGCGCAGGCGCCCGTGCACTCGATCGGAGTGGAACGACTCGTGGCCCTTGAAGCGCGTGAGCGTGACGCAGCGCTCGAGCTCCCCCACGGGTTCGCTCGCGCCGAACTCGAGCGCGATCGCCGCGCCTTCCCGCTCGCTGCGCACGAGCGCGAGCCCGAGGCCGCCCGCGCGCGCGTTGACGACCACGCCGCCGCTGCGCGCCACGAACGAACCCGGTTCCGCACGGCCGAGCGCGGGTTCGAAGGTGAGTTGCGCTCGAGCGGCGCCGGCGAGGGCGAGCGAGGCGCACGCCCAGATCGCGAAGGGCCTTGCCATCGAGTTCCATCTGACTCCCTGGCGCCGCAGCCCGCAACCTCCGGCTCCGCAATCAGCGTTTGCATCACGTCCGGGCGCGCAGCAAGATCTGCCGCCATGCTTCCGCGACGCCCTTTTTCTCCGGGAATTTGTGCCCTCTCGCTCGTGCTGCTCGCCGCCTGCGCGGCGCCGGAGCGGTCGAGCCTGCTCGCCGCGGGCGCGCCCGCGCCGATCGGTCCCTATTCGCAGGCGATTCGCGCCGGCGACACGATCTACCTCGCCGGACAGATCGGCCTCGACGCACGCACGGGCGAGCTCGCTTCCGGTGTCGAGGAACAGACGCGCGTCGCGCTGCGCAACCTCGAGGCGGTGCTCGCCGTCGCCGGGCTCGACCTGCGCCACGTGGTCTCGACGACGGTCTACCTGACCGACCTGAACGACTTCGCCGCGCTGAACGCGGTGTACGCGCAGTCCTTTCCCGAGCTCGCGCCCGCGCGCGCGACCGTCGGCGTCGCCGCGTTGCCGAAGGGCGCACGCGTCGAGATCTCCGCGATCGCGGTGAGGTGACGTGCGCCTCGCGATCGACTACTGGCCGGGTGCGACGCACGAACCCGGAGTCGGGCGTTACGTGCGCGAGTTCACGCGCGCGCTGCTGCGGCTCGAGGACGCGCCGACGACCACGCTGCTCGACTGGGGCCCGGGAAAACGGCTCGAAACGGCCGAAAACGCGGGCTCGTTGCCTGCGCGAGCGCGGCTCGTGCGCCGCAAGCTGCCGCGGGCGTGGCTCGAACGCCTCGCCGGCCTCGGTCTCGCGCCAGATCGCCTCGCCGGCGGCTGCGACGTGCTGCACGCGAGCTCGATCGCGCTGCCGCGGCCCGCACGCGCGCGTTCGAGCCTCGCGCTCTCGTCTCCGCCCGCCTCGCCGCACGAGCTCGAAGGTCGCGCCGCGGTGATCACGTTCAGCGAGCACGCGCGCCGCGAGCTCGTCGAACATTTCGGCGTTCCGCGCGAGCGTGTTTTCGTCGTGCCCGTCGGCTGTGGCCACTTTTCCGCGGACCTCGCGGCGCAACGCGCGCCCGCGGAGCGTTCCGCCACGCTGCGTGTGCTCGCGCTCGGCCGCATCGATCGCTCGCGCTCGCCGCTCGAGCTGCTCGCGGCCTGCGAACGGCTCGCGGCCGCGGGCCAGCCACTCGAACTCACGTTCCTCGGCCGCGTCGGCGATGCCTACGACGAGCTTCGTGCGCGCGCCACCCGCAGCCCGATCTCGTCGCGCGTGCGCTTCGACTCGACACCCGACGATTCCAAGACGCGCCGCGCGCTCGCCGCGCACGACGTGCTCGCACAGCTCGTGACCGACGACTGGACCGCGGTGACGCCGCTCGAGGCCGCGGCCTGTGGCCTCGCACCCGTCGCTGCGCGCGTTCCGGCCTACGAGGAAGCGCTCGGCGGGCTCGCGCACTGGGTCGAGCCGTCGCCGGAGCCTGCGCAGCTCGCCGACGCGCTCGCGGCCGCCTTCGCGAGCCACTCCGATCCCGCGCAAGTCGCCGCCCGCGCCGCGCTCGCCTCGCGCTTCACCTGGGAGCGCAACGCCGCGTTGACGCTCGCGGCCCTGCGCTCCATCCTCTGAAACCCATGACTTCCCCCGCCTTCCACCTCGCGTTCCCCGTCACCGACATCGCGGCCACGCGCGCGTTCTACGTCGACGTGCTCGGCTGCAAGGTCGGCCGCAGCGCCGAGCGCTGGATCGACTTCGACCTCGGCGGGCACCAGATCTCGGCCCACCTCGTCGACGCGGCGCTCGCGCGCGCGGAGACCAACCCCGTCGACGGCGACAACGTGCCGGTGCGCCACTTCGGGCTGATCCTCGAGTGGCGCGCGTGGCACGAGTTCGCCGAGCGCCTGCGCGCGCGCGGCACGCGCTTCCTCATCGAGCCCCACATCCGCTTCAAGGGCGAGGTCGGCGAGCAGGCGACGATGTTCGTGGTCGATCCCAGCGGCAACGCGCTCGAGTTCAAGTCGTTCCAGGACCCGCGGCGCGTGTTCGCGAGCTGAGGGCGGCGCCCGCGGGGCCCCCACGTTCGACTTGGGTTCACGGAGCCCCTTCAAGGCGGATTTACAGTCCAGAGACTGGCCGCTCTCTTGTGCAAGCGTCCGAGATGCTCTACGAACGGCGCTCCAAACGGGGCTCCAGCGCCCCACCGGTACCCGCGTCGCCCTCCGGCGGCGCCGTCGTCCCCTACCTCCGGCCTCCGAGCCGCGCCTCTCCCATGAACTTCAAGCTCCTCGCCCTCGGCACCCTCGCCCTCGCCCTTCCGCTCGCCTTCCAGGCCGTCGCCGTCCCGGCCTCGGCCACGCCGGTCTCCGCCGCCGCGCCGTGGAAGGTCGACTCGGGCCACTCGAGCGTCGTCTTCCGCATCAAGCACGTCGTCGCGCCCTTCTGGGGCCGCTTCGACAAGGTCTCGGGCGCCGTCCAGTGGGACGCCGCCAAGCCGGAGACGGCCTCGGTCGAGCTCACGGTCGACGTCGGCAGCGTCAACACCAACGACGGCAAGCGCGACGACCACCTGCGCGGCCCCGACTTCTTCAGCGCGAAGGAGTTCCCGACCATGACCTTCAAGAGCACGAAGGTCACCAAGAAGGGCGACGGCAAGCTCGAGGCCACCGGCGACCTCACGCTGCACGGCGTGACGAAGTCGGTCACGGTGCCGATCGAAGTCACGGGCGAAGGCGAGTCGCCGTTCAAGGACACGCGCGCCGGCTTCGAGGCCACGTTCGAGATCAAGCGCGGCGACTACGGCGTCAAGGGCTACATCCCGACGATCAGCGACGAAGTGCGCATCGTCGTGGCGCTCGAATGCGTCAAGGGCTGAAAACAGCAGGACGCTGAGTCCAACTTGCGCGGGCTGGGGCGAGAGCTCCGGCCCGCGCCTGTTTTTCCCCGCGAGCCTTTCAGGGCACGTCGAAGCGCAACTCGCGCTCGCGGCCGGCCTCGAGCTCGACCTCGACGCTCGAGGGCTTCTGCTGGTTGCCGTAGGTGCGCTCGAGCGACACCACGTACTTCCCGCCCGGCAATCCGCTGATGCGCGTGCGCGAACGCCCGTCGAGATTTCCCGAGCGCTGTCCGCTGCGCACGTTCTTGCCGCGCTCGTCGGCGACACGTTGCGCCATCACTCGGCCGCGCGCGACCCGGCCATCGCTCGTCGCGACCTCGACCACGAGCGTCGCCCCTGGCCGCAGCGTGACGTCGACCGGACTGCGGATCTCGTCGGGGCCGAGCTGAAACACGTCCGACCGCGCGCCCTGGAAGTCGGGGTGCGAGACCTCGAGCTGCAGCTCGACGCCCGTCGGCAACCCGCGCGCCTCGAACCAGCCACCTTCGTTCGTCAGCACGCGTGCGCCCGTCGTCAGCGGGACGAAGCGCTTGCCGTCGCGCGAGTTGCGGTCGGCGCGCAGCTCTCCGAGCGTGATCGCCGCGCCGCCGATGCCCTGCCCGCGCGGATCGACGATGTTGCCCGAAACCGCGCTGCCCGAGAGGCGGAAGTCGCGGCGCTCGTCGCGACCGGCGGCCACGAACTCTTCGCGGTGCGCCACGAGGCGCTGCGGGTGGCGGATCGTCACGGTCCAGCGCCCTGCGCCCAGGCGCGGGATCGAGTACTCGCCCTGCGGGTTGGTGCGCGCGGTCACGCCTCCGCCCCAGCCGCCCCAGCCGTTGTCGTCGCGCACCGAGCCCGGCTGGAACTCGAGCACCGCACCGGCGAGGCGCTGGCCCGCGTCCTGCACGCGTCCCGAGAGCGTTCCGCGCGCCGTCGCGACCAGCGAGACCTCGTTGACCGTGTCCGGCGCGAGCTTGAGGCGCGCCTCGCGGGCGGCACGGCCATCATTGCCCGTCTGCGCGCCGATGCGCTCCTCCTCGAGCGTGAAGTAGGTCTCGCCAACGAGCATGCCGTTGAAGAGCGCGACCCCTTCGGCGTCCGTGCGCAGCCGCCGGCTCGACGAGCGCAGCGCCTGCGGTGACTCGCCACCTTCGGGCGCCGTCCAGCGCGCGAGCACGCTGACGCCCGGAGCGGCCGCCCCGAACGAATCGACGACACGCACGCGCGCCGTCGTGCCCTGCTGGATCTCGAGCACGACCGAGGACACGCCCGGAGGCCCGAAGGTCACGTCGACGAGCTCCGACGAGGGCCAGTCGGAATGCACCGAACAGGCGACACCCGCGGCGTCGGCGCTCGCATACACCGTCGTCCAGCCTTCCTTGTCGGTCTCGCGGCTGCGCAGGCGCGCGCCCTTGCCGCCCGTGCGCGGGCCCGGCGGGTCGAGCGCGATCGCCTCGAGCGAACGCGAGCCGTCGTCGCCCTGCGTGAGCTGCACGACGACGCGTGCACCCTCGATCGGCTCGCCGGTCGCGGCCGAGACGACGCGCGCGCGCAGTTCCGCCAGCGGCTCGAGCTTCACCGTGCCGACGTCGATCTCGCCCGACAGCGCGATCTCGACCGGCGACACGCGCAACGGCCGGTAGCCGTCCTTGGTGACGACGAGCGTCGTCACATCGCCCTTTTCCGGCGGCAGCGCGATCGTTTCCGACCAGCGGCCATCGCCGACGGAGCGCGTCGTCGACGTGATGCCGTACTCGCGCCCGTCCGGTCGCTTGGCGACGAGCCGGCCGTCGAGGTCCGCGAGCGCGGCTCCCGTGCGGGCGTCGACGGGATGGTGGAACAGCACCGCGAAGGGCTCGAGCGTGAAGTCCGCGCGCTTGCCGTCGACGACGATGTCGAGCACCTGCCGCGGGACCTCGACACCCTGCTCGTCGTCGGCCTTGCGATGCCAAAAGAGCGTCAGGCGGTAGGGCTCGTCCGCGAACAGGCCCGCCAGCGAATAACTGCCGTCGGGCTCGCAGTGCGCGCGGCGGAAGCGGAAGTCGGGCTCGCCCGGATTGCGCGTCCGCGAGCCGGTGTAGCTCGCCACGACGGAAAACTGGCCCGGATCGGGCGCACCCGGACTCGGACGCACGCGCACGAGCCCCTGCACGACGCCGGACGACTCGAACACAATGCGCACGTCGCGCACGCGCTCGCCCGGCTCGGCGTGCTCGGAACGCGCGACCGCATCGGGATGGCTGTCGTGGTGCGCGAGGATCACCCACGGCCCGGGGAGCAGCGGACCGACGTCGAAGGCGCCGCTCGCGTCCGTCGCACCCAGCCGCGTTCCGGTCTCGGTCTTGCCCATCCACATCGGCGTGAGCGGATCGCGCGGGAAGTACAGCTCGACGCCTTCGACGCCGGCGCCGCGTGGGTCGAGCACGCGCCCGGAGATCCGCACGCCAGGCACGAGCTGCAGCTCGCCGAGCTCGTTGTCGATCTCCGCGACGACCAGCAGGTCCTCGAGGTCGAGCGGCGCGTAGTCGGGCGCACGCGCCGCGAGGCGCAACGTTCCGGCCGAAAGTTCCGAGAGCACGAAACGTCCGTCGGCGTCCGTGGTCGCCTTGCGGCGCTTGCGGCGCGGATCGTCCCAGGGCGGGCCATCGAGCGGCGCGCGCGAGTTGCGATCGGGCGGCGCCGCGAACACGGTGACGCCGGCGAGCGGCAGTCCCGCGAGGTCGACGATGCGCCCGACGGCGCGCGTCGCGGGCTTCTCGGGCTCCGGCGGCGGCGGAGCCTCGGCCTCGTTGCGCGCGGATTCGTGCTCGAGCGACTCACCCGAGTCGCTCGCGATCGACGACAGTCCGCCGCCCGTGTCCTCGGGCGCCGCAGCCGCGAGCTCGGCCTCGTGCGAGTCCTGTTCCGCCGCCGCGCTCTCGCTCGAACCGCCGAGCGCCATCCAGCCCACCGCCGACGCGACCGCCAAGGCGATCACGGCCGCGAACGCGAGCAGGAACTTGTTCATCGAGGTGGGACGGCGACGGGACAGAAAATGCGGGGAGCAGCGGCCGCCGCGGGGGCGAACGCTGCTCCACCGTACACGCTGGACGGCCCGGCGCAGAGGGGCTCCCCCGGCCCAACCGCAAAGGATCGGTCAGGCGAGGGGGGAATCGCTCACGCGAGCTTCTTGAGCGCCGCCTGGACGGCCGCCATGTCGCGGGCCTTGCCGGTGTCCTCAGGCGCGTTGGCCTGCGCGAAGGCGACCTTGCCGTTCTTGTCGACGATCACCGTGCCGCGCTTGCAGATGAAGCCGGCGGGGTGGACGAAGTCGTACTTCGCGGCCACTTCGAGCTTCACGTCCGCGAGCAGGTCGTGCTGCAGCTTGAACTGGTTCTTCCAGGCCTTGTGCGACCACGTCGAATCGCGCGAGATGCCGACCACGACGGTGTTCGCCGCGGTCAGGGTCATGTCACCGGCGACCGAGCAGTTTTCCTTCTCGCAGGTCGGGCTCCAGTCGAGCGGGTAGAACATCAGCACGACGTTCTTGCCCTTGTGGTCGGAGAGCTTCCACTCCTTCTCGTCCTGGGTCTTGAGCATGAAGTCCGGTGCGCTGTCGCCGACGTTGACCATGGGTGTCCTCTTGTCTTGGGGTGGATGTTGTCTTGGGGTGGGTGCGCTGCGCCGGCGAAAGGCCAGGCAGCGAATGCGGGGCGGCGAGTCTAGCCCTCGGCAGGGGCGCTTTCGAGACTCGCGAGCAGCGGGTCGATCCAGCGCGCGAGCGTGAAATCGAGCTCGGTCAGGCCACCGGCCGAATGCGTCCAGAGCACGACCTCGAACTTGCCCCAGCCCAGCGCGAGCTCGGGGTGATGCTCGGCCGTCTCGGCCAGCGCGCCGACCTGTTGGCAGAGCGCGAGGGCCTGCGCGAAGTCCTTCGTCCGCACGCGGGCCACCAAGCGCGCGTCGACCACGCTCCACACGCTCGAGAGCTTCGCTCGCGCGGCACCAGTCTGTTCGGGATCGAGCGGCGGACGGCCCTTCGGCCACGGTGCAAGGTGATGCGGCGATTCCATGGCGCCATCCTGACCCACGACGGTCCGGAATACACTCCGTGCATGTCCCCCACTCCGAAAGTGGCCCTTTCCATCGCGACTGCGTGTACGAGGACCTCGACGTCGCGGCGACGAAGATCGGGATGCTCTCGAGCGCGGCGTTGATCGCGACGGTGGCAGCGAGGCTGCGAGCGCACGCGGCGCGCAACGTCGTCGTCGATCCGGTGATGGTCGCGAAGTCGGGAGCGAAGCTGCTGCGCGACGATGCGGTCGAGGCGCTGCGGCGCGAGCTCGTTCCGCTCGCGGGCGTGCTCACGCCGAACTTGCCGGAGGCGGCGGTGTTGCTCGCGATGAGCGAAGCGGACGTGCTCGCGGCGCCGGAGCGTGCCTGCGAAAGACTGCACGCGCTCGGAGCGCGCGCGATCGTGCTCAAGGGTGGCCACGCCGGCGGCGAGCGCTCCGACGACCTCGTGTTCGACGGCCAGCGCTTTCAGCGCCTCGAGGCGGTGCGCACGCCGAGCCACAACACGCACGGCACCGGCTGCACGTTCTCGGCGGCGCTCGCGGCGCTGCTCGCGCGCGGAAACAGCGTGATTTCGGCCGCGGAAGGCGCCAAACGCTTCGTGAGCGCCGCGATCGTGGCCTCCAAGGACTGGAAACTCGGCCACGGCCACGGGCCGGTCCACCACTTCCATGCGCTGTGGCGCGAAGGGACGAACTGATGCTCGCGACGTTGTTGATCCTCGCCGGTGGACTGCTCGACCAGCTGCCGAATGGACCGGCGAGCCCGCCGCGGGCGAGCGGAGACTGGCTGCTGCATCAGGCCGACGCGAAGGCGCAAGTTTGGGCGAGCGATGCGCGTACGGTCGTGCTCTCCAACGGACTCGTCGCGCGCACGTTCGTCGTCGAGCCCGACGTCGCCTGCATCGGCTTCGACGATCTCGTCAGCGAGCGTGCGCTGCTGCGCGCGATCGAGCCGGAGGCGCGCGCGGTCGTCGACGGCGTCGAGGTGCGTGTCGGTGGCTTGCTCTCGAACGCGGACCGCGCCTACCTGCGGCCGGCGGACGTCGCGAAGCTCGCGCTCGATCCCGCGGCGGCGCACTGCACGGCCGTGCGCGTGAGCGCGATCCCCGCGCCTTTCGAGTGGAAACGCGTGCGGCACTCCGCCGAGCTGCCGTGGCCGCCGCCGGGGCAGCGCCTGACGTTCGTGTTCGAAGGCGCGCTCACGGTCGAGGTGCACTACGACCTCCACGACGGGCTGCCGCTCGTCTCGAAGAGCGTCGAAGTCACCAATTCGAGCGAGAAGCCCGTGCGCCTCGACACGCTCGAGGTCGAGCGGCTCGCGTTCGTCGAGGCCGAGGGCACCGTCGAGCCGCAGGAGCACTGGCGCCGCCCGGACCTGCACGTGGAGAGCGATTTCGCCTTCCACGGCATGTCGAACGTGTCCGCGGACGTCACCAACCGCTGGCTGCCCGATCCGAGGTACGGCACGCAGGTGAGCTACGCGCTCGCGACGCCGTGCCTGCTCGTGTCGAGCTATCCCGTCGGCCCCGCGGCGACGCTCGCGCCGGGGGAGCGCTTCGCGAGCTACCGCGTGCACGAGCTCGTGCTCGACGGCTCGGAGCGCGAACGCAACGGCCTCGCGCAGCGCCGCATGTACCGCACGCTGGCGCCGTGGGTCACCGAGAACCCGCTGATGATGCACGTGCGCGACGCACGTCCTGAGGCGGTGAAGCTGGCGATCGACCAGTGCGCCGCCGTCGGCTTCGAGATGGCGATCCTGTCGTTCGGCTCGGGCTTCGACGTCGAGAACCGAGGCCCAGAGAACCTCGAGCGCGCGCAGGAACTCGTGGCCTACGCGCGCGAGCGTGGCGTCGAGCTCGGCAGTTACTCGCTACTCGCGAGCCGCTCCGTCTCGCCAGAGCACGACGTGCTCGACCGCGACACGCTCAAGCCCGGCAAGGCCTACTTCGGCAACTCGCCGTGCCTCGAGAGCGCCTGGGGCCGCGACTATTTCGCGCACCTGCGCGCCTTCTACGCGAGCTCCGGCTTCCGCGTGCTCGAGCACGACGGCTCCTATCCCGGCGACACGTGCGCGTCGACTGCGCATCCCGGCCACGTCGGCTTCGAGGACTCCCAGTGGCGGCAATTCGAGGCGATCCGCGGCTTCTACGGCTGGTGCCGCGGCCAGGGCATCTTCCTCAACGTGCCCGACTGGTACTTCCTGAACGGCTCGAACAAGACCGGCATGGGGTACCGCGAGACCAACTGGTCGCTGCCGCGCGCGGAGCAGCTGCTGCACGCGCGCCAGAACATCTTCGACGGCACGTGGACGAAGGCGCCGAGCATGGGCTGGATGTTCGTGCCGCTGACCGAGTACCACGGAGGCGGTCCGGCGGCGACGCTCGAGCCCCTGTCCGAGCACCTCGCCGACTACGAGCAGCACCTCGCCACGAACCTCGGCGCCGGCGTGCAGGCCTGCTGGCGCGGGCCGCGGCTCTTCGACACGGACGCGACGCGCGAGCTCGTCGCGAAGTGGGTCACGTGGTTCAAGCGCCACCGCCGCGTGCTCGAGAGCGACCTCGTGCACGTGCGCCGCGCCGACGGGCGCGACCTCGACGGCTGGCTGCACGTCGACCCGCTCGGGGACGAACGGGCGCTCGCGATGGTCTTCAACCCGCTCGACGTCGAGCGCACGCGCGAGCTGGAGTTCCCGCTGTACTACGCGGGCCTGTCCGGAACGGTGCGCGTGAGCGAGCGCGACGGAGCGGAGCGCGAGGTACAGCTCGACGGGCGAGCGCGCGTGCGCCTCACGCTCACGCTGCCGCCGCAGGGCTTCACTTGGATCACTTTCCGAGCCAAGTGAGAGGCCTCGAAGCGTTTACTGAACCTTCGAGAGCGCCGCGGCGCGCGAAGGCTGCGTGCAGCAGGAGCCGCCGGGAGCCGCGCTCTCGGAGCTCGCCTGCAGCCCGAACGTGCCCGTGAAGGCGTCGTTGCGGTCGCGGTTCTCGAAGGCGCGCGCGAGGCGCGTCTCGTTCCACACGAAGCGCTCGGTGTTGCCGACGACCTTGCCCGTGATCGTCGCGAACGGCTGGTACCAGACGTCGAACGGCATCTTGCAGCACTCGCGGTCGGGCAGGAGCCCGCCGTCGAGCGAGAGCACGTCGCCCGCGTGCGCCGAATAACGCTCGCCGTCGAACTTCACGTCCACCGGCAGCGTCTCGACCTCGATCACGGACCCGAGCGCGCCCGCGCAACGGGCCTTGACCCACTCGACCGCGGTCTCGCGCTGTTCCGCGCTCGCGCTGGCGTCGACGTAGATCACGCTGCGGCGCGAGGCGCCCTGCGCGAGGTTCTCCTCCGACGCGACCGCCACCATCACGTCCACGCCTTCCAGCGCGGTGCCCGCGATGCGACCCTGCTCGAAGTGCCATGCGAGCACGGCCTCGCGGCCCTGCGTCACGAGCTCGGAGTTGTAGTGGCAGGCACCGGCGAACACGCTCGCGGTGCGCGCCTCCACGTACTGGCCGCTGGGTTCGATGTCCGCTTCGGGGCAGGAGAAGCCGCAGCAGCTCTCGCCGCGCACGAAACGCAGTCCGAGGGCGGCGGAGGTGGCGAGCACGAGCGTGAGGACGACTTTCATGGCGCCTCCTAGGCTACTCCGCCTTCGCCCGACTGGGGCTTGGGCCCGAAAATCGGCTTGAAGCACACGCGCCCCGCCGTGCAGTCGTCGGGGTGGACGGAATCGCGGTCGGGGCCGACACGGTCGCAGGTGCGGTTGCACCAGCAGTCGTTGGAGTTGTCGATCACGTCGCTCGCGGTCATCGGAGCCGACGTCAGGAAGAAGTACTTCTTGCTGCGGAGCTCGGCACAGATCGGGCTGGAGAGCGGAGTCGGTTGCATCGGGGGGCTCCTAGGCCGTGGCCAGCTTGGTGAGGGCCTTCGTGATCAGTCCCTTGGCGAGCGGCAGCTTGTAGGCGTTGTGCGCGAGCGGTTCCGCGCCCTCGAGCGCGAGCTCACCCACCACGCGGCACGTCTCCGCGTCGATCTTGCGCCCGACGAGCGCCTTCTCGGCCTTCTCGCAGCGCCACGGCACCGGCGCGACGCCGCCGAGCACGAGGCGCGCCTCGGCCACCTTGCCACCTTCGATGCGCAGCGCCGCCGCGACCGCCGCTAGCGCGAAGTCGTAGCTCGAACGCTCGCGGAACTTCACGTACGTGCTCTTCCAGCCGGCCATCGCCGGCACGTCGACACGCACGAGCACCTCATCAGGAGCGAGCACGTTCTCGCGCGTCACCGCACCTTCGCTCGGCAGCGTGAAGAAGCGCTCGAGCTCGACGGTGCGCTCGCCCTTCTTGCCGCGGATCAGCGCCGTCGCCCCGGCCGCGACGAGCGCGGGCGCGAGGTCGGACGGATGCACGATGTAGCTCGGGCCGCCGCCGAGGATCGCGTTGTACTTGTTGAGCCCGCCGTAGGCGAAGCACTCCGCGCCGCCCTTCTTGATGCAGACGGCCTGCTCGTGGCGGTAGTACCAGCAACGCGGCCGCTGGCACAGGTTGCCGCCGACCGTGCCCTGGTTGCGGATCTGCGTCGAGCCGACGGAGCCCGCGGCCTCGGCGACCAGCGTGTGGCTCGCGCGCAGCGCCGCGTTTTCCTCGAGCGCCGCCAGCGTCGCGAGCGCACCGATCTGCCACGCTCCCGCCTGCTGCGTCAACGCCGCAAGTCCGGGCACGCCCTTCAGGTTCACGACCTGCTCGGGCTCGACCAGATGCTCCTTCAGCTCGCCGAGCAGGTCCTGGCCGCCCGCGAGCACCTTGACTCGGTCGCGCGTCTTGAGATCGCGCGGCCCGGGGAGCAGCTCGACGACCTGCTCGAGCGACGTCGGCATCACGTAGGTGAAGTTCTTCATCGCTAGCCCTTCTTCCGCAGGGCCTCGAGGCCCACGAGCACCTTGTCCGCCGTCACCGGCATATCGAAGACCCGCACGCCACAGGCGTTGCGGACCGCGTTCGCGATCGCCGAATGCCCGGGAATCACCGCCGCCTCGGCCATGCCGATCACTCCGCGCGGGTCGTCCTCGAACTCGACCTGCATGCGCGGGATCTCGCGCACGCCGGCGATCTTGTAGTCCTCGAAGTTCGCGTTGAGGAAGAGCCCCAGGTCGGGGTCGAGCACGCGCTCCTCGAACAGGCCGTAGGAGAGCGCCTGCACCATGCCGCCCTGCAGTTGGCTCTTCACCGCCATGCGGTTGAGCAGCAGGCCGCAGTTCTGCACCGCGACCATGTCGAGCACCTTGATCTCGCCGGTCAGCGTGTCGACCTGCACCTTCGCGGCCTGCGCGCCACCGACGTCACTGCTCGCGAGGTGCGCCTGCCACTCGCCCTGCGCCGAGAGCCCCGCCGGCCCGAGCGCCGCACAGGCATCCTTCCACGCGATCTTCTGCGACGGCTTCGCCGCGACATGGATCTCGCCGAGACCGACAGCCAGCTCGTCCGGCTTCACGCCGAGCAGCGGCGCCACCTTCTCGAACAGCGCGAGCCGCGCGTTGTGCGCCGCGTGCTTGACACTGGGCGAGAGCGACGGCGAGGTCGTGCTGCCGCCGGAGGCGTTGGCCGAACCGAAGGTCGAGCGGCCGATGCGCGGACGCACGGCCCCGAGCTCGAGCCCCAGTTCCTCCGCCACGATCGACGCGCAGTACGTGCGCGTGCCCGTGCCGAGGTCCTGCGTGCCCGAGAGCACCTCGACCGAACCATCCTGCGCGATGCGCACCTCGACCTTGCACTGGCCATTGCCGCCGCCGCCCCAGCGCGCGATCGCGAAGCCGATGCCGACTTTCAGCTCGGACTTCGACAGGTCGGGAGCGTTCTTGAACGGATGCTTGTCCCAGCCGATCAGCGCCGCGCAGCGCTCGAGCTGGCGCATGTAGAGCTCGCGCCGGTTGTCGGCCAGGTTGATGCGGCGAATCTCGAGCAGATCGAGCCCGGACGCGTACGCGCACTCGTCCATCAGCGCTTCCATCGAGAAGGAAGCCTGCGGGTGACCGGGGCCACGCATCGCGCGGCTCGAGTCGGTGTGCGTGTGGATGCAGCGGTCCTCGACGAACACCTTCGCGTCGCGGCCATAGATGTACGGAATCGGGTGGCCCGAGCCCTGCCCGACACCGCCGTGGCGCGTGACGCGGCCCTTGATCGCGACGATCTGGCCCTTGTCGTCGAGGCCGGCCTCGAGCGTGTGCTCGCCACCCGAACGGTTGCCCGCCGCGTGGAACTCCGTCGCGCGGTCGAGCATCAGGTGCACGGGCCGCCCGAGCTCCTTCGCGAGCTGGCACGCGGCGTCACCTTCGATTCCCATGCCGAACTTCGAGCCGAAGCCGCCGCCCATGTGCTCGACGACGGCCGTCACCTGACCACCTTGCAGTCCCAGTCGCCCGGCCGCGTCGCCGGGGATCGTGAACGTGCCCTGCGTCGAGGCGTAGATCGTCGCTTCCGCGCCGCCGCGGTAGTCGACGACGACGCCGTGCGTCTCGAGCGACGCGTGGTGCTGCACGGGAATCTTCCACGTGCCCTGCACGCGCTTCGCCGCCTTGCCCAGCGCCGCATCGACTTCGCTCGAGTCGGTGTTCTTCGAGAGCGTGCGCACGTTGCCGCGGCTGTTGACCTTCGGCGCGTTCTCCGCCGCCGACTGTTCCGGCGTCACGGCGAACGGTTGCTCCTCATACGTCGCGACGATCGCGCGCAGGCCGTCCTCGGCGAGCTCCGGCGTCGTCGCCGCCACCGCAGCGATCGGCCGCCCGAGCCAGTCGATGTTGCCGTTGTTGAGCGCGATGACCGCGAGCACGCCCGGAATCGCCTTGGCCGCTTCCAGATCGAGCTTCACCGTGCCGCACGGCACGCGCGAGCGCAGCACACGCGCGTACACCATGCCCGGCAGGCGCATGTCGGAGCTGTACATCGCGCGCCCGCTGACCTTGTCGGGCCCGTCGACGCGCGGAATCGCGCGCGAAACGAGCCGCATCTGGTCGCGCGGCCCCCACTGCGGGCCACCGGCGTCGTCGGAGACCTCTTCCCAGACCTCGGTGTCGATCCCGTTGACCGCCTTGGTCACGCGGATCCACTTCTTGCCGGGCGCGGCGGGGCGCGGGGGCTTCTCGTCCTGGAACTTCAGCGGTTCGAGCGCCATCACTTGCCTCCCTTGCTCTGCAGCGCGCGGCCGGCGGCCAGCGCGGCCTCGAAGATCTGCGGTTGCGTCCCGCAGCGGCACAGGTTGCCCGAACAGGCGTTCTGGATCTCATCGAGCGACGCCGCCGGATTGCGCTCGAGGCAGGCCGTGATCGCCATCACGAAGCCCGGAGTGCAGAAGCCGCACTGCGAGCCGTCGTGATCGCAGAACTTCTGCTGCAGCACCGTCAGCTGACCCTGCGGCGCGAGGCCCTCGATCGTCTTGACCTTGTGGCCGACCGCGTCGACCGCGAGCGTCATGCACGAGTACACCGGCTTGCCGTCGAGGTGCACCGTGCAGGCACCGCACGAGCCGCGGTCGCACACGAGCTTGGTGCCCGTGAGCGGCGGGTTGCAGTGGTTGCGCAGCGCGTTGAGCAGCGTGGTGCGCGGCTCGACCGTCACCTTCTGCTTCGCGCCGTTGATCTCGAGCTCGACCTCGACCTGGCCTTCGAGCATCGCGGGGCCGAAGGCGCGCGCGTTCGACGCGTGCACGGCCTCGCCGATCACTCCTCCGGCCGCGACGACTCCGGCGCCCTTGAAGAACGCGCGACGGGTGAGCGCGGGCTTGGCTTCGGAACCCGAACGGGGCTCCGGGCTCGACTTGGCTTCAGGGGGGCTCGCTGCATCCGACATGGCATCGCCTCTGGTGCGGGACCCGCGCGCGGAACGGACTTGCCCGCGCGACGCGGGGCGATTCTACGGAGGCGAGGGCGAGCTACAAGCGAGCGGCACGTTCGAATTGCGCTGCGAGCGCGCGCCAGTCGACCGAGTCGCCCGGCCGGAAGCGCGGCCGCTCCGCGCGCGGCACCGCTCGCAAGGCCTCGACGTACTTGAAGGCCGCGCCCGTGTTGAAGATCACGATCTCCTCGTGCCGCTGGATGCGACCCTGCGCGACTAGCCGCACGAGCGCTTCGAAACACACCGCGGTTTCCGGGCAGATCGCGACGCCCTCGAGCTCGCCCACGCGCCTCATCCAGCCCGTGATCGAGGCCTCCGGCACGCCCAGCGCGGCTCCTCCGCAGGCCCGCAGCGCGTCGAGCATCAGGAAGTCGCCGATCGCCGAAGGAACTCGCAATCCGCTCGCGAGCGTCTGCGCGCCTTGCCACGGTTCCGCCGTGCGTTCGCCCCGCTCGAAGGCGCGTGCGATCGGCGCACAACCGTCGCTCTGGCAGGCATAAAGCCGCGGCGCGCGCGGATCCTCGAGCCAGCCGATGCCGGAGAGCTCCTCCCAGGCCTTCCAGATGCCGATCAGGCCGGTGCCGCCGCCGGTCGGATAGAGCACGACCTCAGGGAAACGCCAGCCGAAGTGCTGCGCGAGCTCTAGCCCCATCGTCTTCTTGCCCTCGAGGCGGTAGGGCTCGCGCAAGGTCGACATGTCGAACCAGCTGAAGAGCTTCTGGCCTTCGCGCAGGAGCGCCGCGCAGTCGCCGATCAACCCGTCGACCTCGACCACGCGCGCGCCCGCGAGCTCGCACTCGAGCTTGTTCACCTCGGGCGTGTCGGACGGCAGGAACACCCACGCTTCCATGCCGGCGCGCGCCGCATAAGCCGCCATCGCGCCGCCCGCATTGCCCGCGGTCGGCACGGCGACGCGCGTGACGCCGAGCTCCTTCGCGCGACTGATCGCGACCGACATGCCGCGCGACTTGAACGAGCCCGTCGGCAGGCGCGACTCGTCCTTCAGAAACAGGTTCTCGAGGCCGAGCTGCTCGCCGAGGCGCGGAAGCTGCAACGTCGGCGTGGCGAGCTCGCCGAAGGAGACGATGTTGCGGTCGTCCTGCACCGGCAGCAGGTCGCGGAAGCTCCACAGGCAACCGGCGTTGTAGTACGTCGAGTCGCGCTCGACCTCGCGCGCGATGCGTTCGAGGTCGTATCGCGCGACCAACGGCCGGCCCGCGTGCGTGGTCTGCAGCGTGCGCGCCTCGTGGCGCGTGCCATCCCACGGCGACTCGAGGTGCGTCAGGTACTGGCCCATGGACCCAAGGCGCTGGAGACGGGCGGTGCGGAGTGCGTAGCGCGCATCACGGCCGACAATGGAACGTCCGCACCGAAGCGGTTCCAGAGGCTGACGCACGCGGGCGTGGCAAACGGCGGTTTCTCCCGGAGAAAGCGGCACCTTTTGGACCGCTCGCACGGCACGAAATCCGGCCTGCGAGCGAGTTCAGGTCCGGCGGGGAAGAAGTTCGGGTGGAAAGCCGCTGGCCCCGGTGCCAGATTGCACCCATGACAAGGAACCGGCGGATTTCGCCGTGGTCGCGGCCTTCCGCAACGCGCCGGCGCTCCGGCTGGAGATCGAGCTCGTGCACGCGCTGTCGGTGCCACTCAACTACTACGCGCACGTCGACCCGCTCGGCGTCGAGCGCGCGCAGCAGGCCGCGGCCGAGCGCTGGACCAACGTGCTGCGCGACGCCGGCATCATCGGCGCCGAGCTCGCGCGCACGCTGCGCACCGTGCCCGGCCGCCCCGCCGACGTGCTCGTCGAGCGCGCCCGCGAGCTCGACGCCGGCCTGATCGTGCTCGGCCGCCATCAGAAGCGGGGGCCCTTCGAGTTCGGCGACGTCGTGCGCGAGGTGATCGTGCGCGCGCCCTGCCCGGTCTGGGTGCAGGCCGGCCCGCCGCAGCCCGTGCGCCGCGTGCTCTGCCCGCTCGACCTCGGGCCGAATTCGCGCGCCGTGCTCGAGCTCGCCCGCGACGTCGCGCAAGCCTGCGGCGCGTCCCTGTGCGTGATGCACTCCTTCGTGCGGCCCGAGCTCGGGTACGTGCTCGGCTATCCGCTGCAATTCCCCGCGAGCTTCGTCGACGAGGCGCGCGATTCGGCCGAGCGCGAGTTCGATGCGCTGCTCGGTTCCTTCGAGTTCGGTTCCGTCCCCCAGTCGCGCCGCTTCTCCGAAGGCAGCCCCGCCGCCGACATCCTCGCCGCCCAGTCGGAGTTCGACCTCGTCGTGATGGGCACGCACGGCCGCCACGCGCTCGCCAGCGCCTTCATGGGCTCGGTCGCCGGCGACGTCCTGCGCGACGCGCGCGTGCCGGTGCTCGTCCGCAGGAACCTCTAGACGCAGTTGCCCATCATCTTCTTCCTTCCCCTGCTTCCCTCCCTTCTCTCTCCCCTCTCCCTCCTGTCCGCTCCCCCACCGGTTCCTCTCCTCTCTTCCGGACGTTGAACAACCGGGCGGGGAGCAAACCGGAGGGAGAACAGAGGCAGAGGAGCGAACCAGAAGAAGCGGGAGAAACAGAAGAAGGAGAGGAGGAAGAGGAAGGCGCTTGTTGCGCAGCTTCCGAGGCTTGCGGCTTACTTGGCGCTGGCGAGCATCAGCTCGCTGACGAGGCGCGAGAAGCGCGGCGCGTCCGGGAGCGGCGAGCCTTCGGCGAGCAGCGCCTGTCCGTAGAGCAGGTCCGCCCAGTCCTTGAGCTTGCCCGACTGCGCGTCGGCCTCGAACAGCGACTTGAGCTTCGCCGTCAGCGGGTGGTCGGCGTTGAGCTCGAGCACACGCTTGCGCGGCGGGACCGGGCGGCCGGTCTGGCGCAGCATGCGCTCGTAGTGCGGGCCGGGAGCGTCGGCGGAGTCGACGAGCACCGCAGGGCTGTCCTTGAGACGGGTGGAGAAGCGCACGCGCTCGACCGAGCCCGTCAGGCCGTGCTCGATGCGTTCGAGCACGCCGCGGTAGTCGCGCTCCATCGTTTCTCGGTGCTCCTTGTCGGCGGCGCCGCCGAACTCGGCCTCGCCGCGCTCGAGCGCCACGAGCTTCTTGCCCTTGTACTCGCGCAGCGCGTCGCGCACCCACTCGTCGATCGGGTCCGTGAAGCACAACGCCTCGCCGCCCTTCGCCGCCAGCGCCTCGAGGTGCGGTGAGCGCCGCACGGTCTCGAGGTCGGAGCCGAGGATCGTGTAGAGCGTGTCCTGGTCCTTCGGCACGCGCGCGATCAGCTCGTCGAGCGTGACCAGCGTGCCGTCCTTCGTCGTCGGGAACAGGCACAGGGCCGCGAGCTCTTCCGTGCGCTCGCGCTCCATCACGAGGCCTTCCTTCAGCACCGTGCCGAAGGCCGCCCAGAACTTCTCGTAGTCCGCGCGGCGGTTGTCGCGCATGGCGCCGAGCGCCTCGAGCACCTTGGTCGTGCAGCGTTTCTTGATCTGCACCAACGTGCGGTTCTGCTGCAGGATCTCGCGGCTGACGTTGAGCGGCAGGTCGGAACTGTCGACGACGCCACGCACGAAACGCAGCCACGGCGGCAGCAGCTCCTCGCACTCACCCATCACGAAGACGCGGCGCACGTACAGCGCGACCTGCGACTTGTCGCGGCCGGGCTCGAACAGGTCGAACGGGCGCGCACCGGGCACGTAGAGCAGCGCCGTGTACTCGTTCGAGCCTTCGTTGCGGAAGTGCACCGTCTCGAGCGGATCGGCGAAGTCGTGCGCGAGGTGGTGGTAGAACTGCGCGTACTCCTCAGGCTTGATCTCGTCCTTGGGGCGCGACCACAGCGGCTTCTTCGAGTTGAGCTCGACCACCTCCACGCCGCCGGGACCCGGGCGACGGCGCAGCACGCGCTCGTCCGGCAGGCACTCGGTCGGCATCAGGATCGGCCACTCGACGAAGTCGGAGTACTTCTTCACTAGCTCGCGCAGCACGTACGCGTCGGCGAAATCCTGCGCGTCCTCCTCGTCCTGCGGCAGCGGCTTGAGGTCGAGCGTGATGCGCGTGCCGCGCTCGAGGCCGCTCGTCGGCTCCAGCGTGAATTCCCCGTCGCCGCGCGACGTCCAGCACACGCCGCCGTCCGTGCCGGCCTTGCGCGTCTCGACCACGATGCGCTCGGCGACCATGAAGCTCGAGTAGAAGCCGACGCCGAACTGGCCGATCAGCTCGGGGCTCTGGGAGCCCTTGGCGCGCAGCGCCTCGAGGAAACGCCGCGTGCCGGAGCGCGCGATCGTGCCGAGGTTCTCGATCACCTCTTCGCGGGTCATGCCGATGCCGTTGTCGGCGATCACGATGCGGCGCGCCTGGGCGTCGACGTCGAGCCGGATGCACAGCTCGTCGCCGCCGCTCGCGAGCTCCGGCTTCGTCAGCGCCTCGAAGCGCAGCTTGTCGAGTGCGTCGCTCGCGTTCGAGATCAGCTCGCGCAGGAAGATCTCCTTGTGCGAGTAGAGCGAATGGATCATCAGGCCGAGCAGTTCCTTGACCTCGGCCTGGAACACGTGCGTTTCGGGTCGTTGCGTCATGGCTGTCTCCTTGGGGAAAGGCCCGCGGCCTGCGCGGGGGCGAAGAAGATAGTCCGCGGGCCGCGGAGGCAAAAGCTCCCCGCGGCCCGCTTGTTCGATCCGCCTTGGTTCGCGCTACTTCTTGCGGCGCTGCGAGTCGGCCCGCGGATTGACCTTCTCCGGCAGGAGCTCGATGTTCGTGCCGTCCGTGAAGTCGATTCCGTACTTCACCGGGCCGCTCAGCATCGTGCGCTGCGCGTAGGGCTCGGGCTTCGCCGTGTTGTAGCGGGTCTTGTTGACCGTCGAGACGTAGCCTTCCTGCCCCTCGAGGCGGAACGACAGCGCGCGCCCGTGGTCCAAGTCCCACAGCAGCTCGGCCGTGCCCGCCAGCGTGTACTCCAGCGGCACGCTCTCGACCTTGGCGTTCTCGCGGCGCTCCGCCGGCGGCATCGCCATGCGGTAGAGCTGCTTGCGGTCGGTCAGGCTGACGATGTGCAGCTCGAACGCGATGACGCCCGCCTGCACCTGCGGCGCGGGCTCGCCCTCGCCCGTCTGCACGGCGCGACGGCCCTTGTACGTGGCCTTGATCTCGCCGCCCACGGGCTCGTAGTAGTCCGCGAAGTTGCCGCCGACGCCGATCTTGAGCGTGCGACCGAACAGCGAGCCGCCCTCGGGGATCAGCTGCAGGTTGCCACCCGGGCAGAGCACGTCGCGGAAGCGCGCCAGATCGATCGTCCACGTCGCGCCGGGCTCGACCTCGCCGGGAGGCAGCAGCGCGAGCAACTCGAACTCGCCGCGCAGCTCGCGCAGCAGGCTCTCTTCCGCGTCGACCTTCTCGAAGCAGCGCGACCAGTCCTTCTCGTCGTCCACCCAGCGGAACTCGAGGATCTGCCGCTGCAGCGCCGACGACATGCGGCTGCCCTCGGGGCGCATCTCGCCCGCGGCCACCGTCAGGCTCGACTTGCCGGTCAGGTTCGCCTCGCGCACCGCACGCTTGAACGCGCGCGGCAGGCCCGTCGAGGCCTCGGTGTATTCGTCGAGGAATTCCGTGCGCTGCGTGACGCTGAGCCAGCCACCGCGCCCGTCCGAGACGAACGGCAGGTCGCCGGTGCTCTGGCCCATGTCGTCGATGCGCAGCTCGTGCACGACCGTCGCGGTCTTCAGCACGCGTGCGCCCGCTTCGCTGCGGAACTCGAACTTGTCGCCCGCGAGGGCGGAGGCCGGAAGCGCGACGAGCGCGAATGCGGCGAGGAGAGTGGTGTTCATGTGCGGGCCCTACTTCTGCTTGCGATCGTTGTGGAAGTTGCCCGAGAGCACTTCATCCGGCGTGCCGTCCTCGTTCCAAGCGCGCCACTGGCCCTCGCGCTTGCCGCCGGCGTAGTCGCCTTCCTCGCGCTTCTGCCCGCTCTCCCACCACGTGCGGTACGGGCCGTCGAGCTTGCCCTCGCGGAAGCTCTCCACGCGCCATTTCTGGCCGTTCTTGTGGTACGTGACCCACGTGCCGATCAGCTGGCCCTGGTCGTAGTTGCCCTCGGCCGCGACCTGTCCGTTGTCGTGCCAGCGCTTCCACGCGCCCTGTTCCTTGCCCGCGTCCCAGCCGCCCTCGAATTCCTTCTCGCCGTTGCGGTGCCACTTGGTCCACACGCCCGTCTGCAGGCCGGCCTCGAACATGCCGGCCGACTGCATCTGGCCGTTGTCGTGCCACGTGGTCCAGCGCCCGATCTGCAGGCCGAGGTGGTAGGAGCCTTCCTGGAACTTCGTGCCGTTGGCGTGGAAGTACAGCCACGGCCCTTGCTGCATGCCGCGGTAGTAACTGCCTTCCTGGTACACGGTCTTGCCGTCGGGGTGGTAGACGCGCCACAGCCCGTCGCGCGCGCCCTCGGCGAAGTTGCCGACCGAGCGCAGCGTTCCCTCGAGGTAGTACTCGCGCGACTCGCCGACCGCGAGATCGCCGGCGTACACGACCTCGTCGAGCAGCGCGCCCGTCGGGTTCCAGCGCCGCCACAGCCCTTCGCGCTTGCCGGCGACGTAGCGACCGGCCTTCGAAGGCAGCTCGATGCCCGGGTGGTAGAAGACCCACTCGCCGTCGTACTCGTAGTTGCGGAACGAGCCCGCGGCGCGGCGCTTGCCGTCCTGGTAGTAGAGGATCCACGGCCCCTCGCGGCGGCCGTTCTTCATCTCGCCCTCGGCAGCCTTCGCGCCGTTGGGGTGCAGGTAGGTCTTGTCGATGCGCGCGGGCGCCGGCGGAGGCTTCACGTCCGGCACGGCCGTCGGCGGCCAGTTCCCGGCCGCGGCCGCCGGATTGCGTGTGAGCGGCTCGTCCGGCGACGGCACGGCGGGCGCGCGACCGGCGTCGGACTCACCCTGCGACTTGCCCTTGGGGGTGTCGCGCTGGATCGGTTGGCCCTGTGCAGGTTGGCCCTGTGCAGGTTGGCCCGGGGCCGGCTGGCCCGTCGCGGGCTTCTCCTGGACGGGCGGAGCCTGTCCCGCAGGGTTCTGCGCGGCGAAGGCCAAGGTCGCGCCGAGGGCGAACGCGGCGCCGAGGACGGCGATGGAACGAGGTTGCATTGCGGCGAACGATACCGGCGAGACCGGGGTGGGGCGAGCGGAGGTGTCCTTACGCAGACGGACGGCGGCTGTGAGGAGCGCGGCCGCAGCGTGAAGGCCCGTGGGAGGAGCCTGAGCTTATCGGCGGGGTGCTTCGACGGCCTCGAACATGAGGTAGTGCGACGCTTCCATGCCGAGCTTCCGGTAAGTGGACTGAGCCGGAAGATTGTTCCGGTCGACGTACAGGCGCAGCGAGACGACGTCCCCACGCTCGCGGGCGAGCTCGAGCACCCGCTCGTGCAGGGCGCGATATACGCCGCGCCGGCGCGCCGCGGGCATCACGTAGACGCTCTGGATCCACCACGCCCAGCCGTTGCGCCAGTCGCTCCACTCGGAGGTCACGAGCAGGCAGCCCGAGGGCGCCCCATCGACGTCCGCGACCAGATAAAAGCCCTTGGCGGGGTCGGAAAGCGCCGCTTCGACGCCGCGCTCGAGCTTCGCCCGGTCGAGCTCGAGCCCCTCGCTCTCGCGCGCCATCGACAGGTTGAACTCGACGATCACGCGGAAGTCGGCCGAGACGGCCGGCCGGGCGCGCACCCCGGGCACCACGTCGCGCTGCTGGAAAGGGTCCATTGGCCGCGAGTCTAGCCGTTGCGGCTGCGGGGCTCCCCCACAGCTTTTCCGCGAAGATTTGCCGAGCGCCGCGAGTCGGGGGATGCTTGGGGGGCCTTGCGCGCGGGGAACTTCCCGCGCCGTCCGCCCCTCTCACAGGGTCCCGCCCCTGCCCCGCCGCCTTCATGCACCTTCGCCTCACGCTCGCCGCCCTGCTCGCCCTCTCGGCCCTCGCTCCCGCGCAGACCGGCCACAACCCCGAGCAGCTGGTGCCCTTCACCTACGACTCGGGCTGGCTCGCCAATCCGAGCGCGAGCGAGACCGTCGTCGCGTCGCACACGATCCGCATCGCCAACGCCTCATGGATCCGCCTGCGTTTCCAGGCCGCGCGCCTGTGGAACGGCGGTGACGAGGACTCGGGCACGTTCCTGCGCATCACGTCGCACCGCGACGGCTCCGTGCAGGAGCTCCACACGCGCCACGTGCGCGAGTGGGGCCTGACGAGCGCGTACTTCAACGGCGACGCGGTGCAGGTCGACATCGTCGCTCCCGCCGGCGCCGGGCCGTCGCGCCTCGTGCTGCGCAACGTGTGGATCGGGCCGATCCTCTCGTCGCAGATGAGCCAGTGCGGCTCGACCGACGACCGCGTGCCGTCGAGCGACCCGCGCCTCGCGCGCACGCTGCCGGTGACTTGCACGAGCTGGATGTTCGACGACTGCACGCACTGCCTGACGAGCGCGGGCCACTGCTACGCCGATCCGTCGTGGATCACCGTCGTCGAGTTCAACGTTCCGCCTTCGACGAGCTTCGGCACCGTCAACCATCCCGGCCCGCAGGACCAGTACGCCGTCGACCCGGCTTCGCGCCAGTTCCAGAGCGGCGGCGTCGGCAACGACTGGTCGGTCTTCGGCTGCTTCCCCAACTCCAACACCGGCCTCACGCCTGTGCAGGCGCAAGGTGGCGGCTTCTTCCGCCTCGTCGCACCGCCGCCGGTGAGCCCGAGCGTGCAGCTCGCGGTCACGGGCTACGGCTCCGACACCAACGACCCCACGTACAGCTTCTGGCAGCAGACGCACACCGGCGATTACGTGCTCTTCGCCGGCACCACGATTCGCCACACCGCCGACACGACCGGCGGCAACTCGGGCTCGCCCGTGGTGTGGAGCAATTCCGCCCCCGACGCCGCGATCGGCATGCACACGCACGGTGCGTGCAGCACGACGGTCCCGATCGGCTCGAACTCGGGCACCGCGAGCACGCAAGCCAACTGGACCGCGGCCCGCGCCAATCCGCTCGGCGTCTGCGCGCCCACCTCGAGCGCGCAGGTCTACTGCACGCCGAAACTCAACAGCCTCGGCTGCGCGCCCACGATCTCGTCCACGGGCGCCGCGAGCGCCACCGCGGGCGCCGGCAGCTTCACGATCACTGCGACGAACCTGCTCAACCAGAAGACCGGCCTGCTCTTCTACGGCTACCTGCCGTCTTCCGCGCCGTTCATGGGCGGCACCCGCTGCGTCGAATTCCCGTTGCGCCGCACTCCCGTGCAACCGACCGGCGGCGCCACCAGCGGCTCGAGCTGCACCGGCTCGCTCTCCTACGACATGGGCGCGCGCATCACCTCCGGCCTCGACTCCAACCTCGCGCTCGGCTCCATCGCCTACGCCCAAGTCTGGTCCCGCGACCCCGGCGACCCCCTCGGCGCCAGCCTCACCGCCGGCCTGCGCTTCTCGATCGGCCCGTGAGATCGAGTCCAGCGCCCGTTGATTCAGCGCTGCAGGACGTCGTCCCAGTAGGTGCCCGTCGCGCCTTCGTCGGGGGAGCCGTCGATGTGCCAGCAGTGCCAGGGGCCGACCTGGCGGCCTTCGCGGTATTCGCCGACGGCGCGTTTTTGGCCGTGTTCGTAGAAGAATTCCCACCAGCCGAAGGGTTCGCCCTCGACGAAGGAGCCTTCGCAGCGCGGCGTGCCGGCGTCCCACCACACGCGCCAGACACCGGTGCGCTGGCCGGAGACGTACAGGCCCTTCGATTCGACGCGGCCGTTCTTGTGCCACGTGGTCCACGGGCCTTCGCGCTCGCCGTTCGAGTAATCGCCGTGAGCGGCGACGGCGCTGTTGGCGTGCCAGCTCGTCCACGGGCCCTCGCGCAGGCCGGCGCGGAACAGGCCACGCTCCGCGACGCGGCCATTGCGGTGATGGAATACCCATTCGCCGACGCGCTGCCCACGCTCGAACGTACACGTCGCCGCGAGCTCGCCGTTGTCGTGCAGGAGCCGCCACTCGCCGTGCGGTTCGCCCGCGACGTAATCGCCCTCGCTCTCGGGCCGCCCGTTTTCGTGCCACGTGAGCCAGTGACCGACGCGCTGCCCGCGCTCGTGAGCGCCTTCCGCGCGCTTGAGCTGCGTGCGCTCGTGCCAGCTCGTGTGCCAGCCGTGCAGCAGCCCGGATTCGTAGTCCTCTTCGGCGAGCTTGCGCCCGCTCGCACCCCACGAACGCCACGCGCCGTGGCGCAGGCCGTTCTCGACCGGGCCTTCCGCCGCCTTCGCGCCGTTCGCGTGCCGCTGCGTCTCGCGCATGGCGACGCGCTACTTGTCCTTCACGCGCTGGCCCGCGTGGTACGTGCCGCTCGCGGCCGTGTCGATCGAGCCGTCCTCGCGCCAGCAAGTCCACAGGCCCTCGCGCTGCCCGGCGGCGTGCGCGCCTTCGCACTCCTTCTGGCCGTTCTCGTACCAGCGCGAGCTTGGGCCCTCGGGCTTGCCGTTGGCATAGCTCGTCTCCGAGCGCGGCTTGCCGCTCGGCCAGAACTCGCGGTGAACGCCGCTCGCCTTGCCGTCGACGTAGTCGCGTTCGGCGCTGAGCTTGCCGGAGTCGTCGTATTCGCGCGTGACGCCGTGCAGCTTGCCCGCGCGGTACTGCTCGACGAGCTTCACCGTCTCGTCGGGCAGGCGATAGGTCCACGTGCCCTCGCGCTGGCCCGCGACCGACTGGCCTTCTTCGGCCTGCACGCCGTTGCCGTGCCAGACTCCGCTCGGCCCTTCGAGCAGCCCGTTGCGGAACGTGGCGAGCGACTTCTTCGTGCCGTCCTGCCACCAGGTGCGCTCTTCGCCGACGACCTTGCCCGCGACGAACGTCGCTTCGTACGTGAGCGTCGCGACCTCGCTCCACTCGCGTCGCACGCCGTCGAGCACGCCCAGCTTGTAGTGCGCCTCGACGCTCGTGACGCCGCTCTCGTGGCGGAGCGTGTACAGCCCGTCCTTCTCGCCGCCGCGGTAGATCCCCTCTTCGGTGACGACGCCGTTGGGCGCCCAGCGCCGGAACGGCCCGTGGTTCTCGATGCCGTCCTCGGTCTTGCGCACTCGCCGCGAGAGCTTCGGCTTGCCGTCGGGATAGAAATCCTCGCGCAGCTCCGTCCCGGCCCAGTCCTCGGCCGCGGCGTCGTTCGCCGGCGCCGCCTCGGGAGCCTTGGGAGCTTCCGGAGCCGCCTGCTCGCCACCGGCCGGCGCCTTCCCGAGCCCCTCGGGCACCACGATCCGCTGGGGCGCGCCCACCTCGGCCGCCTGCGGCGCCGCCGGAGCACCCGGGGCGCTCGCGCTCGGTCCGGCCGATGGAGCGGCGGGCGGCGATTGGCCTCCGCAGGCCGCCAGCAGCAGGCTGGCAGCCGCGATCAGCGCCGGAACGGCCACAGGAATCCTGAGCACCTGCATACCGTCGCCAGCATAGCCCTCGCCACCCGCCCCTTCCGCCCTCCCTCGGGCCTCGCGACGCGTGCACGCCGATTTCGCAGCTTTCCACCCGCTCGCGCGGGCGTTGGAGCGTCGAGGAGAGGCGTGGAAAAGGGCCGTCGTCGTTGAGCGGGAAGCCCGAACGACGACGACCCGAAACTCTCCTAGACAGGCCGCGGCCTGCGAGACCGCGACCGGCCTCTCCATCCCCGCGCCCGTTTTCGAGGCTGCAACAAACTGGAAATTTCCTGGGGCCCCCGCCGGCCCCCCCCCGCGGAGGGGCTCAGCTCCCCTCGCGCTTGAAGCCGAAGCGCTGGGGGCGGCCGCCCTTCATGTATCCGACGGAGGCGCTCAGGCTGTCGCCGGAGAGCTCGTAGACGATGCGCTGCGGGCTGTCGTGGCGCGGGTTCTCGAACACGGCGCGCGAGGCGCTGAGCTCCGTGAGCACGAACTCGGTCGGCGGGTTGCCGCCGGGCTGGGCGACGTAGACGAGGCCGCCGTCGCGCTCGACGACGCGCAGGTATTCGAAGCCGGCCAGCTTGCCCTTCGAGACCGTGCGCGAGACGGCGAGCATCGCTCCACCCAGAGGCGGGCTCCAGCGCTCCTCGATCGACGTCGTGCCCGAGGTGCCACGCGTGCCGACCCAGTTGCCCGCGAGCCACGCCAAGTCCGCGATCGTCGCCTTGGCGGGCGTCGGAAGTGCGATGTCCTTGGGGTGGCGATACAACGCGAGCGACTTGAAGCTCGTCTGCGATTCGACCTCGACGCGCGCCAGCAGTCCCTCGGCCGTGGGACGCAGTTCGGTCCGGATCAGCCCCGTGCGCGACTTGTCCGCCGGGTTGAGCATCTCGATCTCGTACGTGAAGGCGCCGTCCTTCCACGAGCCGCTGTAGCGCGAGAGCCGGCCCTCGCGAGTCACCTCCACGCCCGTGCCGTCGAGCGGCATGCGCACCTCGAAGTCGCGGCGCACGACGACGACCGCAGCCTCCTCGACGCGCAGCGCGAACTTCGCGCTCATGCTCGGCTGGTGTGCCTCGACCTCCCGTCCCTCGGTGCGGTCCTCGACATACAGCCAGTCACCCGCCAACGCTTGCACGCCGTCGACTTGTTGGATGGGCTCGCGCGAGGCGAGCGAAGCCGATGCGGCGCCGAGAGAGACGAGGAGAACGAGTGCGGCAGCGAGCCAAGAGGCCCAAGAAATCAAAAGCAGAAGGGTCGGCGCTGTTGGCCGACCCTTCTCTGGATGGTAGCGCGGGCAGGATTCGAACCTGCGACCTCCGGGTTATGAGCCCGACGAGCTGCCAGACTGCTCCACCGCGCGACGCGAGGGCGGGAGGTTAGGGCCGGGGCACGGCGAGATCAAGGGGCAGCTTGGGATAACGGCCGGAAAGCGCCGGGAAGTCACGGGGAGCGCAGAAGCTCCGCGAGGGCGCGCGCGAGCGCTTCGGGCGTTTCGCGCGCCGTGTCGAGGCGCTGGGCGGCGACCTCGCGGTACCACGGCTCGCGGCGCGCGGCGATCTCGGCGAGCTCGTCGGCGGCGGAGCGACCCGTCAGGCTCGGCCGAACGGTCGTGTCGAGCGCGAGGCGCGTGCGCAGCGTCTCGAGCGGCGCGTCGAGCCAGATGCAGGTCGCGCGCGCGCGCAGGAGCTCGCGATTGGACGCGGACTCGACCACGCCACCGCCGGTCGCAAGCACGAGCGCGTCGCCGCTCGAGAGCACGCGCTCGAGCTCGCGCGACTCGAGCTCGCGAAAACCGCTCCAGCCGAGCGTCTCGACCACGTGCGCGACGGTCGGGATGTGCTGCGCGCAACAGCCTTCGCTCGCGGCCCA
>JAPLOE010000179.1 GCA_026692705.1 Planctomycetota bacterium
CGCGGGGGGCGGCTTCGTCGCGCTGCGGACGCTCAGGCCTTGCCGGGCGAGCGGGGCGTTCGGCCGCAGCCGGACGCTCGGCCGGAGCGGGACGTTCGGCCGGAGCGGGACGTTCGGCGCGCTGCGGGCGCTCGGGACGTGCCGGACGGTCGGGCCGCTCCGCGCGGGCCGGGCGCTCCTCACGAACCGGCGGCGCCTCGCGCACCGGCCGTTCCTCGCGCACCGGCGGCAGCGGCTCGGCTTCCTCGTGGCGCGGCGCACGCACCGGCGGGCGACCGCGGCCCGTGCGACCGGGCAGCTCGAGCTCGCTCACGTCCCACTTGGTCTGGCGCAGGATGTCCTGCCAGCGACCGGCCTGTTCGGGGCTCACCAGCGTGATCGCGGTGCCCGTGCGACCCGCGCGGCCGGTGCGGCCGATGCGGTGCGTGTAGTCCTGCGCGTCCTGCGGGACGGAGTAGTTCACGACGTGGCTGACGAGGTGCACGTCGAGGCCGCGCGAGGCGACGTCGGTGGCGACGAGCGCCTTGACCTCGCCCGTGCGGAAGGCGCTCATCACGCGGAAGCGCGAGGCCTGATCGAAGCCGCCGTGCAGCGCCTTGACCGAGAACGGCATGCGCTCGAGCTGGCGCATCAGCGAGTCGACCTCGGTGCGGCGGTCGCAGAACACGAGGAACACGTCGTCGGCGGTGCTCTGCTCGACCAGGCGCATCAGCGCCAGCGAGCGGTCCGCGCGCCCGCAGGCCATCCAGGACTGCTCGATGGTCTTGACCGTCGCGTGGCCGGCGGCCGTCGCGACTTCCATCGGATCGCGCGTGGCCTCGCGCGCGAGGCGCAGCACCTCGTCGGGGAACGTCGCCGAAAACAGCATCGTCTGCCGCTCTTCCGGCGTGTACGAGAGGATCTTGCGCACGTCGTCGATGAAGCCGATCTCGAGCATCTGGTCGGCCTCGTCGAGCGCGACGAACTCCGTCCAGGGGAACGAGAGGAACTTCTGGCCGTACAGGTCGATCACGCGGCCGGGCGTGCCGACCACGACCTGCGCGCCGCGCTTGAGCGCGTCGATCTGCGGGCCCATCGGCTCGCCGCCGACGATCAGCGCCACCTTCGCGCCGATCGGCTCGCCGAGCTTCTCGAGCACCGCCGCCACCTGCTGCGCCAGCTCGCGCGTCGGGCACAGCACGAGGCCGAGCACGCTGCGCCGCGACGGGTCGATCTTCGACATCATCGGCGCGACGAAGGCGAGCGTCTTGCCCGTGCCCGTCTCGGCCTTCGCGATCACGTCGCGCCCGCTCATCACCGGCGGGATCGCCAGGCGCTGGATCGGCGTCGGCTTGGTGATGCCCATCGCGTGGATCGCGGCGAGCACCTCGGCCCGCAGCGGAAACTCGGCGAAGGTCTCGAACGGCGGCAGCTCGGTCGAGGGCTTGAGGGGTGCGGCGGAGCCGCGGGTTTGGGGCGCCGGAGCGCTACTGGAGCCCCTGCGAGGCGGCCCACGTCTTCCTTGGTTGCGATTCACGCGAGCATCCTAGCGTTCCGCGCTCCCCAATGCCCTGAAGCACGATTGACGGGCGCGCCGAGGGCGGTCACGCTCGCTCGCAATGAAGATCGCGACCTGGAACGTGAACTCGGTGCGTGCGCGGCTGCCGCGGGTGCTCGACTGGCTGGAGCAGGAACGGCCCGACGTCGCGCTGCTGCAGGAGATCAAGTGCCTCGACGAGCAGTTCCCGCGCGAGCAGGTCGAGGACCTCGGCTACAACGTCGAGACCTTCGGCCAGAAGACCTACAACGGCGTCGCGATCCTGGCGCGCACGCGCATCGAGGACGTGCGCCGCGGCGTGCCGGGTGAGCCCGAGGACGCGCAGCGCCGCGTGATCGCCGCGCAGGTCGGGGACGTGCTCGTAGTCAATTGTTACGTCGTCAACGGCGAGGCCGTCGGAAGCGAGAAATACGGCTACAAGCTCGATTGGCTGCGCAGGTTCACTGACTACCTCGCGAGCTTCGACCTGAAGGAAAAAGTCGTCGTCGGCGGCGACTTCAACATCACTTTCGACGACCGCGACGTGCACGACCCGAAGCTCTGGCACGAGAAGATCCTGTGCTCGACGCCGGAGCGCGAGGCGCTGCGCCGCGCGATGGCTCCCGGCTACGTCGACAGTTTCCGCAAGTTCCACGAGGAGGGCGGCCACTACTCCTGGTGGGATTTCCGCACGAAAGGCTTCGAGCGCGGCCTCGGCCTGCGCATCGACCACCTGCTGATGAGCCCGCCCGCGCTCGCCGCCTGCAGCGGCGTCGAGATCGAGAAGCGCTACCGCGGCGGCGAGAAGCCGAGCGACCACGCGCCGGTCAGCGCCGTGCTCGACTGACACCGCCGCGCGCGAAGGGCCTAGAACCAGCCCTTCTTGTTCCGGACGTAGGTCTCCTCGAACTCGGCGTCGGACTTGACGAGGTACATGATGCCCTCGATCAGGCCGATCAAGCCGGTGGCGGCGCTGCCGATGCCGCACGTGAGCACCGTGATCAACAGCATGATCACGCCCTCCTTCGTGTAGCCGAGGATGAACTTGTGCACGCCAAGGGAGCCGAGAAGGATGCCGCAGACGCCTGCGGCGACGCGCTTGCTGCCGGATTCGGACATGGAGAGCTCGATTCGTTGCCGGAAAGGGGGGGCTGGATCCCGGTGCGAGCGCGAGCTGCGAGGAAACCGGTGACCCAGCCGCGCGGAGTATGCCGCCGCACGTCGCGCCGGGCCACAGGCTCCGCCAGCGCGCCGCGGGGCCGCGTCAGGGGAGCGTAATCAGGGCGGCGCGGAGCTGCGCCACGGTGCCGAAGTCGAGCGTGTACTTGCGCAGCACCTCGCGCGCCTTCACGGCCTGCCCGGCGACCACGAAGTTCTTCGTCGTCTGGAACAGCGGGTCCTGCTCGACCGCGTGCACGCCCGGCCACATCGAGTCGGTGTCCCGCGCGCCATCGGCCGTCACGTACAGCCACGTGTTCGTCGTCGGGCTGAACTTGAGGATCGACCAGCGATGCGCGCCCGACGAGCCGAGCCCCATCGGCAGCGCCTTGACCACGAGCCCCAGCTTCTTGAGCTTCGGCTTGACCTGATCGGTGTACGACTTGACCCAGCTCGACTCGACCTGACCGTTGCCGAGCGGCTTGGACTCGAGCGTGCCGTGCCGCGAGTTGCAGGTGATGATCTCGACCGTCTTGATCGTCGGGTTCCACTTCATCCAGTCCTTCACCTTGTCGGCGAAGGACTGAGACGAGAGCCCGCAGAACTTGGCCGCGTCCCCGTGCCCCCAGAACGTCAGCGTGTCGATGCGCAGCACGTGCTTGTCGATCGCCGGCCCGCCCGCGCTCGACACGTGCGCCCCCGGCGTCGCCGCCGCCAGCGCCGTGCAACGCGCCTTGTGCCCCTCGTCTCCGAACAGGATCTGGATCATCGCTTCGCTCGCTCCTCGTGCTGGCGCGCAAGGCTAGTCGAGCGCTCCCCCGGCTCCAATCGCGCTCACTCGCGGCGCGGCGGGCGGGAGGCGTGCAGGGCGAGGGCGCGGCGGGCGCGGTCGGCGATGCAGGTGGTCGCGTAGAGCGGCAGGAGCTCGGAGGACTTGAGCTCGAGGCGGATCAGGAGCAGGTCGGCGATCTGCGAGAGGGCCAGCTCGTCGGGCAGTTCGAGCGGCTCCGGCGTGCGGGCGCGGAGGGCGTCGAGCAGGTCGGCGCGCAGGCTGAAGGAGTCGGCGGCGTCGGGCTCGATCTCGCGCAGCGGCAGGGCCTCGACCTTGCGGTAGGGGGCGTCGCTCTCGACCTCGCGCACGAGCACGCGCGAGAGGCCGGCGAGCAGGATCAGGAAGCGCCCGTCGGGCAGGCGGTCGTGGCGCATGATCTCGCCGAGGCCCGCGACGGGATGGATCGGCGGCGCGCCGTCGAGGCCGTGCTCGTGGCCGTCGAGCACGGTCGCCATGACGATGCGGCCGGGGCCGTCGAGCGAGTCCTCGATCATGCGGCGGTAGCGCGGCTCGAAGATGTGCAGCGGCATCAGCGTGCCCGGGAACAGGAACACTCCGGGCAGCGGGAACATCGGCACGAGCTGGGCCGGGCCGGGCAGCGTGCCGCCGGGGGTGGAGTCGCAGGGCTCCATCAGGATCCCGCTCCGGCGCCACCGTCGGCGAGGCGCAGGGCGAGGGCGCGCGAGACGAGACCGAGCAGGCGCACCTCGCGCTCGAGGCCACGCTGGCGGTAGGAGTTGCGCAGGTTGTGGACGTGGCGCGCCCAGATCGCGAGGTCGCTCGCGTCGTCGAACCAGCGCGGCTCGAAGGGCAGGCCGTGCTCGGCGAGATAACCGAGGCAGTCGCGGTCGGTGAGCGGCGTGCCGCCGTGGAACGGGTCGAGCAACGTCGACTTCCCGTCGGACTCGTACACGCGCAGCACGACGTGCCCGGGGAGCGCGACCGGCGCAGCGCGGATCGAGGCGCGGCGCGCGACGAACAGGTACAGCGCGCACAAGGTCAGCGGCAGGCCGCGTTTCCGCACGATCGCGCGGTGCAGGTAGACGTTGTCGGGGTGGTGGTAGTCGTCGGCGTCGCCGCGGTAGCCGAGCTCGCGCCCGAGGTAGTCGGAGAGCAGTTTCGAGCGGCTGGCGAGGCCCGTGCGCGCGTCGAGGCGCTTGAGCACCTCGGCCGCCATCGCGTCGATCGCGAGCACGTAGGGCCGCAGGTCGAGGCCGGGCTCCTCGAAACGCGAGAGCAGGAGCAGCCCACGCTCGAGGTCGGCGTAGGGCGAGCAGGCGAGCTTCACCATGCGCCGCGCGACCTTCTCGCGACCGGCGTGGACGAGCGCGCTGCGGGCGGCGGCGCGTGCGCGTGGCCCGCCGTGGCGCGCGATGCGCTGGAGCACGGGCAGGCCCTCGCGGCCACGGCGCTCGAACTCGCGGCGCACTTCGCGCTGCACGACGGCCGACTCGTCCTCGAGCAGGGACCCGAACAGCTCGGCGTCGCGGCGCAGGCGCTCGCGGCGGCTGGGCGCGGCCGGGAGCGGTGCGGCCGGAGCGAGCGCCGCAGCGGACGGGGTGGGGGCGACGGTCGCCGTGTCGGAGGCCGGAACGCCGCTCGGTTGGGCCGGGGGCAACAAGGTGGGCGGATTATCCCTCGCGCGGGCCCGACGGGAAGCCTGAGCTGGAAGCGGGGCGGGAGCGGCGCCGCCGTGCTCGCCCTCGAACGCCACCGCAGGGCAACGCCGACGGCCCGGCTTGCGCCCCTGCAGGGCCGTGCCTATCTTGGCTGCCCCCGAGAATCTGGGGAGCCACGCGCAAAGTCTCCGCGGGCGCTCCGCCTTCTCGGTCCCTTGGGGCCCTTCGGGGCCGTTTCCGTCCACCTTCCACTCCCTGCGGAGGCCTTCCGTTGCAGCAGGCGTCGCGCCCCCAAGGCCCGGCCGTCGTGATCACCCACGCCGTCCGCACGCCGATCGGGAAGTTCATGGGCAGCCTGTCGGAGCTCTCCTCGGCGGACCTCGGCGTCCACGCGGTGAAGGGCCTGCTGGCGCGCTCGGGACTCGATCCGGCGCAGGTGGGCGAGGTGCTCGTCGGCAACGGTCGTCAGGCCGGCGGCGGCCCGAACGTCGCGCGCCAGATCTCGGTGCGCTCCGGCGTGCCGGTCACGACGCCCGCGTGGACGGTCAACATGGCCTGCGGGTCGGGGCTCAAGGCGCTGCTGCTCGTCGCGGACTCGATTCGCCTCGGACGCACGGAGGTCGGCATCGCGGCGGGCACCGAGTCGATGAGCCGGCTGCCGTTCATGCTGCCCGACTTCCGCAAGGGCTATCGCCTCGGGCACCAGCCGGTGGTCGACGGCATGTACAAGGACGGCTTCGTGTGTCCGCTCGCCAACATGGTGATGGGCGAGACGGCGGAGAAGCTCGCGCGCGATCTCGGCATCACGCGGGACGAGCAGGACCAGTTCGCGCTGTCGAGCCAGCACAAGAGCCAGGCCGCGCGCCAGAAGGGCCTGTTTGCCGACGAGATCGTGCCCGTCGAGCTCGCGGGCAAGAAGGGCACGACGCTGTTCGCGGCGGACGAGCACGTGCGCGACGACGCGACGATGGCCGACATGGCCAAGCTGCCGCCGGTGTTCAGCAAGCAGGGCACGGTGACGGCGGGCAACGCGAGCGGCATCACCGATGGTGCGGCGGCGCTGCTCGTGATGACGGCGGAGCGCGCGGCGAAGCTCGGGTACGAGCCGCTGGCGACGCTCGGCCACGCGACGGAAGCCGGAGTCGCGCCGGAGATCATGGGCGTCGGCCCGGTGCCGGCGGTGCGCGCTCTCGAGCAGCGCAACGGCCTCAAGGTCGGTCAGTACGACCTGATCGAGCTCAACGAAGCCTTCGCGGCGCAGGTGCTCGCCTGCCAGCGCGACCTCGCGTTCCCGATGGAGCGCGTCAACGTCAACGGCGGGGCGATCAGCCTCGGCCATCCGATCGGGTGCACCGGAGCGCGCATCGTCGTGACGCTCCTGCACGAGCTGAAGCGCCGCAACGCGCGGAACGGGCTCGCGACGCTGTGCATCAGCGGCGGCCTCGGGCTCGCGGCGGCGTTCGAGAGAAACTGAAAGGAAGCAGAGTTCGATGGCGATCCAGAAAGTCGGCGTGGTCGGCTGCGGCCTGATGGGCCACGGCATCGTGCAGGTGGCGGCGCAGGGCGGCTGCCAGGTGGTCGTGCTCGAGGCCGAGCAGAAGTTCCTCGACAGCGGGCTCGCCCGCATCGACAAGAGCCTCGCGAAGCTCGCCGAGAAGGCCGCGGAGAAGGCCGTCAAGGAAGGCAAGGCGAACGAGGCCGACGCCAAGGCGAAGGCTTCGGCCGACGCGGCCGCGACGCGCGCGCGCATCCGCGGCACGACGAGCCAGAAGGACCTCGCCGACTGCGACCTCGTGATCGAGGCGATCGTCGAGGACCTCGACGTCAAGAAGAAGCTCTTCAAGGAACTGGGAGCCCTCTGCAAGGCGAGCACGATCTTCGCCTCGAACACGAGCTCGTTCCCGATCGGCGAGATGGCGACGGCCTCGGGCCGCCCCGCGCGTTTCGTCGGCCTGCACTTCTTCAACCCGGTGCAGCTGATGAAGCTCGTCGAGGTCGTGCGCACGGACGCGACCGACGCGCAGGTGTTCGAGGACGCCAAGGCGTTCGGTGCGGCCTGCGGCAAGGCGCCGGTGGCCTGCAAGGACACGCCCGGCTTCGTCGTCAACCGGCTGCTCGTTCCTTACATGACCGAAGCGATGCGCATGCTGGAGCGCGGCGACGCGTCGGCCCAGGACATCGACACGGCCATGAAGCTCGGTTGCGGATACCCGATGGGCCCGATCGAACTCACGGACTACGTCGGTCTCGACACGACGCTCTCGATCGTCGAGGGCTGGACCAAGCGCTACCCGAACGAGCCGGCCTTCACGGTCCCGGCGGTTCTGCGCGAGAAGGTCAAGCTCGGCAAGCTCGGTCGCAAGACCGGCGAAGGTTTCTACAAGTGGGAAGGAGACAAGCGCGCATGATTCTCGCACTGTTCGCCGCCGTTCCGGTCACCCTCGGTGGTCCGGAGATCCGTTGGAACGCCCCGTCGCTGCACGTGGCTGGCCAGCCCTTCAAGGTCCATGTCGAAGTGACGGCGCCGCAGGACGGCGCGGTCGTCTCCGGCTGGCTGCTCTCGCCGGGAGCCTTCTCGGTCGATGGCAAGGCGCTCGCCAAGCGCGAGGAATCGGGCGCGGTGACGCTGCCTCCGGGCTTCAAGCTCGAAGGTGACGTCGACCTCGGCTCGTACCTCGACGGCAAGGGCGAGTTCCAGCTCGCCTACGCGCCCGACTTCGCCGACACCAAGCCGGTGCAGGTGCGCTCGCTCGAGGCGGTCGAGCCCAAGAAGCTCGACTTCATGACGATGCCGATCGAGGAGCTCGACAAGTACCTCGTGCTGCTGCAGACCAACCGCGGCAACATCCTCGTGCGCATGTGGCCGCACATCGCGCCGGACCACTCGCGCAACTACCTCGACCTGTCGTACATCGGCTTCTACGACAAGACGACGTTCCACCGCGTCATCCCGCGCTTCATGATCCAGGGCGGCGACCCGACGGGCACCGGCACCGGCAACGGCCCGCGCCAGCTCAAGGCCGAGTTCAACCCGGCCGTGAAGCACATGAAGGGCACGCTGTCCGCGGCGCGCACGCAGGATCCGAACTCGGCCTCGTGCCAGTTCTTCATCATGCACGACAAGGCTCCGCACCTCGACGGCCAGTACTCGGCCTTCGGCGAGACGGTGATGGGTCTCGACGTGGTCGACCTGATCGTGTCGACGCCGCGTGGGCAGGCCGACAAGCCGAACTCGCCGCAGGTGATCGAGCGCGCGATCGTCGTGCTGCGCCCGAGCTGGGTCCCGGCCGAGCCGAGCCAGACCAAGAACGGTCCGCCGTCCGTCCCCGTCCCCGTCGGAGGCAAGTGAGATGACGAAGGTCCATCCGCTCGCGGGCGTGACCGCGACCCTCGAGACCTCCGCGGGCTCGATGACGCTCGAGTTCTTCCCCGACAAGGCCCCCGGCCACGTCGAGAACTTCCTCAAGCTCGCCGAGAAGGGCTTCTACAACGGGACCGTGTTCCACCGCACGATTCCGGGGTTCATGATCCAGGGCGGTTGCCCCGACGGCACCGGCATGGGCGGGCCCGGCTACAAGATCAAGGCCGAGTTCAACGACACGCGGCACGTGCGCGGGATCCTCTCGATGGCGCGCTCGAGCGACCCCAACTCTGCCGGTTCGCAGTTCTTCATCTGCCACGGCGACGCCGGCTTCCTCGACCGCCAGTACACGGCGTTCGGCAAGCTCGTCGCGGGCGACGACACGCTCGAGAAGATCGCCAAGGCGCCGACGGTGCGCGGGGGCGAGAACTCCAAGCCCGTCGCTCCGGTCAAGATCGTCAAGGTCACCGTGACGCGGCCGGCCGCGCAGGGGAAGTGACATGGAGCTGAAGTACCTGCTCTGCGAGACCGTCGACGGCATCGCGACGGTCACGGTCAACCGGCCGGAGAAGATGAACGCGCTGAACGCGGCGGTGCTCGGGGAGCTCGCCTGCTGCTTCGACGCGCTCAAGGCCGACGTGAACGTGCGCGGCGTCGTCATCACCGGTGCGGGCGAGAAGGCCTTCATCGCGGGCGCGGACATCAACGAGCTCGCGAAGATGAAGGCGCTCGAGGCGAAGGACGTCGCGTTCTTCGGCCAGCAGGTGTTCGCGCGCCTCGAAACGATGGGCAAGCCGTCGATCGCGATGATCAACGGCTTCGCGCTCGGCGGCGGTTGCGAGCTCGCGCTCGCCTGCACGCTGCGCACGGCCTCGAAGACGGCGAAGCTCGGCCTGCCGGAAGTCTCGCTCGGCATCATCCCCGGCTACGGCGGCACGCAGCGCCTCGCGCGCATCGCGGGTCCGGGCGTGGCGCGCGAGTGGGTGCTCACCGGCGACATGGTCACGGCCGAAGAAGCCTGGCGCGTGGGCGTCGTCAACCGCCTGTTCGAGGCGGCGGAGCTCAAGGAAGGCACGACGAAGATGATGAAGACCATCCTGTCGCGCGGCCCCGTGGCCGTGCGCCTCGCGATGGAGACCATCCGCCGTGGCATGAACATGAGCCAGCAGGAGGGCGAGGTGATCGAGTCCGACATGTTCGGGCTCGCCTCGACCACCGAGGACATGCGCGAGGGCATGGCGGCCTTCCTCGAGAAGCGCAAGGCCGCGTTCAAGGGCTGCTAGAGGCCCGATTCCGATTTCAGAGAGGGGCAGGTCGCCGCACGCGGTCCACGACGGGCCGCGCAAGCGGCTCGCCCCATTCCCCAAGAAACCTGCGATGGCGGATATGAGCAAGAACCTGGTGATCGTCGGCGGCGCGCGCACTCCGATGTGCGAGTACGTCGGAACCCCCGGCTACGGCAAGTTCAAGGACGTGAGCGCCATCGAGCTCGCGGCGCACGCGGCGAAGCACGCGCTCGAGCGCTCGAAGGTGCCGGCGTCGGCGATCGACCACGTGGTGATCGGCAACGCGCTGCAGACGTCGGCGGACGCGATCTACGGCGCGCGGCACGTCGGCCTGCGCGCGGGTGCGCCGCAGGCGGCGGGCGGGCTCACCGTCAACCGCCTGTGCGGTTCGGGCATCCAGTCGATCGTGAGCGCGGCGCAGATGATTCAGCTCGGCGAGTCGCAGGTCGCGCTCGCGGGTGGCATGGAGAACATGTCGCAGGCTCCGTTCTGCATGTACGGAACGCGCGCCGGCATCCCGTTCGGGGTGCAGCCGCAGCTCGTCGACATGCTCTTCGGCAGCCTGAAGGATCCGCTGGCGGATCTGTTCATGGCGCAGACCGCCGAGAACCTCGCCAAGCGCCTGGGCATCACGCGCGAGGAGCAGGACCGCTTCGCGCTGCGCAGCCACCAGCTCGGTGCCGCGGCGGTGAAAGAGCGCCGTTTTGCCGAGGAAATCGCGCCTGTGACGGTCAAGGGCCGCAAGGGTGACGAAGTGGTCGACACCGACGACCACATCAAGCCCGACACGACGCTCGAAGGCCTCGCCAAGCTGCGCGCGGCCTTCGGCAAGGACGGCACGGTGACCGCGGACAACGCGAGCGGCATCGTCGACGGCGCTGCGGCCGTGGTCGTGACGACCGACGACCGCGCAAAGGCCGATGGGCTCGACGTGTTCGCCGAGATCGTCGGCTGGGCGTCGATCGGCTGCGATCCGCGCGAGATGGGCATCGGCCCGGTCCCCGCGATCCAGGCCTGCCTCGCGCGCACCGGCATCAAGCTCTCGCAGCTCGACCGCATCGAGATCAACGAGGCCTTCTCGGCGCAGTACCTCGCCTGCGAGAAGGAACTCGGGCTCGACCGCGAGCGCTGCAACGTCAACGGTGGCGCGATCAGCCTCGGGCATCCGCTCGGAGCGACCGGCACGCGCCTCGTGATCACGCTGATGTACGAGCTGCGCCGCAAGGGCCTGCGCTACGGCATGGCGTCGGCCTGCATCGGCGGTGGCCAGGGCATCGCGATGCTGATCAAGAACCCGAGGGCCTGAGCCATGGGCAATCCGGTGATCCACGTGCGCGCCGATGGCCGGCGCGTGGTGCGGCTTTCGAAGCCCGCTCGCGTGCTGTACCTGTTCAAGGACGTCGAGAAGATCCGCGCGCAGCTGCGCGGCGAGCTCGACGTGCGCATGGCCGACGTCAACTCGGCCGAGCTGCTCGACGACATCAACACCGACGCGATGACGCCGGCCTGGGTGTGCTTCCGCCACAAGCCGGAGGACATCGCGCTCGACGCCTACGCGGGCCTGATGGACGCGACGAACCAGCGCGTGTTCGGCACGCGAGCGCTGCTCGACGGCAAGTTCGAGGCGATCGTCAGCGGCCAGCGCAAGGGCACGGGCTCGTCGCGCGAGACGGCGCCGCAGGCCGAGAAGTGGTCGGGCATCGGGCTCGTGATCGCGCACTCGTTCGCGCCGATCCACGCGCGCAACAACATCAACCTCGGGCAGCTGATGGGCGACTACGAGCAGCTCCGCCGCCTCGAGGCCGGCGAGGAGATCCCGCTCGAGGAGTTCACCGCCAAGTACGACGAGGTCACGCGCGCGATCCTCGAGGCCGGTGGCCTGTTCGAGTTCGGTGCGCGCTACAAGGCCGGCACGGTCAAGGTCGCGCCGCCCAAGCACGCTCCGCTCCCGATGACGATGGCCGAGAAGGTCATCGCCACGCACCTCGTTGGCGGCGACCGCGAGAGCTGCGTCAAGCCCGGCGACGCCTGCCTCGTCAACGTCGACGGCGGCTACAGCCACGAGTTCACGACCGCGCAGGTGCACTACTTCCTGCAGCAGGAATACGGCGCCAACTACCGCGTCACCAACCCCGCCAAGTTCGCGGTGTTCGAGGATCACCTGCTGTACGCGACCGGCGTGCCGCGCATGAAGCCCTTCGAGGCGCAGATCGAGACGCTGCGCCGGCTGCAGCGCGAGTTCCAGAAGCACACCGGCGTGCGCGACTACTCGGCGCGCGACGGCGTCAGCCCCGGCATCTGCCATCAGGTCGCGCGCGAGCACTTCGTCGACCCCGGCGACTTCATCCAGGCGACCGACAGCCACACCTGCATGGGCGGCGGCAACAACGCGCTCACGTGGGGCGTCGGCGCGACGGAGTACGCGGGCCTCGCCTATTCGGGCTTCACGTTCGTCAAGGTGCCCGAGTCGATCCGTTTCGAGCTCGAGGGCAAGCTCGCCGAGGACTGCACGGCCAAGGACGTGATCCTGCACATCCTCAGCACGTTCGCGGTGCGCGAGGACACGCTCGACCGCGTGATGGAGTTCGGCGGCCCGGGCCTCGCGTCGCTCTCGATGGACGAGCGCGCGACCTTGTGCAACATGGCGACCGAATGCTCGGCGCGCTCCGGCATCTGCGAGGCCGACAAGCTCACGCTCGAGTGGCTCGCCTCGCGCCGCCCGTCGATGTCGAAGGCCGAGATCGAGGCGCGTTTCGTGTTCCCCGACGCGGGTGCGCACTACGACGGGGGCGTGCACCGCATCGACCTGTCGAAGCTGCGCCCGATGGTGGCCAAGCCCTCGGATCCGACCTACGGCGCCAACATTGCCGAGCTCGGAAGCGTCAAGATCGACATCGCCTACGGCGGCTCGTGCACCGCAGGCAAGGAACACGACATGGACATGTACGCCCGTGTCGTCCGCGAGGCGCTCGACGCCGGCCGCAAGGTCGCCCCGGGCGTGAAGATGTACCTGCAGTTCGGCAGCGAGGACGTCCGCGACTACGCGCGCGCGAAGGGCTACATGGAGCTCTTCCAGCGGGCGGGAGTCGAGGTCATCAACCCCGGCTGCGGCGCGTGCATCGGCTGCGGTCCCGGCGTGTCGGCCTCGGCCGAGCAGGTCACCGTCAGCGCCATCAACCGCAACTTCACCGGCCGCAGCGGCCCGGGGAAGCTCTACCTCGCCTCGCCGCTGACCGTCGCCGCCAGCGCCATCGAAGGGCGGATTTCCGCCTGGCGCCCCGGCATGTTCAAGGTTCAGGCCTCCAAGGCCCGTTAGAGACCCAAGGTCCGCCAGCAACAGGATCCCGCACCCATGACCGAACTCGACATCGCAGTCATCGCCGGCGACGGCATCGGCCCCGAGGTCACCCGCGAGGCGCTGAAGGTCGTCGACGCCGCGGGCGAGATCTACGGCTTCCGCCTGCGCCGCACCGAATACCCCTTCGGCACCGAGCACTACCTCGCGACGAAGGAGATCTTCCCCGACGCCGCCTTCAACGAGGTCAAGCAGAAGCAGGCCATCTACCTCGGCGCGATCGGAGACCCGCGCGTGCCCGTCGGCATGATCGAGTACGGCATCATCGCCAAGTGCCGCTTCGACCTCGACCTGTACGTCAACCTGCGCCCGATCAAGCTCTACGACTCCGCGCTCTGCCCGCTCAAGGACAAGAAGCCGGAAGACGTCGACATGATCATCGTGCGCGAGAACACCGAGGACGCCTACTCGGGCTCCCACGGCTTCACGCACAAGGGCCACGACACCGAAGTCGCCGTGCAGACGATGGTCTACACGCGCCACGGCGTCGAGCGCGTCATCCGCTACGGGTTCGAGCTCGCGCGCGTGCGCCCGCGCCGCCAGCTCACGCTGATCGACAAGGCCAACGCGGTCCGCGCGCAGGACCTGTGGACGCGCACGTTCGCCGAGGTCTCCAAGGAGTACCCCGACGTCAAGACCGACCACGCCTACATCGACGCGGCCTGCATGTGGATGGTGAAGAACCCCGAGTGGTTCGACGTCGCCGTCACGACCAACCTGTTCGGCGACATCATCACCGACCTCGGCGCGATGGTGCAGGGCGGCATGGGCATCGCGGCCTCGGGCAACCTCAACCCGGGCCACGTGTCGCTGTTCGAGCCGATCCACGGCTCGGCGCCCAAGTACGCCGGCAAGAACGTGTCGAGCCCGGTCGCGGCGATCCTCGCGGGCGCGATGATGCTCGACTACCTCGGCCAGAAGCAGGCCTCGCGCGACATCGAGAACGTCGTGGCCGACCTGCTGCGCTCGCGCCGCCTCAAGGGCGTGCACACCGGCGCCCACCCGACGCCGGAAGTGGGCGACATGGTCTGTGCCGAGCTGCGCGCGCGCGCCGCGACGCGGGTCTAGCCCCAAAATCAGGGTTTCTGGGCAGCGCGGGGCGTCTCGGCCGAGGGTCGGGGCGCCCCGCAGCCATGCAGGGCCTTCACCTCGCCTCGTTCGGGGCCGGCTCCGGTACGGCTTGGGCTCAAGCGAGCGAGGCTGCGGGTCGATTCCGGGGTGGCCTCGGACCTAGGATGGCCCCGCCAAACGCATGAAGCCGCGCTCCTTCCGTCCTGGCCTCGTCCTCGCCCTCGCGGCGGGCGTCGGGGCCTGTGGGGGCGGTGGAGGCGGAGGTGGCTCGGCTCCGCCGCCGACCGGGCTCTCCTACGCGAACCCGAACGTCGTGCTCTCCGAGTGCGCGGCGGCGAGCGCCAACTTGCCGACTGTTCTCGGTGGCACGCCGAGTTCGTTCTCGGTGTTCCCCAGCTTGCCGGCGGGTCTCACGCTGAATCCATCGACCGGTGCGATCGCGGGCACTCCGACCGTGGCGGCCGCGCAGGCGAGCTACACGATCACGGCCTCGAACTCCGGAGGTTCCGCGCAGGCCTCGGTCACGCTCGAGGTGCTCGACACGACGCCGTCCGGCCTCACGTATCCCGCCAGCGCGCTCGATTTCGCCGTGGCGGTGGAGACGAGCTACTCGCCGACGCTGGGCGCCGGCACTCCGACTTCCTACGTCCTGCAGGCGGGCTCGCTGCCGGGCGGGCTCGCGCTCGACGCGACCACGGGCGTGATCGACGGTGCGCCGACGGAGGCCGCACTCGGTGCGAGCGCCGCGCTCACGGTGCGCGCGTTGCACTGCTCCGGCGCTTTCCTCGACGTGCCGCTCACGGTCAACGTCCGCCTGCCGCAGGCGGCGCTCGCGCTAGTGCTGCAGGAGGGCGAGCCCGTGCTCTCCACGTACCTGCCCGACGCTTTCGGCGGATTCGCGCCGACGGAACATGCGCTGTCGCTCGACACGGCCGCGAGCGCGGCTTGCGCGACGCCCGACGGACGCTGGCTGATCGTGGCCGAAGGCGATCGCACGGCGCTCTCGACCTACCGCTGCCGAAGCGATGGGCGCGTCGAGAGCACGGGGCTGCTCGCGGGCTGCGGTCCGGGCGTGAGCCTCGCGCTCGCCGTCTCGCCCAACTCGCGTTTCGTGTACGGCGTGACGTCGGAGCCGCTTCTGCGCACGTGGTCGCTCGATCCGCAGACCGGCGCGCTCAGCGAGGTCGGCATCGGCATCGCGGCGCCCTCGGAGCCCACCGCGCTCGCCCTCGCGCCCTCGGGCCGCTTCGCGTACGTCGCGGGCGCCTTCGACGGTGAGATCGCGAGCTACACGCTCGATTCGATCACCGGCGCGCCCACGCACGGCCTCGACCTCGCGACCGGCGGCGCGCCGAATGCGCTCGTGGTGTCGGCCAATTCGGACTACCTCGTGTGCGCCGACGCGCTGCGCGGGCTCGTGAGCTACTCGATCCATCCGTCGAGCGGAGTGCTCGCGCCCGTCGCCGGCGTCCCGGTCGTCCTGCCGGGCGGGCGCTACCCGAGTGCGCTGTGCCGGCCGCCGCGCTCGCCCTTCGTGCACGCGGCGCGCGAGTTCGCCGAGGGCATCGACTCGTTCGAGCTCACTCCGGCCGGAGCGCTGCTGCCCGTCGGAACCGGCACGGTCGCGACGCTGCGGCCGGTGACCGGTTTCGTCGCGACGCCGGACGGAGAGCGGGTGCACGCGCTCGTCGAGGGCTTCGGCTGGCTTGCATTCGACAGCCAACCCGACGGTTCGCTCGCGCCCGCCGACGTCCCGCGCACGACCGGACGCACGCTCAGCCGCGTGCTGGCGCTCGCGCCCGGAGTCACGGCGCCCCGTCCGCAGCCCGCGCAGCTCTACCTCGCGACGACCGGAGCGCCGCGCGCGCTCGCGATCGCGCCGAACGGCTCGTTGTCGCCGCTCGCATCGACCACGGGCGCGCCCGGCAGCACCGCGACGACCTCGATCGCCGTGCACCCGTGGCTCGACGTCGCCTGGTACGCGAGCCCCGACCGCGCGATCGGCGTGGCGAACGTGCTCGCCGACGGCTCGCTCTCGGTCGCGATCGAAGGTGCCGCGGGCGCGGGCTCGGACACGCTCGCGCTCGACCCTTCGGGGCGGATGGTGCTCGAGCTCGTCGACACGGTTCCCGCGGTGCTGCGCGCGTGGACGATCGACCTCTCCAACGGTGAGCTGACGCTGCAGTCCTCGCAGGTCGTGGGCGACGGGCCGAGCGCGTTCGCGTTCCATCCCGCCGGTTCGCTGTGCTTCGTGGCCTGCGGCAACGCGGACGAGATCCCGATCTTCGCGATCGACCCTGCGACGGGTGAGCCGGTCCCGTGGTCGACGGTGCTCACCGGCGCGAGCCCGCGCTCGGTCGTGATCGACGGCAGCGGCACGCTGATCGCGTGGATCGAGCAGGCGGCGACGGTGGTCGTGCAGGATCTCGATCCGATCGCGGGCGTGCCCAACGTGCTCGCGGCGAGCTTCAATTCGCTCGTGGGGGCGACCGCGCTCGCCTTCGACGCGACGGGCGAGCACCTGATCGTCGGCGGCGCCGGCGGAACGTTGCGTGCCTTCGCGGTCGACCGCACGACGGGCGCGCTCACGAACACGGGCCTCGCGCTCGCGGGTGCGGCGCCGACGCGGCTCGAGCGCGCGCCCGGGACGAACCGATTCCACCTCACGCTCTCTGGCGGCAGCGCGCGCGCCGTCGACTTCACCGCCGGCGTCGGGTTCACGCAGGTCGGCTCTGGCACCGTCGCGGGCGAGATCGCGGGCTTCGCCGTGCGCGCGCCGGTGCGCTGATCAGGCGCTCGCGGGCTTGCGCTTGAGGCGCTCGGCGGCGTACGCGAGCGGCGCGGCCTCGAGCAGCACGATCGCCGGCGTCGCGGTGAGGTAGAAGCGCTCCCAGTCGAGCGGCAGCCACAGGATCGTGCCGGAGACGAACACGGCCACGAAGACGAGCAGCGTGCGTGCGTGGCGACAGCCGCCCCAGGCGCGCACCGTCGCCCAGCCGAGACCGAGCAGCGCGAAGCCGAGCCCGACGTAGCCGGCGAAGAATGAGCCCCCGCCGAAAGTGCTCGCGAACAGCGCGAGGCGCTCCTCGAGGGTGCGCGCGACGGCGACTCGTGTGCGCGGCGCGAGCTCGTCCTGGAAGTAGGCCATCAGCTTGTCCCAGCGCGTGAGGATGTCGCGCACGCCCTCGAGCGGCTCGCCCCACAGGCGCGGGTTCAGCGCGTAGAACAGCGCGAGCGTGAGCGCGGCGGCGACGAGCAGCGCCACGAGCGCCCGTTTCCACTGCGGGGGCTCGCGCAGGATCGCGAGGCCAGCCCACAGCGCCGTCGCGACGCACAGCAGGCCGCCGTTGAGCTTCGACGAGACCGCGAGGCCGCAGCAGAGCCCGAGCAGCAGGCCCCAGCCGAGCGTGGCGCGCGCGCGCTGCAGCGCGACGAGCAGGCCCGCGAGGCAGAACGGCAGCATGAACATGTCGGTGCGCAGGTACGACCCGGTCGATTGCACGAGCGGCGACGCGAACCAGCAGGCGATCGCCGCGGCTCCGCCGATGGCGCCCGCCCGGCCACCGACGAGCGCTCGGGCGCAGAAGAAGAGCAGCGTGGCGCACAGCGCCGAGAGCGCCAGCACGACGCGGCGCGCGAGCGGCTCGGCCGGCATCAGCTCGGCCTGCGCGGCGCGACGGCGCTCGGGCGCGTCCTGTTGGAAGATCTGGAACACGTACGGCGAAGCGCGGTCGTGGCCCGCGGCGACGAGCAGCCCGCCCCAGACGAGCTTGGGCAGGCACGGGTTCATGTAGCCGAACGTCGTGCGCTGCACGCCCTGAGCCCAGACGTTGGGGCTGCGAAGTCCCGGTTCGATCTCGGCCCCGGCCGGCGGTGCGCCCTCGACGAACTGTTGCCAGTGCAGGATCGAGATCGCGATCCACTCGGGTTCGTCGCTCGCGAGCCGGTGGTCGTTCTTGCGGTCGCGGGTCGCGAACGCGAGGACCGTCGAGAGCGCGAAGATTCCGAGCACGAGCGCGAGCTGGCGCAGGCGGCTTTGGGGCGTGCGGGCGGCGGTTTCGGTCACGGCGCCCAGAGCCTACGAAGTGGCGGAGCGACGGGCCACGCACGAGCGCGTGGCCTATACTCTCGCCCGATGCTGCTGCGCACGACGATCCTCGCGCTGCTCGCCCTGGGCCTGGGCGGTTGCTCGCCCTCGGCGCCGAAGCCGAACGTGCTGATCGTCCTGCTCGACACGACCCGCGCCGATCACCTGTCGTGCTACGGGTACGCGAAGCCGACGACGCCGACGATCGATGCGCTCGCCGCCGAAGGCACGCGCTTCGAGGACGTGCGCTCGCAGTCGTCGCTGACGCCGGTCTCGGCGAGCACGCTGCTGTCGGGCGCGCTGCCGTTCCGCCACGGCGTGCGCAGCCTCTTCGCGGTCGGCGGCGAGACGCTCTCGAAGGACGTGGCGAGCCTGCCGGAGTTGTTCGTCGCGAGCGGGCGGCGCACGGCGGCGTTCGTGAGCGCGAAGCCGATGGGGGCGCAGTACGGGCTCGCGCGTGGCTTCGAGAGCTTCCACGACGACCTGAGCGCGAGCTTCGCCAAGCACGGCATCGAGCGCGCGACCGACGCTCCGCAACGCCCTGCCGACGACACGACCGACCTCGTGCTCGGGTGGCTCGACCAGAACGGCTCGCAGCCCTTCGCGCTGCTCGTGCACTACTTCGACGCGCACGACCCGTCCTTCGTGCCGCCGCTCGACTGGCTCGGGAAACACGTCGATTTCCCGCTGCCGCCGGGCACGACGCGCGCGGGGCCGGAGCGGCGTATCCCGGCGCTCGCGAAGCCGGAGAACCGTGTCGCGCTGTACGACGCCGAGCTCACGTTCATGGACGAGCAGCTCGCGCGTGTCGTGGCGAAGCTGCGCGAGCAGGGCACGCTCGACAACACGCTGGTCGTGATCCTCGCCGACCACGGCGAGGCCTTCGGCGAGCACGACTTCTGGACGCACGGCATTCTCTACGAGGAGCAGCTGCGCGTGCCGCTCGTGCTGCGCGGTCCGGGCGTGCCGAAGGCGAAGACCGTCGCGCAGCGCGCGCGAGTCGTCGACGTGCTGCCGACGCTCGCGGAACTGCTCGACCTGCCGGCGCCCAAGGCCGTGCTCGACGGGCGTTCGCTCGCGCCGTTCGTGACGGGCACGCGCGCGAGCGAGGAGCGCGAGGTCTACGCCGAGGTGCACCACGCGGCCGAGGACCGGCTCCAGCGCGATCCGCAGATGTACACGCTGCGCGCGGGCGACTGGAAGTACATCCACCGGCCGGCGACGGGCAAGCACGAGCTGTACGACCTGTCGAAGGATCCCGGCGAGCTTCAGAACCTGTACCGCGCCGACCATCCGCGCGCGCTCGGCCTCGCGCACCGGCTGACGCAGATGGGGGCGCTCGGCGGCGCCGGAGTGTCGCTCGAGGGCCTGAGCGAGGCGCAGCTCGAGGAGCTGCGCAAACTGGGGTACCTCTGATCGCGGCGGCCCGCGCTATCCTGCGGGCATGCCGCTCAAAGACCTCGACACGAAGGCGACGCTCAAGCTCCTCTCGCGCATCATGGAGTTCGAGCTCGCGGGCGTGGTGCGCTACACGCACTACTCGCTGATGGTGACCGGACCCAACCGCATCCCGATCGTCGCCTTCATGAAGGCGCAGGCGGCGGAGTCGCTGCTGCACGCGCAGCAGGCGGGCGAGCTGCTCACCGGGCTCGGCGGGCACCCGACGCTGAAGATCGCGCCGATCGACGAGACCTACCGCCACGCGGTCAAGGACATCCTCGAGGAGAGCGCCGCCCACGAGACGCGCGCGCTCAAGCTCTACAAGGAGCTGCTCGACACCGTCGAGGATTCCAGCGTGTACCTCGAGGAGTTCGCGCGCACGCAGATCGCGGCCGAGGAAATGCACTCGCTCGAGCTGCACAAGATGATGCGCGACATCGGTGTGGCCGGCGGCCACGACGACCACGGGCACGGCAAGAAGGCGAAGAAGTCGAAGAAGCGCAAGGGCTGAGGCGCGCTCCCCTTGACAGCCTAGGGGAACGGGCTAGGCTTTCCCCTAGGACGACTAGGGGAAGCCATGGCCTAGGGCGACACGCGCAACGACACCGAACTGCTCCCGGGGACGCTGGACCTGCTCGTGCTTCGCACGCTACAAGCGCCGTCGAAGAAGGCTCGCTGTATCCCGCGCTGCACCGCATCGAGCGGCAGGGCTGGATCGCGGCCGAGTGGGGCCTGAGCGAGTCGAACCGCAAGGCGCGCTTCTATTCGCTCACGCGCGCCGGCCGCGCCGAGCTCAAGCGCCGCACGGAACAGTGGGAACGTGTCAGCGGCGCCGTCGCGCGCGTGCTCGCGCCCGAGGTGGCCGGATGAACGCCTGGGACGACGGGGCCCGAGAGATCGACGCGGAGCTCGAGTTCCACCTCGCGGAGGCGACCGACGAGCTCGTCGCGGCGGGCGTGCCGCGCGACGAGGCGCGCGAGCGGGCGCTCGCGCAACTGGGGGACATCGAACGCTGGCGCACGGACTGCCTGCGCCACAGAAAAGGACGGAGAACCATGCTCGTGAAGCTGCAATGGGCCGCGATCGCGGCGCTCGTGCTCGCACTTGGATTCCTCGGCTTCCGCTCGTCCCGCGCCCACCAGGCGCAGGAACTCGAGCTCGCCTCGTTGCGCGCGGAACTCGCCGCCGAGCGCGCGGCCAAGGCGGAGCAGGACCTGTTCGACGAGACGGCGCTGGTCGTCCAACGTCGACTCGCGGCCGTTGGGCATGACGTTGCCTTGCGACGGCTCTCGAATCTGACACTTCAGATTCACGAGGGGCAGGGTGTCCTCGGACGCCTGCTCGAACACCAACCTCGGCAGATGACGATCCAGCTCACGCCGGCCCCCGAGATCGTGATCGAGGAGAGCTTGCCTCCGGTCGTGCCGGTTTCCGGCGGGAAACCCGACGATCAGCGCTGACGCAGGGCTTCGAGTTCGAGGGCCATCAGTTCGAGTTCGCACTCGGCCTGGTCGAGGTCGAGGCGGAGTTCGTCGGGGGCGGGGGCGACGCCGGCGGAGTGGAGTTGTTCGGCGCGCGCGAGGTCGTCGCGCAGGCGGCGCACGAGGGCTTTCGCATCGGCTCGTCGGGCCTCGGTGCTGCGTTGCAGGTCGGCGAGCTCGCACTGTTCGCGCGACGTTTTGCCCGCGAGAAACTCGGCGCGGGCGGCGAGGCGCTGGTCGAGTGAGGCCAAGCGCCGTTCGAGAGTCTCGACCGCCGCGCGTGCGTCGCCAGGCACGGATTCCGGCACGCGGCCGGCGTCGTGCAGCACGGTGGCGCGCTCGAGCTCGGCCCGGGCGTGTTCGAGGTCGGCAGCGCAGGCTTCGTGATCGATGCGCAGGTGCTCGCTCACGAAGTCTCGGCCAGCCACGGGCGGGGCCGTCAGGTCGAGTTCGAGCTCGCCGTCCGGAACCGTGGTCCGCGGGAACGTGCTGCCGCCGGCGTCGAGTTCCTCGCGTTCCAGGCGCACGTGCCGCAGCGCGCGTTCGGCGCCGAGCAGACGGCGCTCGGCCTCGGTGATTTCGCTCATCGACACCACACCCTCGGCGTGGCGCAGGCGCGCAGTTTCCGTGCGGGCTTTCAGGGCCTCGAAGCGGCGCTCGGCGAGCTCGACCTGAACGCCGTTGCGAGCGAGCTCGCGTTCGACGCGGCGCGAGTCCTGCACGCGCTCGGCGACGACGACGCAGCCCGCGCCAACGCCGAGGGCGAGCACCACCAGCGCCGCGGTGCGCAAGTGCTGGAGCAGCGGGCCGCGGCCCTGCGGTGCGGGCCGGCGCAACGCGTAGAGCGTTTCGCGCTCCATGTGGGCGAGGAATTCAGGCGTCGGCTCGTGGACGTCGTTCATGGCTGGTCTCCGAGGAGTTCCGCGAGGATTCGTTCCGGCGCAGTTCCGGCGGGCACGCTGCGGCGCAGCACGTCGGCGAGCGCGTGGCGAGCGCGGTGCAGGCGGCCTTCGATCGCGCGTTCGCTCGTGCGGTGCGCGAGCGCGAGCTGCGCGAGGGCGTGACCGTCGAAGTGGCGCGCGACGAGCAGCTCGGCCTGCGCTGCGTCGAGGTGCGCGAGGGCTCGCTGCACGAGCGCGGCCCGCTCGCGCGCGGAGTCGTCCTGCGACGCGGCGGGATGCGCGTGCGCCTCGCCGAGCTGCACAGGCGCGGCGCGACGGAAGTGGTTGCGCGTCAGGTTGAAGGCCGCGGTACGCAGCCACGCGCCGGGATCCGCGGGCAGGCCCTGCTTGCGCCAGGTTTCGAGCGCACGCAGCCACGTCTCCTGCACGAGGTCCTCCGCGAGCGTGCGGTCGGCGCCGACGCGCCGCGAGACGCAGCGGAAGAGCTCGGGCACCAGCTCGCGATGGAGCCGGAGCCAGTCGTCGCTCGTGGGCGGGCTGGGCTGGGAAGGGGTCGGCATGGCGGAGGGCGATCGGCGCTCAGGACCCGCAGCTCCGGCCGAACCCACGCACTTTCTCGGAGAAACTGCTCTCGCGGCCGGCGCTCGCCGCCGGACCCGCCGTCACTGGCCGAGGCGCGGTGCGGGCAGCCACTTGGGCGGATTGGCGTCCTGCGACACGTCGGTCTCGACGTAACCGAGGTGCCCGAGCTCCTCGAGGTCGTTCTTGCTCGGCGCGTAGGGCAGGGGCGGCCCGCTGGCGCGCTCGCGGAAGGCAGTGTCGACGTCGCGTTGCGCGCGCAGCAGCCCGAGCAGGCGCTCGACGATCTTGGGGTTCGCGGCGCTGGCGTCGACGAGTTCGCCGGGATCGCTCTGGAGGTCGAAGAGCTGGCTCTGCTGCTTCTCCTCGTCCCACACGAATCGCCAGCGGCCTTCGCGCACGGACCACTGGCGGCCTTCGCGGTCCTTGCGGGCGAGCGAGTGGCTGAACACGGGCGAGTCGAGGAGCTTCTCGCCGCGCAGCGCCGGCACGAGCGAACGGCCCTGCAGCAGCAACGATTCGCGCGGGGCCTTCACGAGGTCGAGCACCGTCGGCATCACGTCGACGTTGTTGACGACTTCGCTCACGCGCCGCGGCGCGACGCCCGGCGCGCGCAGCATCAGCACGACACGCAGGGCCTCGTCGTGCAGCGCGTTGCCGTGGCCGACGTAGCCGTGCTCGCCGAAACCTTCGCCATGGTCGGAGACGATCACCACGATCGTGTTCTCGGCGAGGTCGGCCTGCTCGAGGCGCGCGAAGAGCTTCTCGAGCTCGCGGTCGGTGTGGCGGATCTCCGCGTCGTACAGGTCGCGCCAGAAGCCCATGATGTCGGGATCCGACGTGCGGATGCCGAATTCCTTGAGCTTGGGGTAGAGCAGCTCCATCTCCTTCTGCCCGTTGCCCGCGTTGCAGTGCTCCTTGTGCTTGAGCACGAGCCGCACGCCCTCGGCATCGATCTCGCCCGTCGCGAGCAGATGGTCGATCTTCGCGACCAGCACGTCGTGCTCTTCCTTCTCGCGATAGTCCGGGCGCCAGCGCTGGATGTCGGCCTCCGGCGGCATGTAGGGCCCGTGGATCTCGTAGGTGTGGAAGAACAGGAAGAAAGGCTCGTCCTTGAACTCGTCGATCCAGCGCAGCGTGCGATCGAGGTTCTCGGCGAGGCGGTGCGGATGCGCGAGGTTCGAGGCGTGCTCCTCGGGCGTGTCGCCCTCGTTGAGCGGATACGTGTCGAAGCCCTGGCCGAGGCCGTACTGGCGCTTGGCGTAACCACCGTCGGTGAACGCGCCCGTCGCGTAGCCGCGCGCCTTGAGCACCTCCGCGAGCGTCGTGACACGCTCGTTCATCGTGCCCGGATTGGGGAAGGTCGAGACGCCGTGCACGCTCGGGTAGAGCGAGGTCATCACCGAGAGCAGCGAGGGCGCGGTCCAGGGCGCGGCGGTCTGCGCGTTCTCGAAAACGACCGCTTTTGCGGCCCAACGGTCGAGGTTGGGGCTCGTCTCGCGCTTGTGGCCGTAGATTCCCAGGCAGTCGGGGCGGAGCGTGTCGAGCGCGATCACGACCACGTTGGGCGGCCGTTCGGAATTGCGACAGGTGGCGAGCAGGCAGGTCGCGGCGAGGGCGCCGAGGAGCGCGCGCAGGTGTCGGGCGGGCATGGGACAGATTCTAGGGCGATTGCACGAAGCTTTCGGCCCGATTCATGCTTCGTCATGCAGGCCTGTCACAAAATTCCCGCTGCCCCGTACTTCGCCTGTCGAACGGTGCCTAGGCTCCCAGCCGAAGCCCGGTCGCCGCCTCCGACCCGCCGAGAACCCGTGCATGGAACTCCAGCTGCCGAACGCGACGAACGCGCCTGCGCCTGCGGCCTACCCGCGTTCGAAGGCCGGGCTCCCGACGGCGGAGCATTCGAGCGGCTCCTACGTGTCGCGCTTTGCGCGCACGCCCGAGGATCTCGTCGCGATCCAGCGCCTGCGCTTCGAGGTGTTCAATGTCGAGTTGCACGAGGGGCTCGACGAGAGTTTCGCGACGGGGCTCGACCGCGATCCGTTCGACGCGACCTGCCACCACCTGATGGTGCTCGAGCAGGCGACCGGAGCGATCGTCGGAACCTACCGCGTGCAGACGCGCGAGATGGCCGAAGCGACGCCCGTCGGCTGGTACACGGCGAGCGAGTACGACCTGTCGCAGCTCCCGCCGTGGCTGCTCGACGCCGCGGTCGAGACCGGGCGCGCCTGCGTCGCGAAGGAGCACCGCAACGGGCGCGTGCTGCAGCACCTGTGGCGCGGGCTCGCGGGTTATCTGGCGTGGAACCACAAGCGCTACCTGTTCGGCTGCTGCTCGCTGACGAGCCAGGATCCCGACGTCGGCAAGGCGACGCACGATTTCCTCGTCGCGGGCGGCTTCGTGCGCCAGGACCTGCTCGTGCGCACGTTGCCGGCCTTCGAGTGCTATCCGGACGGGTTCGAGGCGAAGCTCGACACGACGGTCAAGCTGCCGGCCTTGTTCGCGGGCTACCTCAAGCTCGGCGCCAAGATCGTCGGCGAGCCGGCGCTCGACCGCGCCTTCAAGACGATCGACTTCCTCGCCCTGCTCGACGTGCAGGACCTCGAGCCGCATGCCTACCGCACTTATTTTCCCAAGTAGCGGAGCGAAGTTGACGCCGGGCCACGCGGTGGGTCCGATGCCACGCGTGAAACAGCGCCTGCGGGTGACCACGCGACTCGTGCGAGCGGGAGCGGCCACGGCCGTGCTGTTCGGCTCGTGGGCGATCGGGCACGTCCTGCTGGCGTTCGCGCCGCGCACGCGGCTGCGCTGGCGGCGCGGGATCATGCGGCGCTGGTGCCGGGCGATGTGTGGCGCCTTCGCGGTGCGCGTCGAGGTCGTCGGCACGCCGCCGCCGACCGGTGTGCTGCTCGTGTCGAACCACCTGTCGTACCTAGACGTGCCGGTGCTCGGCTCGGCCTTCGACACGTCGTTCGTCTCAAAAGCGGAAGTCGCTGGCTGGCCCGTGATCGGCCTGCTGGCGCGCTGTTTCGACACGGTGTTCCTCGTGCGCGAGCGCAAGCGCGACCTGCCGGCGACCAATGCGCAGATCGCGCGCGCGCTCGGCCGCGGCGTCGGAGTCGTCGTTTTTCCCGAGGGAACGAGCACCAAGGGCGAGAGCGTGCTGCCGTTCCGGCCGTCGCTGCTCGCTCCGGCGGCGGAAGGCGGCCTCGACGTGTGGGCCGCGACGTTGAGCTACCGCACGGCGCCGCAGGATCCGCCGGCGTCGACGCACGTGTGCTGGTGGGGCGACATGCCGTTCGGTCCGCACGCGCTCGCGATGGCGGCGCTCGAGCGCATCGAGGCGCGCGTCGAGTTCCTGAGCGAGCCCGTGCGCGATGAAGACCGCAAGCGGCTGGCGGAAAAGCTTCAGCAGGCCATCGCGGCAAGGTTCGTGCCCGTACCATGAGCGACACGATGCAACAGCGCGCGATCCACGAGCTCGTCCAGTCCAATCTGGCGTGCCTCGCGCAGGCGCGCGAGCTCGTCGGGCGGCTGGCGGACGAGCAATACCGCGCGAGTGCACCGGGCGGGCGTGGTGGGGTTGGCCCGCACCTGCGGCACGCGCTCGACCACTACGACTGTTTCCTCGCGGGCGTCGCGGCGGGAACGATCGACTACGACCAGCGCGAGCGCGACCTCGAGGTCGAGAACAGCCGCGAGCGCGCGCTCGAGCGGCTCGCGCTCGCCGAGGCGGGGCTCCTGCGCCTGCGGACGTTCGATGCGGCGCACGAGGTCACGGTGAAGCTCGACAGCGGCGAGAGGCACTCGCGGTGCGCAAGCCGTTCGACGCTTGCGCGCGAGCTGCAGTTCCTCGTGTCGCACACTGTGCACCACTTCGCGCTCGTGGCCTTCGTGCTGCGCATCCAGGGCGTCGAGCCCGGGCCCGAGCTCGGCGTCGCGCCGTCGACGCTGAAGTACGAGCAGGACCAGAAGCAGCCGGGGAGCGCCGCGTGTGCACGCTGACGTGGCTCCACCACGGGCAGGGGTACGAGCTGTTGTTCAACCGCGACGAGAAGCGCACGCGCGCGCCGGCGCGGCCGCCGCAGGTGCGCGAGCGAGCGGGCCGCAGCTGGATCGCGCCGAGCGATCCCGACGGCGGCGGCACGTGGATCGGCGTCAACGAGTTCGGCCTGTGCGTCGCGTTGCTCAACGGTTACCTGCCGCGCGATGCGGAAGAGCGCGAGTGGGTGACGCGGGGCGAGCTCGTCGACGGCCTGCTCGACGCGCGCACGCAGGAAGAAGCGCGGGTGCGGCTCTCCAAGCGCCACCTCGAGCGCTACCGCTCGTTCTCGATCGTCGCGGTCGGGCCGCTGGGGCCGGCGCTGGTCGCGAGCTGGGACCTGAACGCGCTCACCTTCGATGCGCGCCACGCGGGCCATCCGCCGATCTGCTCGTCGTCGCTCGATCCCACGGGAGCGACGGTCGCGCGCCGCGAGCTGTTCGCGCGCATGGCGGCGCAGCGCGGCTCGATCGACGCCGAGCTGCTCGAGCGATTTCACCGCAGCCACGAGCCCGAGCGTGGGCCGTGGAGCCCGTGCATGCACCGCGACAACGCGCAGACACAGAGCCTGACGCACGTGCGCGTCGCTGCGGACAAGGTCGAGCTGCACTACACGCACGGGGCGCCCTGCGAAGGTGCGCTGCAGGTGGCGCTCGAGCTTCCGCGCGCCGCGGTGCGCTAGGTTCTCGCCGTGGAGTGGATCGACGGGCTCGTCGAGCGTGTGGTCGAGCTGCCGCCGGTGGCAGCTTGGGTCGTGATCGTGCTCGCGACGTTCGTGAGCGAGGACCTGACGTGCATCGCCGCCGGGCTCGCGGCCGCGACAGGGCGGATTTCACCGTGGCATTCGGTCGCCGCGGCGGGACTGGGCATTTGGCTCGGCGATCTCGGGCTGTACCTGGCGGGCCGTTGGTTCGGTCGCGCGGCGCTG
>JAPLOE010000180.1 GCA_026692705.1 Planctomycetota bacterium
CCCGAGCTTGATGATCTTGAGCGCGACGCGCCGCTTGACCGGCTCGCGCTGCTCCGCCATCCAGATCGTGCCCATGCCGCCTTCACCGATCTGCTCGAGCAGCCGGTAGCGCCCGATCTGCGTGCCGGCCTGCTCCTGCGATGCGGAAAGGGCGACCTGCGCGAGCGAAGCGTCTCCCTTCGTCGGCAAGGCGAGAAAGCTGCCGGCCTCGACGTCGGCCTTCAGCAGCGCCTCGACCTTGCTGCGCAACGCCACGTCCTTGCCGCAGGCGCCGAGCAGGAACGTCGCCCGTTGTTCGGGGGGAAGCTCGCGGGCTTCGTGGAAGATCTCGGCAGCACCGCGGCTCATCACTTGCCGCCCTCCGTGGCCGCGGACGCTTTCGCACGCGCGGCCTCGAGCTTGCCGCGCCATACGGCGGCTTCCGTCGGATCGCCCTTGGCCTCGCAGAGCTGCACGAGGCGCTCGATGCACTCGGGGATGCGAATCGCGCCCTGCGGCGGAATCGTGGACTCGCGCTGCTGCATGCCTTCGTAGCCGGCGAGCAGCAAGGGCTCGGCCTCGGCGAGCTTGCCTTGGTTGAGGAGGATCGCGCCGAGGAGGGCCTTGGAGTTGAATGTGTTCCAGAGGTCAGGCTGGACGAGCTCGCGGATGGCGAGGGCTTCGCGAACGACGGACTCGGCGTGGCTGAAGGCCTGCAGGGAAGCGAGGGAGTAGCCGAGGTTGGTGAGTTCGGAGGCGAGCTCGAGGCTGCGCGGGGGAAGCGCGGCGCGGAGTGCGCCGGCGATCTCGACGAACAGGCAGGCGGCGGGCTCGAGCTTGTCCTGCTGGACGTAGACGTTGGCGAGATCGTTGGTGGTCGAGATGACGCTCGGGTCGAGCGGCGGGTAAATGCGGCGCTTGAGAGCGAGGGCCTCGACCAGAACCGACTCCGCGTCCGCGATGCGGCCTTGGCTGAAGAGGAGCGAGCCGAGGTTGCCCAGCACGTTGGCGTGGGTGGGGTCCTCGGTGAGGTGGAGCTCCGTCTGGATCTTGAGCGCCTCGCGGAAGAGGGACTCGGCCTCGGCGAGCTCGCCGCGATCCCACACGAGCAAGGAAAAGTCGTTGAGCACGCGAGCGTAGCTGGCGTGCGGCGGCTTGCCCTGCGCGCGCCAACCCTGCAGCCACTCGCGGAACAACGGCTCGGCCTCGCCCGTGCGGCCGAGCTCGTTCAGCAGCGTGGCGAGACTGCCGGCGACGTCCATGCCGGCGCGTTCCTCAGGCGAGCTCGCTCGCTGGACCTGCAGCGCCTCGCGCAGCGTCGGCTCGGCCTCGGCGAGCTTGCCCTGCTGCATGAGCAGGAAGGCGATGGCGTGCAGGTTGTCCGCCAGCTCGGGATGCCCGGCGGGCAACGCGACGCGCCGATTCTGCAGGTCTTCCTGCGCGAAGAGCTCGGCCTCGGCGAAGCGCCCCTGCTCGCGCAGCACGTAGACGAGATTGCCGAGCACGTTGTGCGTGTCGTGGTGGCCGACGGGCAAGGTCTCGCGCTGGATCTCCAGCGCTTCGCGGAACAGCGCTACCGCCTCGTCGTGGTGGCCGAGCTCGATCTCGGTCAGCCCTAGGCCGTTGAGCGCCGAGGCGAACTCCGGCCCGGTGTCCTGCGAATGCTCGCGGCAGAGCCGCACGAGCTCGCGCTGGAGCGGTTCGGCCTCGCGCGGCCTCCCCCGCCGCTCCAGCAGCATCGACGTCTCGCGCAGGGCCTGGATCAGCAACGGATGGCCGGGCGCGAGGATGCGTCGGCAGATCGCGAGGGCCTCGAGGTAGAGCGACTCCGCTTCCGCGAAGGCCCCGCGCTCGTTGAGCACCTGCGCGAGGCTCACCATGCAGCTCACCATGTGCGGGTGGCCCTCGGGGATCACCGCGCGCCAGACCGCGAGCGACTCGCGGAACAGGGGCTCCGCCTGGGCGAGCTTCCCCTGGGCCTGCAGCAGCGACGCGCGGTTGTTGAGGCCGAGCGCGATGCTCGGGTGGGCCTCGGGCAGCGTCGCCCGGTGGATCTCGAGCGACTCGGCGAACAGCTTCTCGGCCTCCTCGAACTTGCTCAGGCCCTTCAGGCATGCGGCCAGGTTGTTCAGGCTGTTGGCGAGCTCGGGATGTCCCGCGGGCCGGGCGGCGCGGTTGATCGCGAGCGCCTCGCGGTAGAGCGGCTCGGCTTCGGCGAACTTCTCCTCCAGAGACAGGAGGTGCCCGAGGCTGTTGAGGCTGTGCGCGAGGCCCACGTCGCCCGGTGGCAGGTTCGAGCGGCGCAGCGCGAGCGCCTCGCGCAGGAGCGGCTCGGCCTCGCCGAGCCGGTTGAGGCCGACCAGCGGCTTCGCCATGTTGTCCATGGCATTCGCGATGTCGATGCCAACCGCGGGCGGGAGGCGCCGGTAGATCTCCAACGCGCCACGCATCAGCGCCTCGGATTCCTCGTTCTGGCTCCGCCGCCACAGGAGCATCGCCAGCGCGTCCATGGCATCCGCGAGGAGCCGTTCGTCGGTCGGCGCCGCGGCCCGGCGGATCTCGAGCGCCCTCCGGAGGTTCCGTTCGGCTTCGGCGAACCGCGCGATCGAGTGGTACGTGGCGCCGATCGTGGCGCGCACCTTGGCTTCGACAAGCGGCTGGTCCGCCAGCGAACCCTCGTCGAGCACCTTGACCGCCGCCTCGAGCGCCTGCACGACCGTCACGCGATCCTTGAGCGGCTCGCCGGTCACCGGATCGCGCGGCAGCTGGTTGGGATCGACCGCCGCGAGCATGTCGGTCTGGAACCTCGCCACCGCCTCGGCGATCGCGGCCTGCTTGAGCGCCTCGGCTTCCTGCGCCTTGGCTTCCGCTTCCTGCTGGAGAGCGACGGCCTCCTGAGCCTCGGCGATCCTGCGCTGCTCGTCCGCGGCGGCCCGCGCCTGTTCCGCCTGACGGCGCTGCTCGGCCTCGGAGATTCGAGCGAGTTCCGCCTCGTCGCGCTGTGCGCTCGCCTCCTCGGCCTTCCACGCGACCGCAACGACGCCTGCAAGCAGCGCGAGCACGATCGCCGCGCCCGCAAGCACCTGCCCTCGGTTGCGCTTCACGAACTTCCGCAGCCTGTAGCCGGTGCCCGGCGCGCCCGCCGTCACCGGCTCGTCGT
>JAPLOE010000181.1 GCA_026692705.1 Planctomycetota bacterium
TGACCGTCGAGGTCGCGCGCGGATCCGCGACGGGCCGCGAGTACCTCTCCAACCCGCTGACGATCCTCGCCATCTGGGAAGGTGGCCTCGTCATGTACGGCGGCTTCTTCGGAGCGATGGTCGGCGGCATGTGGTGCGCGAGCCGCCACAAGCTGCGGGTGCTGCATGCGACCGACTGCGGCTTCGTCGCGGGTTTCTTCGGACAGGCGGTCGGGCGCATCGGCTGCCTGCTCGTCGGCGACGACTACGGCTCGCCGGTGCCGGAAAAATGGCAGTTCCTGCCGTTCCCGCTGACGCTCAAGGTGCCCGACCCGCTTCCGCCGCACAGCCTGTTCGGTGACGAGAACGCCGGGCGCATCCTGTGGGCGACGCAGCCGATGATGCTGATCAAGGCGCTGATCGTGGCCTGCGTGTGCCTGTGGCTGCTCAAGCGCCGCCGCTACGAGGGCCAGGTCGCGCTGGTCGGCATCGCGCTCTATTCGACGCTGCGCTTCTGCGTCGAGTTCTTCCGCGGCGACTCGATCCGCGGCGTGTGGTTCGACGGAGCGATCTCGACCTCGCAGCTGATCGCGCTGGTCGCCGGCTCGACGGCGCTCGCGCTGCTGCTCAAGAACCGCAATCGCGGGCGCATCCCGAGCACGGGCTGAGCGAGCGTGGCGGAACTCGCGATCTTCGCCGGCATCGACGAGGCGGGACTGGGGCCGATCCTCGGGCCGCTGACGCTGGGTTACAGCGTGTTCCGCGCGCCGCGCGAGCTCGGGCCGGAGCTCTGGAAGGCGCTCGCGCCGACGGTGAGCGACGATCCGCTCAAGGACGCCCGTTCGTTCGTCGTCGCCGACTCGAAGGTCGTGTTCAAGCGCACCGCGCGCTGCGAGAAACGGCTGGAAACAACGGCTCTGGGCTTCCGCGCGCTGCTCGAGCCCGGCCGGCGCCCGCAAACGACGATCGGGCGCGCGCTGTTCGAGAGCCCCGCCGATCTGGCGGTCGAGCGGGAAGTCATCCAGCGCCACCCGTGGTACCGCGAGCTCTCCACTCCTCTGCCGCACCACGTCGACGCCGGCGCGCTCGAACTTCGTGTCGAGGACCTGCACCGCGCGCTCGCCAAGGCGCGCATCGAGCTCGTCGACCTCGGCGTGCGCGTCGTGCCCGAGGCCGAGCTCAACCGCTCCTTCGACGAGACCGACAACAAGTCGCGCACGCACTGGATCCAGTCGCGGCCGCTGTTCCGCCGCGTGTGGGAGCGCCATGCACACGGTGGCGCCGAGCTGTGGGTCGACCGCCACGGCGGGCGCATGCACTACGGCTCGATCCTCGCCGTCGACTTCCAGGATGCGTCGGTCGAGCTGATCGACGAGGCACCCGAGCGCTCGAGCTACCGCCTGATCGAACGCCGGGGCGGCCCGCGCCGCATGACGATCACGTTCGCCGAGCGCGCTGAGCAGGCCTCCTTCGCCGTCGCGCTCGCCTCCTGCCTCGCCAAGCACGCACGCGAGACCGCCATGGAGGCGTTCAACGCCTGGTTCGCCGCGCGCCACCCCGGCCTCGAGCCGACCGCCGGCTACACCACCGACGGCCGCCGCTGGCTCGGCGACGCCGAACGCACGCTCGAGCGGGAAAAAATCGACCGCACGTGCCTCGTGCGCTCGCGCTAGGGCGCTCGCCCGCTCGGGCCGCGCTCGCCCCATCCCGCGCGCGAGGCTATCTTTCCCCACCCCCGCGCCGCCGGGCCCCCCGAGCCACCCAGTGAAGATCGCCATCCTCGGCGCCGGCGTGTCCGGCCTCGCCCTCGCCCGTTTCCTCATCGAGGGCGACTTCGATCGCGCTTCGCTGACGCTG
>JAPLOE010000182.1 GCA_026692705.1 Planctomycetota bacterium
GCTCGCGCCTCGTCGACGGCGGGCTCGATCCGTTCACGTTCAACGCGTTTCCCTACGGCGGTTTCGATCGAGCGGGGCTCAAGCGCGCCGTGTTCGCGCCGGAATGGTGGAGCGAGCAGCGCCTGCAGTACACGCAGGACGTCGCGCTCGTCGCCGCGCGGCTCCTCAAGGATCCCGAGCCCGGCCGCCACGTCTCGATCAGCACGCACACCGGTGCGCACGAGTCCGCCGTGCCCGAGGCCGGCGTCGCGGAAACGCGGCGGCAGGTGTTCGCCAACTGGATCGCGATCGCGACGTCGCTCGCGCGCATCGAGCGCGAGCACGGCCTGCGCACGATCCTCTCCGCGGAACCCGAGCCGCGTTCGCTGACGGAGAGCTGCAAGGAACTCGCCAAGGGCTTCGAGGCCGAACGCGAGCGGCGGCTCGCGCAACCCGAGGCGCTGGCGGCGCTCGAGCGCCACGTCGGCCTGTGCGTCGACACGTGCCACGCCGCCGTCGAGTTCGAGACCGCCGACGAGACCTGGTTCACGCGCCTGTCGAAGTCCGGCGCCGGCGTCGGCAAGCTGCAGTTCACGAGCGCGCTCGCGCTGCACGATCCCGCCGGCAACGAGTTCGGCCGCCGCGCGCTGTTCGAGCTCGACGAGCCTCGCTACCTGCACCAGGTCTCCGGCCAGGGCCCCGACGCCGTCGCCAAGGCCGGCGACTTGCCCGAGCTGCACGAGGCCTGGAACGACCCGCGCTCGGCCTGGCACTCCTGCACCGAGTGGCGCTGCCACTTCCACGTGCCCGTCGACCTCTCCGACCTCGGCGCCACCGGCCTCGCCACCACCCGCGACTACGCCGACCGCGTGCTCGACCTCGCCGTCTCCGAACCCCACCGCTGGCCCGGCCCCGAGCTGCACGTCGAGATCGAGACCTACACCTGGTCGATCCTCCCGCGCGACGCCCGCGGCTCCGGCGAGCTCGTCGACGGCCTCGAACGCGAATACCGCCACGTCCTCGCCCGCCTCGCCTCCTCCGGCTGGCTGCCCGCATGACCGCGCGGGCGGACGTGAAGGTCGCGCGCGATCTGTTTGCCGAGAACGAAGTGTTTCTGTTGGGGCGGTTCCGCAGTCGCGGAGCGCACTCCGTCGGTGGCGTCGCGTGGCTCTACGGGCTCGCTCCCCGGCTCGCGCACGCACGAGCGCTGGGCGACGCGATGGCGAGGCTCGCGAGCGTGATGCCCGGGTACAGGCGCGTTCTGCTGCTCGGAGATGCCTCGCCGCGGCGCGACGAGCGCGTCGTGCGCCACCAGCGCTTGTGGAAGGAGCTGGAGCGCGTTGGTCCTCGGATTCCGCAGGGCGAGCGAAGCGAAGAGCACTGCGTGTCGAATGACGAGGGCGTGCGATGGTTCGGAGCTGTGCAGTTCGAGTTGGCGGAAGTCGACGTCGTCGCGGACTGGCTCGAGCGAGGCATCGAGGCGCTCGTGGTTTGCCTGCCGGAACCGGCGCTGCGCTCCATGGAGCCGTTGCTTGCCCGCGGCTGGAGCAGCGATCGATCCGCACCCCCGCAGGCGGTGCTCGACGCGCTCTTGCGGCTCGACGGCGTCCTGTTCTGGCCGGTCGGGGCTTTTGACGACCGGGAGTCCGGTGGGGTCCTGCTCGGCTCCCCTGAACTCGTCGACCTCCTCAACCCTCGCAGGGCCTGATCCCGCCGGTCGCGGCTCCCCCAAAAAATGGGTTGCGGTGGCGTTGACAGGCTCGGGGGAGGGCCCTATCTTCCTCGCCCGCAACGGCCGAAAGGCCGCTGCGAGAGCCACTCCGGTGGTCCCATCGTCTAGCCCGGCCTAGGACACCAGGTTTTCATCCTGGCGACAGGGGTTCAAATCCCCTTGGGATCACCACTCTCCCTCTCCGCGCTCCCCAGCGGCCCCCGACGGGCCAGCACACGGGTCGAAGCGCACCCGCAAGCGGCTCCCGCGCAACGTCCTTGGCTTGACAGCGCCAGAGCTCGCTCGGATCGTCGGCGCCATGCGGCTCGTGACCTCGGGCGTGATCGTGATTCTGCTCGTCGCGGGCGCGTCCTGCGGGAAGCCCGAGTCTCCGGTGGTGAGCGTCTACGCCTACCGGTCGGCCCATGGAAAGCGGCACGAGTTCCTCGAGCCGTTTTCGCAGTTCGCGACCTGGAACGCCGGCGAATGGACGTGGCGGCCCGTTTCGGAGGACCCGTTCACGGATTCGCCGTTGGAAGGCACGCTCGGGGCGTGGACGCACGACGGATCGCTCGACGAAGCGCTCTCGGGCGTGTACGTCGCGGGGGAGCGCGTGTCGGGGCTCGAGTCCCTGGCCGATTTCGAGCGCATGAAGACCAGCGTTCCGCCCCTGCGTTGGTCGGGGGCCTACCATCGAGGCTCCAGGGTGGGGACGTGGCACGGGATCGGTCCTTCTGGAAACCTCGAGTGGCTGGTCGAATCGGAGGATGTTCGAGGCTTTGACGGAGCGGATGTGTGCGAGAGGCGCTGGCCCTCAGGTCGGATTCGCGTTCGGGGCCGGTTCCACCTGTTCGATGCAGTTGGTGCTTGGATGGCGTGGTCCGAAGACGGCACGCTGGTCTACCGCGGGCGCCGCGGCGGTCCGAACGAACTGCCCGAGAGCGAAGGGACCGCGCGACTGAGCGCGGCCGAGCTCGGCGAATGGGCGAAAGTCTGGCTGCCGTAGCGCGAATCGCAAGGGGCGTTCGACTGGGGCGCGGCACACGTGCTGCACTCAGGACTTCGAGCCCGCGCGCGGGTGGGCTTGTTCGTAGACCTTGCGGAGGCGTTCGATGGAGACGTGGGTGTAGATCTGCGTCGTCGTGATGTTGGCGTGGCCGAGCAGGTCCTGGACGGCCTTGAGGTCGGCGCCGGCGTCGAGCAGGTGGGTGGCGAAGGAGTGGCGCAGGAGGTGGGGGTGCAGGCGGCGCGAGAGGCCGGCGGAGAGCGTGGCCTTGTCGACGATCAGGCCGAGGGCGCGGGTCGTCAGGCGGCCGCCGCGGGCGTTGAGGAAGACGGCCGGCGTCCGCGTCGTGGCCGACACCAGCGCCGGCCGGGACGCCGTGAGGTAGTCCGCCAAGGAGGCCTTCGCGTACGACCCCAGCGGGACGATCCGCTGCTTGCCCCCCTTGCCGCGCAGGAGGACCGACGACTCCTCGAGGTCGAGGTCGTCGATGTCGAGTCCCACGGCCTCCGAGATGCGCGAACCGGTGCCGTAGAGCACCTCGAGGAGAGCGCGGTCCCGCGACGAGAGCACCGTGCCCGGTGCCCCGGCCGCCTCGAGGA
>JAPLOE010000183.1 GCA_026692705.1 Planctomycetota bacterium
GCGAGCTCGCGCTCGAGCTCGAGCCGACAACGTGTTTCCTCGGCGACCGCCTTCTCGAAGCGCCGCTGGTTGCGCGCGGTCTCGAGGCTCTTGTCCAGCGCCGCGAGCTGTCCAATCAGCTCGTCCTTGTGCGACTTCGCCTGTCGCGCGCTCTCCAGTCGCCGCTGCAGCTCCGTCTCGCTCGCCTCGGCCTCGGATTGACGCGCGCCCAGCTTGCGCGCGAGCGCCTCCGCCTGACGAACGCCGTGGTCGAGGTCCTTCTGCAGGCCCATCCAGGTCGCGAGCGCCTCCAGCCGCTGCTGCAGGCCGCGTTCGTCGCCGGCATCGAGCGCGAGCTCCTTCCAGAAACGCGCCTGTTCCTCCTTCAGGTCCGCGAGCTCGCGTTCCGCCTTCGCCCGGTCGTCGAGAGCGCGCTCGAGGCCGCGTTGCGCCGCGGTGGCGAGCGAAGCGCGCGACGAGAGGCTCGTGAACAGCTGCGCCGCCTCGAGGGCATCCTCCACGCGCGCCTTCGAGTACGGCGCGAGCAACGCGCGGAACTTCTCCGCAGCGGCGTCGCGCTCTTCGGCGGCCAAGCGCTGCTCTCCCTCGGCTCCTGCGCGCTCGCGACTCGCCTGACGGAAGCTCGCGACGGCGGAAGCGAATGTGGCGAGCTCGAACGCTCCCGAGCCCGTCTCGAGCCCGAGCGACTGCCGCAACGCCTCGCGGCGCGCCGCGAGGTCGGCCTCGCGCGGCCGCAGCAGCTCGCGCTTGCGCCGCAGCTCCGCACGACGCGTGCCCGCCGCGCGTTCGTCATCGGCCTTGCGCCGGCGTTCGTCGAGCTCGTTGAAGCGCGCCTCGACGCTCGCGCGGCTCCACTCGACGCGCCCGAGCCCGAGAGCATCGAACTGCGACTCGAAAGCGGCCCGACTGTTCGTCGGCGCCGCCGCCGTGCCACCGCGCGCGCGCCAAGCGAGCGCCGCGACCACGATCAAGCCCGCGAACGACAGCGGGTGCACGAAGAATCCGAGCGCGAGCACCGCCAGCGCGAGCAACGCGATCGGCAGCAGCGCTCCGTTGCCTTGTGCGGCGGCCTGCGCGACCGGCTCCGGCGCGTTGAGCCAGCTTCGCAGCGCAGCAAGTGCCGCCGGAAGCTTCTCCGCGTCCTTCGTCGCCGTCGCATCCGGCAGGAGCGCGAGCTCCGCCTCGAGCGCCGCGGCGTCCGCCTCGAGCTGCTGCGTGTCGCGCAACAGCCGATCGAGGTCGAGCGCCGCGAGCAAGTCGCTGCGCACGAGCGCCTGTTCCGACAGGTTGCCCGGACAGGCCGCACGCGCGGCCTCGCAAGCGAGCTCGCGATTGGCGAGCGCTCGGCTCGCATCCTGATGACGCGCATCAGCCCGCGCCCAGCGGTCGCGTGCGGCAGTGAGTTCGCCGAGCTGCGCTTCCGTCGGCACCTGCGCGAGATCGAGCTTCGTGAGCTGCTGCCGCTCGCGCTGTTCCGCACCGGTCGACTCGCGCAACGCCTGCTGCAGTTTCGTCTCGCGCTCGCGCAGTTTCGTGAGCCGTTGCAGCTCGTCCCCGCGCAGGCGCTCCATGCCCGAGGGCAGGCCGTCGCGCCTGGCCCGCAGCAGCTCGAGCGTCGCGCGTGCGGCCCGCAGTTCGAGCAGCGCCTCGACGATCGGAAGTTCCGCGCCCTGCCGCTCCGCTTCCTCGCGCTGGCCTTTGAGCTCTTCGCGTTCGTCGACCTGCGTCTGCAGCGTTTCCTGCTCGCTGCGGATCTCCTGCGTCTCGCGGCGCGCCGCATCCAGCTCGCGGCGCGGCCCGCGCGCGCTGTTGTCGTGCCAGCGGTGCTCGGCGACCAGCGCGTCGAAGTCGATGCCGCCGCTCATCTGGCGCCGAATCTCGCCCTCGAAGTCCGCCGCGTCCGCGCGCGCGAGCTCCTCGATTCCCACGAGGAAACTGCGCGCGAGGTCGGCGCTCGGCAGTTCCGGAGCCGCACTCGCCTCGCCGTTGCGTGTCCAGCGCACGAACGAACCTTCGCGGCGCACGTGCCAGCGCACGTCGCCCGCGTGGAACTGCGCCTCGATCTCGAGCCCCTCGTTCGGCACGAGAGTCGGCCACAGCACGGCGCGCACCGCGCGCACGACGCTCGACTTGCCGACGCCGTTGGGCCCGTGGATGACGTTGAGGCCGGAGCCGAGCTCCGCTTCGCCGAGCGTGAACGGCACGTCGATGCCCGGCAGGCGGCGGATCTCGAGCCGCACGAGCCTCACGCGTCGCTCCCTTCGCCCTGCACGAGCCGCTCGAGCAGCTGGAAGCCTTGCTCCGTGAGCTCGCGCACGAGCGTCTCGTCGTCGCAGGGCTGAAACTCGGGCAGCACGAAGCTCGGATTGCTGCGCAGCGTCTCCTCGCGCTGGCGCGCCTTGCGCAGCAACGCCGAGCGCTCGGGCGAAGCCGGATCCTGCAGCGCGAGCAGACGCCGCGCGACACCACCGGCCGCGTGGTGCTGCTTCGCCAGGCTCTCGAGCTCCAGTTCCGGCTGCGTGCGGTCCTCGAGCTTCTCGAGGAAGAACGTCAGCGAACCTGTCGACACGGGCGTTCCCTGCTCGAGCTCGCGCAAGCGCTGCACGATCTCGCGGCGACGGCTGCTGCGTCCGCGCACCGCGAGGCGCACCGCGACGAGCTCCGCATCGCCCCACTGGCGCGCCGGAGCTTTCGCCGCCGCCTCGAACAGGCGCACGAGCTGGCTCTCGACCTGTTCCGGCGCGGAGTCGGCGTCGAGCGCGAGCTCCAGCGCTTCCCAGCGGATGCGCGCGAGCGGCAGGTGCTCGAACCGGATGGCACCGTTCGCCTCGACCCGCACGCTCCACGGCCCGCGGCGACCCTGTTCCCCCGCGTCGAGGCCGACGAGCGAGCCGAGATAACCGATCGAATCCTTCGAGGAATCCAGCGTCGGCTGGTGCACGTGCCCGAGCAGCCAGCCGTCGAAACCGCAGGCCGCAAGCAACGTTCGTCGCAGCGGAGCGTGGTAGCTCGCGCTCGCATCGAGCTCGCCGTGCACGAGACCGAGCGTCGGCAGGTTTGCGCGCCCGCGCAGCGCCGCGGGCAGGCTCGCGACCGGATCCTCGGTCACTCGCGGCCGCGGGAACGACCAGCCGACGAGCCGCAGCGTGCCGCCCGCGCGCCCACGCAGCTCGAGCGCTTCCCACGCACCGCCCGCACCCAGCAGCCGCAGGCCAGAGATTTCGCGCGCGAGCCGCGGCAGCACCTCGACGTCGTGGTTGCCGACGATCGCGACGACCTGAATGCCAGCGGCGAGCAGCTTCTCGACTCCCTGCCGGAGCGGCGAGTACGCCTCGAGGAAGTTGCGGTCGTGGTCGACGACGTCCCCGAGCAGCGCCACTGCGTCGACCTTGCGGCGCAGCGCTTCCTCGACGGCCGCCTGCCACGCGGCCCGCGGCGAGAAGCGCTCGGGCTCGAATCCGGCCGGCAACCCCTGGGGCGTGCGACCGAGATGGATGTCACCGACGGCGAGAAGTTCGAAGGCCATGGAGCAACGACCGGAAGGCGCGCATCCTACGGCCGGACCTCGGACACGGGCTGTCTAATGTCGCGCGTGCGACTCGTACTTGTCGAAGGTGAGCGCCCGCTCCAGCGTCGCCACGTCGACGTCCTCGCGCACGATCAGCGTCGCCGTGCCGGCCTCCTGGTCGACCGCCGCCTCGCGCACTCCGGCGACGGCGACCGCGGCGGCGTGCACCTTCGGGCGGCAGCCGCCGCAGCACATGCCCTCGACCTCGAACACGCGCACGACCTCGCCCGTCACGGGCTGGCTCGCGAGCACGAGCGGCGTCGTCTCCTGCTTCTGGGTCTGGGGCGCGACGTAGGTCGGCTCCTTGGTCTTGAGCATCACGGCGGCGGTAGCGCCGGCGGCGACGAGCAGCAGGGCTGCGATGGCGGTCTTGTTCATGGCGGTTCCCGGACCGGGAGAGCATCGACCGCAGGTCGCGGGATGTAAAGCCCCCCAGCGTGCGGAGCGTGCGCGCGCTTGTGGGCCCCGCGTGTGGCGGCGAGAATCGCTCGCCATGAGCCACTCCGATCCCGTGCGCGCATCCTTCGACGAGGCCCTCGCCACCCTGCAGGCCTTCATGGCCTCGCCCGAGGGCCTGCCGAACGTGCAGCGCTTCGTCGAACTCGCGGCGGACACGCTCGCGCGCGGCGGCAAGCTGCTCGCCTGCGGCAACGGCGGCAGCATGTGCGACGCGATGCACTTCGCCGAGGAATGGACCGGCCGTTTCCGCGGCAACCGCTCCGCGCTGCCCGCGGTCGCCTTTTCCGACCCGAGCCAGCTCACCTGCATCGCCAACGACTTCGGCTTCGACGAGGTCTTCGCGCGTCAGGTCGAGGCGCTGGGCAAGCCCGACGACCTGCTCGTGATGATGTCGACCTCGGGCAACTCGCCCAACTGCCTGCGCGCCGTGGAAGAGGCGCACAAGCGCGGCATCAAGGTCGTCGGCCTGCTCGGCAAGGGCGGCGGCAAGCTGAAGGCGCTGGTC
>JAPLOE010000184.1 GCA_026692705.1 Planctomycetota bacterium
GCGACGTGCGCGCGGTGCTCTCGAAGGGCGGCGAGGCGGAGCGCATCGCGGCGCTCGAGCGCGCGGCGACGCTGACGGCGGCGCATCCGCAGGCGCCGAGCCCCGCCGTGGCGCGCCTGCTGTCGGGTTCGGTCGGTGACGCGTCGTTGCGAGTGCGGAGCAAGGCGCTCGCGCTCTTGTGCGAGGGCCAGAACCACGAGGAAGCGGTGCGCGGCGTGCTCGACGGCTGGAAGGAAGCGCAGAAGACGTGGCGCGTGCTCGACGCGAAGCTCGTGCTCGGCGAGAACGCAGCGGCGGAGCGCGATCCAGTGACGCTCACGACCGAGGAACTGCAGGAAACGCCCGACTATTTCGTCGATGCGCTGCGGGCCCTCGGCCAGCTCGGCGACGAACGCGCCGTGACGGCGCTGGCGACCTTCCTGCGCTCGCCGCTGGACCGAACTCCGGGGCGCTTCCTCGTCGCGGCGAGCGAAGCGGCGCTCGAGCTCGACTCGCGGCGGGGCGTCGAGAGCGTGATCGCCTTGCTCGAGAACCTCGAGGAGGCCTTCGTCGATGGCCAGGTGCCACGGCGCTTCGAGGCGCGCGGCAAGGACCTGCTCGCGGCGCTCAAGCAGCCGCTGGAGAACGCGAGCGAGCACGACTTCGCCGCCACCAGCGAGGCGCTCGAGGCCTACAGCACGCGCAAGGGCATCCAGTTGCCGCAGTCGGAGCAGCGCCTGACGTCCGCCGACTGGCGCCAGTGGCAACGCGCGCACAAGGACGCGATCCCCGAGCGCATCCCCGCGCGCTGAGAGTTCGTGGAGAAATGGACACGAACTCTCAGGACCGCGGGCTCACCACAGCGGAGTGCCGCCGGGCCGCACCGTCTCGGCGGTGACGCGGCGGCCACGCAGGCCGTGCCAGATGCCGAGTGCCTTGGCGAGCACCGCCTTCGCGTGCCCCCGGAAGTACGCGTCGAGCAGCGTGAGCGGCAACGTGGCGACGTCGTACAGGCAGAACCTCAGCCACTCGCGCCGGCCGCCCCATTCGCGCAGGAACCAGACCGAGTTGACGCCCATCATGTACTTGCGCCGCGGGTTGTAGCCGCCGCCGGTCGCGCTCGAAGGCGCATGGAACGCGAGCGCCTCGCCGACGCAGACGGACGTGAAGCCCTCGCGCGCGGCGCGCAGGCCGAAATCGACGTCCTCGGTGTATGCGAAGTAGCGGTCGTCGAAGCCGTGGATGCGCTCGAGCACCTCGCGCCGCACGAGCAGCGCGCAGCCCGGCACGTAATCGACCTCGAGAGTGCGCTGGAACTCCGGCGCGTCCTCGCGGCCGAAACCACGCAGGTCCGACAGGTTCTGGCGCCAAGTCAGCACGCCGCCGGCCGCCCACACGCGCCGCTCGCCGCGGAACAGTACGCGCGGGCCGACGCAGCCGCGGCGCTCGCGCTGCAGTTCGCCCACGAGTTGTTCGACGCAACCCAGTGCCAGCGTCAGGTCGTTGTTGACGACGAGCACGGCCTCCGCGCCGAGCTCGAGCGCGCGCTCGAAGCCGCGGTTGTTGCCGCCGCCGTAGCCGAGGTTCGCGCCGGTGTCGATCACCTCGATCCCGGGGAAACGCTTCGCGACCTTCTCGCGCGAGCCATCGACCGAGGCGTTGTCGACGAACAGCACCTGCGCGAGCGCGGGCCGCTGTTCCAGCAGCGACTCGACGCAGCGCAGGTTGTCGTCCCCGCCGTTCCAGTTGACGACGACGGCTACGACACGCACGGGAGAACCTCGTTCACGCCGCTTCTCATCGACCGTCCGGCGTCACGTCGCTGACCCGCGAGACCACGCGCCCGTCCGCCAGCCGCGTCTCGAGCAGCGTGCCAGCGGAAAGTCCTTCCACGCTGGCGAGCGGCGTCTTCGCGCCCGCGGCGAACGTGATCGAGTAACCGCGCGCGAGCACCGCCAGCGGCGAAAGCGCCGCGAGCCGGCCAGCGAGCCCTTCGACGTCGCGTCGCGCGCTCTCGAGCGAACGTTTCGCGCCCGCCTGCAGCCGCGTACCGGCCACGTCGAGCCGCGCGGAACGCCGAGCGAGTTCCTGCGCTGGGCTGCGGCGTTCGAGCCGCCTTCGCAGTTCCGCGAGTCGACTCGAAACGCGCGCACCCGCTGCGCGCACCGAGGCGCTGAGCACCTGCTCGAGCCGCGCGAGCCGCTCGCGGCGCTCATCGAGGATCCAGTGCGCGTCGCGCAGCACGCGCGAATTCGCTGCACGCTCCAGCCGCTCGCGCCGCCCCTCGACCTGCGCCTCGATGGCGTCGAGCAGGTGCCCTTCGCCTCGTTCGAGCGCATCGACGAGTTCGCGCCGATCGGGAATCACCTGCGTCGCCGCGTCCGTCGGCGTGTGCGCGCGCAGGTCCGCGACGAGATCGCACAACGTCGTGTCCGTCTCGTGACCGACGCCGGAAACCACCGGCACCGGGCAGTCCCAGATCGCCTCGGCCACCGCGAGCTCGTTGAAAGCCCACAGGTCCTCGATCGAGCCGCCGCCGCGCGTGACGACGACCACGTCGACTCCGCTCGCGGCCACGCGCCGGATCGCGGCCGCGATGTTCTGCGCCGCATTCGCGCCCTGCACGGGCGTGTGCGAGAGCACCACCGGATACAGCGGCCAGCGCAGCGAGCGCGTGCGCAGGAAATCCTGGAACGCCGCGCCGTCGCGGCTCGTGACGACGCCGATGCGCTCCGGCATCGCGGGGATCGGTCGCCGCCGGTCGAGCCAGCCGCGTTCCTTCAGGTCCTGCTTGAGGCGCTCGAGTTGCGCGAGCAACGTGCCGAGCCCCGCGGGCTCGACCTTGTTCACGATGATCTGGTAGCCGCCGCGCGGCCCGTACACCTCGAGCTTGCCGTGCACGACGACCTTGTCGCCCTCGCGCAGCGGCTGGCGCAACGCCGTCGCGACCGCACTGCGCCAGATCACGCACGCGACCTTCGCGTCGAGATCTTTGAGGTCGAAGTACACGTGCCCTGAGGCCGCCGGCCGCCCGCCGGACACCTCGCCCTCGACCGACACGCGCCCCAGGCCATCGAGCAGGCCGCGGATGCGCTGCGTGAGCTGGCTGACGCTCCACGCACGCGGCGGCACGGGCTCGCGGCGCGGACTGCGTTCGGGTCCGTCGGGGCTGTCGAAGAGCTCGTGCACGGCCCGCGTTTATGCAAAGCCGGGCCCGCGCCGGTCAACGTCCGAGCGCGCTAGTTCTGACGCGGCGGAGCCGCCGCCTCGTCGGGTTCCGCGAGCCCCGGGAGCACCGCGGCGTCCCACTCGGCGTGCACGGCCCGCGGCAGGAAGATGCGGAAACGCCCGTCGAAAAACGGCACTTTCTCGTCTCCGCGCATCTGCGCGCCGTCCTCGAGCTCGAGCAGGAAGCCACGCTCCTGCCGCACGAGGCGCAGCCGGTCGGCGAACACGCGGCGGTCGAGCTTGCCGGCCGCGTCGAAACCTTCGAGGTGCACCTCGCGCAGCGTGCCCTCGAGCACTCCGTTCACGCTTTTCACGCGCCAGTACCCTTGCGCCGCATCCTGCCGCAGCAGGCGGTTGAGCGCACCCTTGACGTAGACAAGGCTCCACTTGCCGTCGTCGACGAGCGGCATCTCGACCTGCGCAGGCGCGAGCTCCGGCAGCGACGTGAGCCACTCCGTCGGATCGCAGTCGTCGAGCACGAGCCGCCGCACGCCGCTTTCGACCGGCTTGCCGTCGAGCCCTTCGCCCGCGCCGAACTGGATGCGCTCGCCACCGCGCATCTCGTAGCCGCCTTCCATCACGAGCACGAGCGTGCGCGCCGCACGACTGCCTTCGAGCCGCAGGCGCTCCGCGTACAGGCTGCCCGCGAGCCGCCCGCGCGCGTCGATCACGCGGAACAGAACCGGCCCGATCCAGCCGTCGCCGAGATGCCCGTGCTCGAGCAGGTCGAGCCCGCGCACGCCTTCCACGGCGAGCAACGCCGCGATCTGGCGGCCGATCTGCGCCTCGCGCTCGAGCTTGGCCGTGTCGATCGGCTCCGGCTCGGGCTCCTTCGGCCGTTCTTCTTCCGGAACGTCGGGCACGAACGCGTTTTCGGGCGCGGGTTTGGGAAGCCCAAGCTGGTCGAGCGTCTTCAGGAAACGCAGCCACTCGCGCTCGCGCTCCAGCCGCCGCTCGTCGGCCGCTGCGAGCTCGTTGCGAAGCCGCGTGAGTTCCTCGCCATGCACTTCGCAGTTGCGCGGGTTGCGCGCCTGCACGAGCGCCTGCTCGAGTTCGACCACCTTCGCGCGCGCCGTCGCCAGCTCGCCCGCGAGCGTCTCCTCGCGCTGCAACGCCACGGCCGCCTGCGCGTCGCGCTCGGCCTGCACGCGAGTGGCCTCGGCCCTTGCCGCGATCGCCTCCTGCCGGTCGCCACAGCCGCTCACGAACGCGAGCGCCGCCACGAACACGGCCGCACGCCCGCACTCAGCGGTTCGACGGGACTGCGGCATCACGGCCCGCCTCCGACGCCGCGCGTTCGGGTTTCTTCCCGTTCGCCGCCGGTGCCACGAGCTGCGCCAGCGGCTGTTCCAAGTCGGCGCGGCGCACCTTGCTGCGCTGCAATTCGACCGTCAGCTTGTTCTCCGCCGCGCGCGCCCCCTGCACGACCCGCGCCCCGTCGTGCGGTGCCCGGCCCCACAGGATCCACTCGCGCTCGCCCGCACGCTCGAACCCCAGCGGCGTCGCCACCAGCGCGCGCACCGGATCCGTCGACCCGCTCTCCGGCTCGATCGCCGCGAGCGCGAGCCCGTGCTCGTCGGTGACCTCGACCTGCTGCCCCGCACCGGCCGCACCGTGGCGCACCAGGCGGAACGGCTCGCCCTCCGGCAGCGCGAGCGCCTTGCGCAGAGCCTGCGACTCGAACTGCTGGCGCTCCGCCTCCGCGTGCAACGGCGTCAGGCGCCACAGGCCGTCCGCGCTCGTCCACGCCTCGACCGGCCGCTCCGGATCGGCGACCACCGGCGGAGTGTTGTGCGGCTGCGACGAGCCCGAAACGAGCTTGGCGGCCAGCGCCGCCCCCAGAGCGAGCAACGCTGCCGCCAGCGCCAGCGGGAAGCTGCGGGACGAGCCCGAGCCGCTCACGACTTGTCCCAGTCTTCC
>JAPLOE010000185.1 GCA_026692705.1 Planctomycetota bacterium
CTCGGCTCTGGCTCGAGCGAAGCGACCTACCGCGGCTGCTGCAGATTCCTCAGAGCCTGCGCGAGGCGCGGGTCGGCGAGCAGCGACTGCAGCTGGCCGAGCTTGTCCGACAGCTCGCCTTCGTTCGATTCGGGCACCCCATAGGCGAGGTCGAGCGCATCCGCCCCGCTCGCGGCGTTGGCCTTCGGCGCGTTCGCGCGCGGCAGCGGCGCCGGGACCGAGTCCTCGAACATGTCGAGCAACCCGAGCGAACCCGGCGCGTCGCCATCGATCCCCTGCGGGACCGCTTCGAGCTCGACTTCGAGGTTCGCGTTCGGCGCCCGCCATGCGGGGCCCGCCGTCGCGGCGGTGCCGTGCTCGAGCTCCTGCGGCGGCGTCCAGTCGGCCTGGCTGCCGACCTCGAGATCCCAGCCGTCCTCGACCGGGCCGGCGGACTGGCTCGCGACGTTCCCGAGGCGTTCCTCGATCGCGCGGCGCGAGTGGTCGACGGTCGCGGCGAGCTCGTCGATCGTGTCCTGCAGCGTCGAGTGGTGGAGCTTGAGGCGCTGGTCGATGCGGTGGCCGAGCTTGTCGAGGCTCGCCGCGAGCTGGAACAGCGCCTCGTTCGACACCGCGTTGGCCGACTGGCTCTGGCGCAGCTCGCCGATCTCGGCCTGCAGCGTCTGGAGCGACTGCACCTGCTCGCGGCCGGAGTTGGAGAGCGTCGAGAGCTGCTCGCGCAGGCTGACCAAGTCGGTCGCGATCTGCTCGAGCAGGAGCGACGGGTCCGCAGGCTGGTTCTGGGCCTGCTGGGCGAGGCTCTTGCGCACGAGGCCGAGCGCGAGCACGCCGAAGCTGCCGATGCCGACCGCGGCGCCGAGCATCCAGTGGTTCCCGAGGTTCGCGAGCGCCTGCCCCGCGCTCCACGAGAGCGACGGCGCGGCGGCGAGCCCGGCCCCGGCGACGAGGCCCAGCGCCCCGAGCGCCGTCAGGACCGCACCTTGGCCATTCGAGCGCGAGCCCGACGAAGGGGTGGAAGTGGCAGGTTCCTGATGGTGGGGCTGGATGGACGTCGACATCGATCTCCTCGTGCTCTGGCGGCGGGGGCAGAATGCGCCCCGATCCGAGCCAAGATCGGAGCCCGTCGGTCGGGTGCTTGATCCCGCGCCGCCGCGCTCCCGAACGCGGATCCGCCCACCCGGAAGGATCTTCCCTGTGCCCGCGCTGCTAGATTGCACCGACCATGGCCCGCGCGCGCACCATCCACGGTGTCTCCGTCTCCCCCGGCCTAGCCATTGGCCCCGTGCACGTCGTCCGGGCGGCGCCCGACGCCGTTCCGCACTGGTCGGTGCCCGAGGCGGACATCGAATCGGAGATCGCGCGCCTGCGCCGGGCGATCGCGGCCGCCAGCGAGGAGCTCCTGCGGCGCCAGCGGCTGGTCGCCGAGCAGACCGGCGAGCGCGACGCCCAGATCTTCGCCGTGCACCGCATGATCCTGCAGGACCCCGGTGCCCTGCGGGACGTCGAGGAGACGCTGCGGGCCGACCGCATCAACGCCGAGGCGGCCGTGCACGCGCTGATCCAGCGGCTCGAGCGCACGCTGCGCCCGCTGGAGGGCAACAGCGTCCGCTCCTACTCCGCGGACCTGTCCGATCCCTGGCGCGAGGTCCTCCAGGCGCTCATGCACGTCGTGCAGCCGGAGATCTCCGGCGACGGCAAGGTGATCCTCGCGGCGGCGGTCCTGACGCCGCAGGTCGTGACGGCGATCGAGCGCGAGCGGCTGCTCGGCATCGTCGCCGAGGCCGGCGGGCGCTTCTCCCACGCGGCGGTGCTCGCGCGCGCCTTCGGCGTGCCCTGCGTAGTCGGCCTGCCGGGCCTCCTGCCGCGCCTCGAGCAGGGCATGCAGCTCGCGGTCGACGGCGGCCGCGGCACGCTCGAGCTGCGGCCGGGCGAGGAGCAGATCGTCGACTTCCAGGCGCGCCGCCAGCGCCTCGAGCAGCGCCGCGCGACCTTCGCCGAGCGCGCCGGCGACCCGGCCCGCACCTCCGACGGCGGCTCGCTGCAGGTGCAGGTCAACATCGAGAGCCTGCGCGACTTCGACATCTTCAACTGCGCGCACTCCGACGGCATCGGCCTGTGCCGGACGGAATTCCTCTACATGGAACGGCCGCAGTTCCCGTCCGAGGACGAGCAGTTCCGCATGTACCGGCGCGTGCTCGAGCGCATGGCGCCCAAGCCGGTGACGCTGCGCACGCTCGACATCGGCGGCGACAAGCGCCTGCCGTACTTCCAGACGCCCAAGGAGGAGAACCCGGCGCTGGGCTGGCGCGGCCTGCGCGTCAGCCTCGAGTGGCAGGACCTGCTGCGGATCCAGCTGCGGGCCGCCCTGCGCGCCGGCGTCGGCCGCGACCTGCGCATCCTGCTCCCGATGGTGACCTCGATCGAGGAGGTCGACGCGACCCGCCGCATCTTCGACGGCGTGCGGACCTCGTTGCTCGAGCACGGCTGGGAGGTCGAGAGCGATGTCCCCGTCGGGATCATGGTCGAGGTGCCGAGCGTGCTGTTCTGCCTCGAGGACCTGCTCCCGCACGTCGATTTCGTCAGTGTGGGCACCAACGACCTCGTGCAGTACCTGCTGGCCGTCGACCGCGACAACCCTTGGGTCTCCAAGCTCTACGAGCCGCACCATCCCGCCGTCCTGCGCGCGCTCGCCCGAGTGGCCGAGGTGGCGGGCAAGGCCGGCAGGCCGTCGTCGGTCTGCGGCGACATGGCGGACGATCCGGCGACTGCGATCCTGCTGATGGGGATGGGGTTCACCTCCGTCAGCGTCGCGCCCTACTTCCTGCCGGAAATCAAGTTTGCCGTGCGCCGCACGACGCTCGTCGCCGCGCGAGAGCTGGCCGCGGAAGTGCTCTCCCAGTCGCACGTCGAAGGGGTCAAGGCGGTGCTCGCGGCCTTCCGGGAACGTCAGCTGGTCTAGCTCCGTCGACCTCCGCCCATGGAAAATCTCTTCCTCCGGCGAGGATTTCAGCCCTTTTCCGGCACGCAAGCGCCGCTAGACTCGGACTCGCGCTTGGGAGTCCACACCTTCCGTCGCCCCCAAACGAGGAGGAGCGCGCTTGGCCCGGTTGCATTGGAGCGGAGATGAAAGTTCACAGGGTCCCCGCAAGGGGCGGTGGACCCGTGCCGAAATCGATCGGCTGAAGGACATGTACGGGCTGCGCCCGGAATCCGCGATTGCGCGCGAGCTCGGCCGTTCGGCCTCGAGCGTGCGCAAGATGGCCGAGGAGATTTTCGCCACCGCCCGCAAGCAGGGACCGTGGACCGCAGGCGAGATCCAGGACCTCAAGCGTTACCTCGGCGCCTCGGGCCCGGACGTGATCGCGCGCATCCTCGGTCGCGACGCGAACGAGGTGCAGGAGCAGGTGTTCGAGCTCGGCCGCATCCAGCAGGGTGGACGCTGGACGCGCGACGAGGTGCAGCAGCTGCGGCGCATCTACGGCACGCGCAGCGACAGCGACCTCGCGGTGATCTTCGGGCGCTCGCTCGACTCGATCCAGCGCATCGCGCGGCGCTACTGCCTCGCGAAGGACAAGGCCTTCCTCAAGCGCGTGGCGGGCGAGGGCGCGAGCCGCATGCCGCGCTGGGAAGAGAGCGAGCTGCAGCTCCTGCGCGAGCTCTACCCGACGACGCCCAACCTCGACATCGCCCAGAAGCTCGACCGCTCGGTGAAGAGCATCGTCTCCAAGGCCCACAACCTCGGGCTGAAGAAGGAAATCGAGCGCCTGCGCGAGATGGGGCGCGAGAACGTCAGCCTGCGCTACCAGTAGCGCGCTAGTTCGCGGCTTGGCCGTCCGCCGCTCGGCCCAGTTCAGCCGAGCAGCTTCATGCAGAAGACGCTGCCGCCGGACTTCAGGAATTCGCCGGTCTCGAGCTCGTGGACGGTGAATCCCGCAGCACGCAGGCGCGAGCTCGTGCGCTCGGCCCCGCGCTGGATCAGCACGTTGCGCCCGTCCGGCGAGCACGCATTGCAGGCGAGCAGCGTGTGCGCCTCGTGCGTGTCGGCCTCGATGCGGCGCGGGATCAGCCGCTCGACCAGCGCGCGCGAGTTGGAGGCGAGCGCCTCGGGCAGCCACAGGCACGTGTCCTCCGAGAGCAGCGCGAGTGCCGTGTCGAGGTGGTAGAAGGCCGGCTCGACGAGCTCGAGCGAGACCACGGGCAGGTCGAGCCGTTCGGCGAGCTCGCGCCACGCCTCCCGCGACGAGCGCGGGCCGATGCCGGCCCACAGGAGCCGCCGGCCGGGGTGCCACAGCCCGTCGCCCATGCCCTCGAGGCGCTCCGTCGTCGCGAGTTCCAGCCGCTCCAGCCCGGCCGCCTCCAGCGCGCGCGCCACGTGCGGCACCTCGCCGCGGCGCTCGGGCCAGCGCATGTTCGACGGCACGTAGCGGGCCTGCCCGTCGCGCGCGACGTGGATGCCCCGCGAGCGGCGGAACGACGCGCACCTCGAGTCCGAGCGCTGCGAACTGCTCGCGCAGCGCCTGCCACTGCTCGCGGGCCCGCTGGCGATCGACGCGCTTGAGCGCACCGTCGTCGCCGCGCATGTGCGGGTTGATCGCGTAGGCGACGTCGAACTCCGCCGGGTCCGACATCCACACGCGCCGTGGCAGGGCCGTGCGCGGCAGGTCCGCGAGCGCGAAGTCGAGCTGCTCCGGCGTTTCGACGAGCGCCATGCCGCGCAAGCCTACTGCACGAGCACGAGGAAGTTCTGGTCGAGCTCGGCCCGCAGCGCCGCGAGCGCCGTCGCCGCCGCGGGCGACAGCACCTGCCCCGGCGCGAGCAGGTCGTGCGACTCGAGCCAGTCCGGCGTCGGCGTCGGCGGCGAGGTGCCCGTGTCCGGCGGACCACCCTCGAGCAGGTCGAAGAACCGCTCGACCAGCACCGGCCCGCTCCCGGCCGGCCCGCGCTTCCAGTTGCGGATCAGCTTGAAGCGCAGGTCGCGCAGCGCCTGATCGTGGCGCACGCACTGGTAGCCCGCCGGCGGCAGCCCGCTCGCGGGATCGGGCGTGAAGTTGGGGAAGAAGTACTCCGAGTACATCGTCGGGCGAACGCTCGCGGCCTGCCCACGCAGGATCGGCACCAGCGAGCGCGAGTCCTCGGCGTGCACCGCCGCCGGCGCCTGCGCGATCTGGCGCACCGTCTCGAACACGTCGGTCACCGAGACGAGCGCGTGGCTGCGGCGTCCCGCGAGCCCCGGCCGCAGGAGCGGCGAGCGCACGATCAGCGGCACCTCGAGCCCACCCTGGTACACCGTGCCCTTGACCTTGTTCGTCGAGTACGGCGCGATCACGCCCTGCTTCGAGATGCCGTTGTCGCTGACGAGGATCACCGTCGTGTCGCCGAAGTCGAGCTCGCACAACAGGCGCCCGAGCTGGTGGTCGAGCGCCTGCACCATGCAGCGCACCTGCGAGGCCGAGTTCGAGATCCCGGGATAGACGCAGCTCGAGTCGGGGCCGGTCGCGCCGGTGCAGGGCACCACGGGGAACGAGTTGGGCAGCGGGTGCGTCGGCACGTGCGCCGAGTGCGTCGAGAGCCACAGGAACCACGGCTCCGGCAGCTCGTTCACGAGCGTGATCGCGTCGCTGATCGTGTCCGTGGTCGGGTAGAGCGAGCTGTCGAGCGTGACGTCAAGCTCCAGCGTGCACGGCGGCTCGCCGAACTGGCAGGGCGACACGCTCGAGTCGATGCGCGTCACGTACGTCTTCTCCCAGAGGTAGTAGCCCGTCTGCCACCACGGGACGCCCGGCTGCGGCGTCAGGTTGTAGAACGTGCCCGCGAAGCGGTCGAACCACGTGCCTGCGGGAGTGCCGAGCGGGTGGAGCGGCGACGCCTCGAGCTCCTCCTTCGAGGCGAGGTGCCACTTGCCGAGCGCGGCGCTGGTGTAGGGCGTGGGCGCGAGGCGCAGCAGGCCCGGGAGCAGCTCGGTCCCCGGCTCGAGCGCCGGATTGGGCCGGTCCTCGCGGCGCTGGATCGCGTCGCCGATGCCGCTGTGCTGCGGCAGCCGTCCGGTGAGCATCGCCGCGCGGCCGGGAGTGCAGGTCGGGCAGGCCCAGGCGCGCGTGAACGAGAGCCCCTGCGCGGCCAGCACGCCGTCGATGAAGGGCGTCGCCGCGGGCTGCATCGTCGGGCGGCCGACCGACGCGAACCAGTCGTCGTAGCACCCCAAGAGCCCCGGCCCGACGTCGTCCATCACGATCACGCAGACGTTGCCCCGATAGCCCGGCTGCTGGGGCGTCGCGGGAGCGGGCGCGGGAGAGGTGGCGAGCGGCAGTGCCGCCAGCAGGCTGAGCATCGGGTGGCCTTGGGCGTACGGGTGCCTGCCGGGCGTGGCAGGGCGACCGCGAACTCAAGAATAAGCGCGACTTCCGCGGGCCGCGAGGTTCCTCCCGTCGGCCGGGCTCAGCGCACGAGGCTGGGATGCTCCACCGCCAGCGAATCGCGCAGATTTTGCAGGGCGAGCGCGGCCTCGAGGCTCAGCGTCGCTCCGGCGGCGAGCAAGTTGTTCTGCTCGAGCCAGTCCGGCTGCGGCCGCGGCGGCTGCACCGAAGTGTCCGGCGGCCCACCCTCGAGCAGGTCGTAGAGCTCCTCGACCACCGCCGGCACGCCCGATGGCGTCGCGCGGACCTTGTGCACGAGCTTGAAGCGATCGTCGCGCAGCGCCTGATCATGGCGCAGGCAGGCAAAGCCGGCGGGCGCCCCGCCCGTCTGCGGGTCGGGGAGGAAGTTCGGCGTGAACACCTCCGTGTACAGGACCGGCCGCGCCGACGCCGCCTGCCCTGTGAGCACCGGCAGGAACGACACCGAGTCCTCGGCGTGGGCGGCAGGCGGT
>JAPLOE010000186.1 GCA_026692705.1 Planctomycetota bacterium
CTCCGTGCGGCCCGTGCCGTCTGCTCGTCCCGCGCGCTCCGCGCGTGCCGCGATTGCTGCTCGTCCCATGGCTCAGCCCCCCACCGCGGCGCGCAGCCGCTCGTCGGACACCGACAGGTACACCGCCGTCGACGCGATCGATGCGTGTCTCATCGCGGTCTTCACCAGGAACAGGTCGCCCGTGCGGCGCAGGAGCCGCGTCGCGAAGGTGTGGCGCAAGCTGTGCGGCGTGCCCTCGCCGAGCCCGGCGCGATCGAGCCATAGCGTGATGCGGCGCTGCGCGTGGCGCTTGGCGAGGCGCTGGCCTTGAGGGCCGGTGAAGAGCGCGAGCGCGCGACCGGAGCCGGAACCGCCGGAGGCGGGCAGCGTCGAGATCAGTTCGGCGAGCGCGGCCGCGGCGTCCTTCGAGATGAAGACCCGCTCGGGCTTGTCGCGCTTGGTCTCGCGCAAGCGAAGCGCCCCCGCGGCGAGGTTGACGTCGCTCGTGTCGAGCGCCAGCGCGGAGCCGATGCGGATGCCCGTCCCCAGGAGGAGCCGGATCAGCGTGCGGTCGCGACGCGCGGCGAGCCCGACCGCGCCCTCGAGCGAGTTGGCCGCCTGCTCCAGGACGCGCAGGAGCCGCTCGACCTCGGCGTCGGAAAGCGCCTTGGGCGGCGGCGGCGAGCAGATCGCGCGGCGCACCAAGCGGGCGGGGTTCGAACGCGCGTGGCCAGCCTCGTGCGCGTGGGCGAAGAAAACGCGCAGGGACGTCCGGGTCGCGTTGACCGTGACGGTCGCCTTCGGGGCTCCGTGCGCGTTGGTACGCACGTCGGGCGAGATCAGGAAGCGTGCGAGCAACTCGGGCGTCAGCCCGTCGAGGTCGGTGGGCAAGCGCTCGCGTTCGAGCCAGCGCGCGAGCAGGCCGATCGCGCGTCGGTACTGGCCGATGGTATGCGCGCTGCGACCGTCGGCTTCGAGCTGGAGCGCGAAGCAGGCAAGAGCGTCTTGGAGGTGCATGGGGATCGCGGGACGTCGCGGGGCGAGGGTCGAGAGGAGGATCGAGGGACGTTGATGCGTGAGTGCGCAGCGCCCGGCCCAGCGGGTCGCGATCGAGGGCGACGCGGGTCGCCGCCGGGCCGGGGTGCGCGAGCGGCTCACTGCGCGGCGCTCGCTTCTTCCTGCGGAACGTTCGCTTCCGCGACCTGCTGCTCGGCGACCGACTCCTGCGCGATCTGCTGCTCCGCGTCGCGCGCCGCGGATTCCGCCTCGACCTGCGAAACCTCGAGCGTGATCGCGCCGCGACGCTTCTTGCTGGCGCGGGGAGCGCGCTTGGCAGCGGGCTCTTCGGTCGCGATCGGCTGTTCGCTCGGCACGTCCTGCTGCGCGTCCGTGGCGATCGGCTGAGTGTCGAGCGCCGCTTCCTGCTCGGCCGTCTTGGCGCAGTCGGGGCAGGCGTTGGCGAACTCCTCGGTCGGCGTGAAGGTCGCGCGGCAGATGCTGCAGCTGATCTGCTCGGGCTCTGCCGCGGCGCGCTCGCGCTTGCTGGCGCGCTTGGCATCCTTCGCGCTCTTGCCCTTCGCGTCCTTGCTCGCGGCGTCCTTCCCCTTCGCGCCCTTGGCGCTCTTCCCCTCCACCTCCGCGCGCAGCGCATCCTTCTTGGGATCCACCACCGCGTGGTCGATCAGCCCCTCCTGGTGCGCCCACGTCAGCGCGAGCCGCAGGACGCGCCTCGTTTTGTCGATCGAGAGCTGCGACTTCGGCCGCCCCGACTTCAGCGTCGTCACGCGCGGCGCCTCGTTGAAGAGCGCGATCGACTCGGGCGTCAGGTACGACACCAGCGCGTCCGAGCCCAGCTCCGCTTGCGCGAGCTTGAGCTCCATCCCGTACGAGAAGCGCGTCCCCTCGCTCTTGCCCTGCTCCGCCATGTGCGTGAGGTAGCGCGCGGCGAGGTCGGCGAGGGTCAGCGCGGGCGCGCCCTTGGCGAAGCCGCTGAGCGGGGCGGAGGCGGTCGTCGCGTTGGTCGTGGCGTCGGTCGAAGAAGCGCTGCGGGTCGTGGTCTTGCGTGCCATGTGTGGCGTCCTTTCGTGGTTTGCGTCTTGCTGCGCGTCGCGTTGGTGCGGCGCGACGGACATGCACGCTCGAAAGCGCAAAACCATCGAGGCCTTCTCGCTGAATCGATTGATTCTCACGTGTAAGGTCGAAATCGGACGTGAGGGTGCCAGTCGCGCATTTCGGCGCGAATGCGCGTTTTTCGAGCGACAGCGCGCGGCATTTCGCTGTTGAGGCCAGCACCTCACGGGCGTTCCTCCGCTCGCGCGTCCGTGTCCGCGCCCTGCGCGGCAATCCAAGCTTCGACCTCCGCGCGCCGCCAGCGCAACGATCGCCCGAGCTTGATCGGCTCCGGCACGCGTCCCTCGTGGCGCAACACGCGCAACGTGCGCGCGTCGAGCTTGAGCAGCGAGCACAGGTCCGCGGCGGTCAGCAGCTCGCACGTGGCCGCGCGCTGTGCGGGCGTGGAGCCGCCTGCGGCGAGTGAAGTCCTCTCCTCCGTGCTCCGCGCGTCCTGCGCCAGCGTCGCGAGCGCAGCTACCCCGCGCAGCTCGTCGCGCAGTCCCTCGACGCCAGCGGCGATCCGCTCCAGCAACGCCAGGACGCGTGCGTCGCGGGAGAAGCCCGAGGGCGGACACTTCGACGGCAGTCCCATTCCGGTCGCTCCGTGCTTCATCGCTTCGCCCCTTCCTGCTGGTCGATCCACTTCAAGACCGCCCGCTCGATCTCTGCGTGCTCCTCCCGCGTCG
>JAPLOE010000187.1 GCA_026692705.1 Planctomycetota bacterium
AGCACGAGCGCGTTCTCGATCAGGAACAGGATCGAGTAGCGGTCGAACGTGAGCACGCGTCCGAGCTCACCGCGCACGACGAGGTCGATGCCACGGACGACGAGCCAGATCAGGATCAGGCGGCTCATCCAGTCGGCGAGCGCCCCGATGATCTTCAGGTCGAGCGGCCGCTGCCACACGAGGCAGCTCAGCATCAGCGTCACGATCACGAACGCGAAGCCGCAGATGCCCGCCTGCATCAGGTACAGGAGCGGCAGCGCCGGCGTCTGCCACAGCGGATGCACCTTCTGGCCCGCGAGCAGCATCAGCGCGCCCAGCGAGCTCTGGTGCATCGCCGGCAGCATGTACGCGCCCGCGACGACGAACGGATACACGCGGCGGAACGGCTTGCGCCAGCCCTCGACGCGCGAGCGCATGGCGGGCGAGCCGCGGTAGAACAGGCGCTCACCCACCATCGGCAGGTTTTCCGCGAGCAGGAACACGAACGCGTAGGCCGGCATGCACACCGCGACCTCGAGCAGCGAGGAGTGCAGGTTCCAGGTCCACGGCATGAACACGTGGTAGAAGTTCCAGGGGCGCCCGACGTCGACGCCGAGCGCGAGCAGGCCCGCGAAATAGAACACGAGGCTCATCACGAGCGCCGTGCGCATCACGATGTGGAAGTCCTTGCGGCCGAAGACCCACGCCGCCATGCCGACCGACAGGCCGCTCGTGCCGAGCGCCGTCAGCGTCATGACGTTGAACGTCTTCCACACGCCCCACGCGTACATGTCGGTCATGCCCGACACGGCGCGCAGGTTGCCGAACAAGCGGTAGCCCGCGATCGCAAGCCCGATCGCCGCCACGATCGCGAGAGCGACCGACGCCGGAGTCCAGAGCTTCGCCTTGACGGGCACGCCACGTTGCCAGAGGTGGACGCCCTCGCCGTGGGATGACTGTGCCGGCCCCGTGGGGCGCTGCGCTTGCGACGTGGCCCCGTGCGGGAGGCGCGAAACGTGCGACGACGTGCTCATAGCTGGTCCCTCGGGCCCCCGGCCTCCTCGATCGCCTGCGCTTCCTCGTCGTGCTTCTTGAAGCGGCGCTGGATCACCGCCGCCATGCCGACGTACACCGCCGCCGGCAGCGCCATCCACTGGTAGAGCAGCCGGTGGTAGCGGTTCGCGTACTCCGGCAGCGACTGCGTCTCGAGCTTGGGCAGCCCGAGCTTCTGGAACGACACGGCGGACAGGTACAGCACCTGCGTGCCACCCGCCTCGTGCTCGCCGTACACGCGCTCCTCGAAGTACTTGCCCGGGTTCGCTTCGATGCGGCCGTGCGCGTCGGCGAGCAGGTCCTCGCGTCGACCGAAGATCACCGCGTGGGTCGGGCAGCAGGCCGTGCACGCGGGCTGTTCCTTGCCGTCCTTGAGCAGGTGGCGGCACAGCTCGCACTTGACGACCTTCGGATTGAACTTGTCCCACTCGAACTTGGGGATCTCGAACGGGCACACGATTTCGCAGTAACGGCAACCGATGCACTTTGCGCCGTCCCAGCCGACGATGCCCGTCACCGGATCCTTCTCGAGCGCGTGGAACGGGCAGCCCGAGGCGCAGGCCGGTTCCGCGCAGTGCATGCACTGGCGCTTGACGAACGAGTGCTCTTCGCTGTCGGGCGACTGGTAGAGCTTGATGATGTTCTTCGTCTTGCAGCTCAGGTCCGTCGGCATCAGGTGCAGCCCGCCGGACTGCCCCGTGTCGGCCTCGAGCCCGTTGGCCTGCTGGCAGTTGATGACGCAGGCCTTGCAGCCGATGCAGCGTGTGGCGTCGTAGAGCAGCCCGACCGGCGCTTCGGCCGCGGGCTTGGATTCACTCGAGCTCGCCGTCGCGACCTGGGCGCCGAGCGCCACGGCCGCACCGGTTCCCAGCCCGAGCGCGCTGCGCAGCGCGTCTCGCCGGGTGAGCTTCATCGCTTCGCTCCCTCCGGCGCAGGACCGTCCTTGTCGGACTTGCCGTCGGGAACGCGCTCGTCATCGCGCTGCCTCGAGAAGCGCTTCGCGGCCACGTACGTGCCGCCGGCGAGCGCACCGAGTCCGAGCCCCACGAGGCCCGTCGCGATCGGATCGATCTGGCCCGAGCCGCCGTCGACCGGCGGGTAACTCGCGGGCGGAACCGCGCCGTGGATCGGCGTCGTCTGGAAGATCGGGACCTTGAAGGCGACGTTGCGCTCGGTGCAGCCGACGCACGGGGCGCCGATGCCGATCGGCCAGCAGTCGACCACGTCGTTGAAGTGGCGCGTCGAGCAGGCCGCGTGCGTCGAAGGACCCTTGCAGCCCAGCGCGTACAGGCACCAGCCCTTGCGATGGCCGTCGTCGCCGAACTCGCGCGCGAAGCGACCCGCGTCGAAGTGCGCGCGGCGCGGGCAATGGTCATGGATCAGGCGGTCGAACGCGAACATCGGTCGGCGCTCGCCATCGAGCGCGGGCAGCGTGCCGGAGGTCGCGTACTGCAGCACGACCGCGAGGAACACGTAGGGATTCGGCGGGCAACCGGGGATGTTGACGATCGCCTTGTCCTTGAGGAGCGAGTCGACGCCAACGGCGCCGGTCGGATTCGGACCACTCGACGGAATGCCGCCCCAGGAGGCGCACGAGCCGATGGCGATGACCGCGGCGGCCTTCGCGCCGACTTCCGCGAGCACCTGCAGCGCGGGCTTGCCCGCGAGCTTCATGTACTGGCCCTGATCCTTGGTCGGAATGGAACCTTCGACCACGAGCACGTACTGCCCCTCGTTCTCGCGCATCGCGTCGGCGAGCGCGGCCTCGGCCTGGTGCCCACTCGCGACCATCAGCGTCTCGTGGTAGTCGAGCGAGATGACGTCGAAGAGCAGCTTCTCGAGATCGGGCTGCGAGGTGCGCAGCAGCGTCTCCGAGCAGCCCGTGCAGTCCTGGAAGTGCAGCCAGATCACGCTCGGCCGCCGCGCGGCGCCGAGCCGGCTGGCCATGGCCTCCACGCTGCCGCTGGTCAGCGCCAGCCCGGCCGGTGCGGCCACCATCAGCGCACCGCAGAAGGAGAGGAAATCACGTCGGTTCGTGCCGGACCGATCGAGGGCCTGTTGAATCGTCTCGCGTCGACGCATCACGGCTCGCACTCCTTCGTGCACGTTGTTCGTGCCCGCAGTCTCCCTGCCGCAGCCGGTGCGAAGGCGCCTTCGCGCCGAACTGAGGTCCTACATGGAACCTATCGATCAGGAATGGAAATGCCGTCGTGGGCAAGCTGCGCACTTGCGTAGCCCCCATTTCGTACTTGCCGCGTAGCGCTCGAAGGCGACTCTCGTTCCCTACGCACATTCGCGCCGACGCGCTACCCTCGTGGCGGCCTCCCCGCCGTCGAACTTCGTGCCACAGTCCACGAACGGAGTGCCCAACCATGCACGAGATGAGTCTCGCCCTGTCGTTGCTCGACATCGCCCGCGTCGACGTCGACGCCCATCCGGGTCTTCACCCGCGCCTCGTGCGCATCGCCGTCGGCGAGCTTGCGTCGGTCGAGCCGAGCCTGCTCGAGCTCGCGTGGCGCGAGATCGGCACCGAACTCGGAACGCCGGCTCCACGGCTCGAGGTCGACTACTGCCCGTGCGTGCAGACCTGTCCCACCTGCGGCCCGGTCCCCGATCGCCAGCCCGGGTCGTGGATGCGCCTGTGCCCGTCCTGTGACGCGACCTTGCACGTGACCGGCGGGGACGAGCTCGATTTCGTCGAGATCGAGTACGACCAGCCGGAATGAGCGCCGTTTCGGCCGAAATCCAGCGCTTTCAGCGATGGGTTTGATGGCTTTCGCGGCCGCGCGCTAGCCTCTCCGCGCCCTCGACGGGCGGAGCGACGGACGCATGCACTTCGTGATTGGATTCCTGGCGAGCCTCGTGGCGTTCCATGGAGTGCCGCAGGAGCCGTCGAGCACGGCGCCGCGCGCCTCGCAGGCCGTCGAGGACGACGCGACGAACGCTGCGGCGGCAGAGCTGCGCTCCGAGGTCGCGCTCGCGCGCCAGGAGGCCGGTGCGAAGGAACGCGACGCGGCCTTGCGCCGCTTGGAGAGCGCGCTCGAGAAGGCGCTCGCCTGTCCCGGGCGGGCTCGCAGCGCGAAGTTGCACCGTGAATTGCAGGGACTGGCGACGCTGGCGCTCGAGCAGCGCGCGGAGAAGCTCGCCGTGCGGGCGCTCGAGCCCTGCCTCGCGTTCGCGCTGTCGGAACTGGGCGACAAGCACGAGTACGTGCTCGCACTGCACGAGCAGCTCGGCACCGCCAATCTCGCCGTGGTCGACCTCGACGCAAGCCAGCGCCACCTCGAGGCGGCGCTGGAGATCGCGTTGGCGCTGTACGAGCCCGACGACGAGCGTGTCGGCGATTCGCGCTCGAACCTGTCGATCGCGCGCTTCCGCAAGGGCGACTTCGCGGGCGCGGCGGAGCTGCTCCGGCCGGTCGTCGAGCTGCTCTCGAAGAAATACGGCGAACGTGCGCCGCAGATCCAGTGGGCGCGCGCCAACCTCGCCAACGCCATCGACGCCCTCGGTGACTTCGAGACCGCGCGCGAGCTGCGCGAGCAGGTGCACGACGTGCTCTCGGCGAACCGTCCCGAGGACTCCAACGACCTGTGGATCGCACGCGAGAACCTCGCGCTCTCGCTGCGCAAGACCGGCGACATGGAGGGCGCGCGCCTGCTGCTCGCGCGCGTGCTCACCGCGAAGGAAGGCAAGTATCCCGCGGGCCACGTCTCGCTCGACCGCACGCGCCTCAACCTCGGCATCGCGCTGATTTCGATCGGCGACCTCGAGGCCGCGAGCCTGTACCTCGACGCTGCACAGGCGGGCATGCTCGCGCGCACGGGGGCGGACGATCCGATGCTGATGACGACGCTGCGGTTGCGCAGCCAGCTTATGTTCCGCCTTGGAAGGCAGGCCGAAGCGCTCGAGATCGACCGGGGGCTCGTCGAGCAACGCGAGCGCCTGCAAGGCGCCGTGCACCCGCTGACCTTCGAGGCTCGCAGCCAGCTCGCGCGACACCGCATCGACGCCGGACAGCTCCAGGAGGGTCTGGCCGAGCTCGAGCTCGTCGTCGAAGGCGCACGAGAGCAGTTCGCCAAGGACAGCATCGACCTGCTGCACGTCGAGGCGTGGCTCGCCGGAGCCTGGGCGCAGGCTGGGCGCGAGCGCGAGGCCGCCGAGCTGTTCGAGGACGTCCATCGTCGCTGGAGCGCGCGCCCGACCGACAACCGCATGGACCTGCTGTTCCTGCGCGCGAATCAGGCCTGCGCGATGGAGGGGCACGACGCCGAGGGAGCCCGGAAGTTGCTGCGCGAGCTCGGGCCGAAGATCGCGGTGCAGCTCGCGGAACCGATCCTGCTGGTCTCTCCGCGCGAGAGCGAATCGCGGGGCACGCGTTTCGCCTCACTGATCGACATGTGGCTGTCGCGCTGCCGCGAGCCGCAGGATGCCGGGCTCGGTTTCGAGCTCGTCGAGCGCGCCCGCAGCACCGCCTGGATCGCCGCGCGCAACCAGCGCGACCTCGAGCGCGCCAGCTCCTCCGATCTTCAGGTCCAGCGCTTGCGAGCCGAGCTCCGCACCCTCTCCGCACGCCTCGAGTCGCTCGCGGAGGCCGGAGAACGTGACAACTACCGCGCGGCCGCACTCGAGCGCAGCCAAGTCGAACAGCGCCTCGCCACCGCGTTGTCCGCTGCCGGTGGCATCGCGACACGTCCTTCGGCGACGGTGGCGCAGCTCGCGGGCACG
>JAPLOE010000188.1 GCA_026692705.1 Planctomycetota bacterium
GGCGAGCGCGGCATCCGAGCTGCCGAGCTCGAGCGCCGGGAGCTTCATGCCCGCCGGCAGCGCGAGCTGCACGAGCGCGACGCGCGTGCCCGGCGCGGACTTCAGCACTTCACCGCGGAAATCGCGCCCATCGAGCAGGCGCACGAGCACTTCCTTCTCCGCGCCGACGAAGTCCGACGAGGTCAGCACGAGGCCGCTCGCGTCGATGATGACGCCGCTGCCCAGCCGCTTCCCCGGCGCTTCCGCGGTCGGATCCGACGGCGCCGCGCGCACCTGGCGCTCCTCTTCCTTGCCGACCCAAACGCTCACGATCGACGGCCCGGCCTTCAACGCGACCTTGGCCGTGATGTCCTGCGACCCGAGCCCCGCGCCTTCGGCGGTCTTCCGGCCCACCTGCTCGCGGAACGCCGAGCGGATCGAGGTCGCGCTCGTCACGAGCACGTACTGCAGCGGATCCTTCGCCTCGTCTTCCTTCGCGCGCGGGTCGTGCGGCGTGCGCTGCACGGTGTTGACGATGCCGAGCACGCGGCCATTGCGCGCGACGAACGGGCCGCCGTTGACGTCGTCGAGCTTGGCGAGGTCGGTGACGAACACTTCGCCCGGCTCGACGAGCGCATTGCGCAGGTTCGCGGGTCCGCACGGCATCGAGAGCACGCCGGCGAGCGCGAAGAACTGTCCTCCGCGCGGGCGACCGACCGTGAAGCCTTCGACGCCCGGCGCCGGTGTTGCGTCGGGACCGAGCTCGAGCGCCGCGAGCTGCTCGTTCGCCGCCGTCTCGACGCGCAGCAGCGCGAGGTCGAGCCGCTCGTCGCGCGCGAGCAGCGTGGCGCCGCGCGGGCGACCGTCGGAGAGCGTGACCTGCAGCCAGTACTCCGCACCCGGAGCGCCGCCGCCGACCGGGATCTCGTCGACGAGGTGCTCGTTGGTCACGAGCAGGCCATCGGCCGAGATCACGAAGCCCGACGAGGGCCGCTCGACACGCACCACGTCATTGCGCGCGTGGAACAGCACGGAAACGTGCGCGAGCGCCTTCGCGGCGAGGTCGACCTCGTTCGCGAGCGAGTCCTGCGCGGCGGCCGCGAGCGAGAGGAGGGAGAGGGCGAACGGCGCAAGGCACCGCGACAGGCGAATGGGGGACGTCATCGTGCGTGGGTACAGGCCGTTCACTTCGTTTCGTTCGCTTCGGCGCGCGCGAGCGACTGCTCGGCGGCGCGAAGCTGGTGCTGCAACAGGAAGACCGTGCGGTCCTTGAACAGCAGGTACTGGTGGATGAGGCGGTCCTCGTAGCCCGAGAGGCTCGCGCCGTTGATCTTGATGCCCTTGATGATCTCCTCGAGGCCCGCGAGCGCCGGCTCGATCACCTTGACGTCCTTCGCGAGCGGGCTGAGCAGCTTCTCGAGGCTCTTGGCGCTCTTCGACGGGTTGGGATCGGGCTCCCACTTCTCGAGCTCGGCCATCACGGCCTTGAGCTTCTCGACACCCGCCTTGAGGTCCTTCACGCTCGCCTCGCCGACCGGCTTCTTGGCGAACTTCATCGTCTCGACGCGGCGCGTGCCGTTGCAGGCCTGGCACTTGAGCAGGCCCTTCTCCTTGCAGGCGGCGCAATTGAGCTTGTTCGAGTCGATGTTCATGAACCCGAACGAGTTGCACATGCCGCACACCGACCACGAGCTGCCCCAGCAGTAGGGGCAGTTGAGCTCGACCAGCGGGTCGGCGAGTTTGGCCTTGCCCGAGCACACGCGGCACGGCGCGCGCTTGGTCATGTTGCACTCGTTGCAGATCGGCACCTCGCTCTTGTCGCAGTGCAGGCAGGTGCCCGTCTTCGTCCCCTTGCACTCGGGGCAGTCGACGTCGAACTTCTTCCACTGCTTCTGGCCGGTGGCATCGGCTTCGGTCTCGCGCTCGAACGTCGGCGGCGGGATCTTCGGGCGCGCCTGCAGCGCGGCGAGGCCGACGAAGGCGGACAGGAGCGCGAGCAGCACCACGAGAGCGAACGAGGGGCGGATGCGGGCGTTCATGAAGGTTCTCCCAAGGGTTGGAGCCGCTGGAGTATAGGTCCGAGCGGGCCGGCGGGTGCCGGTGCGGGAAAGGCGCGGGAAAAACCGGCGAGGGCGCCTCGCCGGACGCGCGTCAGCGCAGCTCGAACACCTCGATCACCGGCCCGACCGTGCGCGCGCGCAGCACGCGCCACGTGACGTGCGGCCAGCCATCGGCCTCGACATCCTGGTCCCAGAGCTGGTGGTTGGTGAACTCCGGATCGCCGTCGGGCGAGAAGCGCGCGACGCGAGTTCCAACTCGCCGCATCGAGGCGACGAGCATCGCGCGCTCGGGGCTCTGCTGGATCGCGACGCCGTAGGACACGTAGAACCCCGGCCCGTGCGAGCGCAAGAACGCGTCGGCTTCCTCGTCGCTCTCCAGCGCACCGAACTCGGGCTTGCCCGAGATCCAGTACAGGCGGTAGAGCGGTGCGACGCGGCGCTCGTCGGCCAGCTTGTTCTGGTAGCGCGACCACGGGCTGAAGAACCCGGCGCGGCCCTCGGGATGGCGCAGGCTCTCCGTCGTGCGCATCAGCGGGAAGTCGAGCGGCGGCAGCACGTAGAACGGCGTCGCTTCCGGCTGCGGAGCGTGCTCGGTGATCCACTGCGCCGCGTCGTCGAGCGTCGAACCCTGCCCACGCATCCACGAGAGCTTGGTCGAGGCCGCGAGCGGCAGCGCGAGCAGCAGGAGCGCCGCAGGTGCGACGGCGCGCGCGCGCAACGACAGGCGCTCGAGCGCCCAGGCCGCGAAAGTCGCGAGGAACGGCAGCAGCGACAGCAGGAAACGCTCGTACGTCTGGTTGAAAAGGCCCGCGAGCAGCAGGTACGGCACGACGTAGGAGAGCACGACCAGCGCGTCGCCGGTCTCGACGTTGGCCTCGCCGGTCGGCAAGCGCTTGCGCGCGAGCCAAGTGCCGCAGGCGACCGCGACGAGCAGCGTGAGCGCCGGCTCGTAGTACCAGATCGTGCGCGCGAGCCGCAGGAAACCCGTGCCGTCGAAGGGCAGGTCGCGCAGCACGCCCTGCGTCGCGTCGTCGCCGGCCATCGCCTTCTGCGCGGCCTCGTCGAAGTAGTACCAGTAGAACGTGCGGAACGACGCGGCGGCGAGCGCGAGCACGACGAGCATCCGCAGGTCCCACCAGCGGCGGTCGCGGCGCGCGAGCTGCGCGACACCGATCGGCGCGAGCACCGCGAGGCCGTTGTGGAGCGTGCCGACCGCGAACGCGGCGAAAATCGCCGTCGCGACGTAGGCGAGCGTGCTCGGAGTCCGCCGCAGCCAGAGCGCGCAGGCGACCGCGCAGGCCGAGAAGCCGACGACGGCGCCGTGGGCGCGCGCCTCCTGCGAGAACATCACGTGCAGCAGGCTGAAGGACACGAGCGCGGCGGCGAACAGCGCCCAGCGCTCGCTCGCGAAGCGACGCGCGATGAAGAACGTGCCGGGCACGACGAGCACGGACAGCACCGCGACGAGCGTGCGAAGGTCGACCCACACGCGGGCGGCGGCCGCGAGATGCTCCTTCAGCGTCACCGGCTCCGGCGGCGGCTCCAGCGTCGCGTCAGAGAGCGGCTCCGCGAGCGTCGCGAGCAGCGACGGATACTGGCAGGCACTGAGCGCGCGGTCGAAGAGCTGGTCCCCCTGCTTGCCCTCGCGCAGCATGCGCACGTGGTCGGCGATGAACGTGTCGGCCTCCTTGAGGCACGGCACGCCGAAGTCGACGCCGTACAGCCGCACCAGCAGCGTCCACAGCGTCAGGGCGACGAGCGCCCAGCGAGCGAGAGCGTTTCGGTTGGCGCTCGAGCCGCTCACGCCGGCCTCGCCTTCGTTTCGGCCTCGACCGCCGAAGAGAGAGCTCGCGCTCGGTGTCGCATGCGCCCTAGAGCTTGGTGATGTCGCGCAGAAGGCGTACGCGGCTCACGCCGAGGATGTCGACCTGCACGTCGCGTTCCTTCACGTCGATGCCGTAGGTCGCCGTCTCGCGGATGTGCTGCTCGCGCGCGGCCGCGTCGGGCAGCTCGCGCACGTCGCAGTCGTGCAGCAGCGCCGTGAAGCCGTTGGCGCTGTCGAAGCGACCGATGTACACGCGTCCGGAGCCCGTCTCGACCACCACGTTGATGCCATGCGGCGCGTCTTGGATGTTCATGCCGCGAGAGTCTATCCTCCCTCGCAGGTGCCCACATGAAGCTCGTCGGTCAGGGTTCGATCTGGTGGAACGGCAAGCTCGTTCCGTGGTCCGAGGCGACGGTGCACGTCGCGACGCACGCGCTCCACTACGCCTCCAGCGTGTTCGAGGGCCTGCGCGGTTACCCCAACGGCGACGGCTGCGCGGTGTTCCGCCTGCGCGAGCACATGCACCGCATGGTGCAGTCCTGCCGCATCGTCAACCTGCCGCTCGCGCTGACGGAAGAGCAGCTGTGCGAGGCCGTGCTCGCCACCGTGCGCGCCAACGGCTACCGCTCGTGCTACATCCGGCCGCTCACGTACCGCGGCTACGGCCAGCTCGGCGTCGACCCGACGCACTGCCCCGTCGACACCGCCGTGATCGTGATCGAGCACGGCTCGCACTTCGGCGTCGAGGCCGCCGAGAAGGGCATCGACATCGGCATCTCGAGCTGGCGCCGCATGGCGCCCGACACGCTGCCCGCGATGGCGAAGAGCGCCGCGAACTACCTCAACTCGCAGCTCGTGATGCTCGAGGCCAAGGCCAACGGCTTCACCGACGGCCTCGCGCTCGACCTCAACGGCCACGTCAGCGAAGGCAGCGGCGCCAACGTCTTCGTCGTCGAGGGCCGCACGCTGCTCACGCCGAGCCTGGGCTCGTCGATCCTCCAAGGCATCACGCGCGCGAGCGTGATCCAGCTCGCCCGCGACGCCGGCCTCGAGGTGCGCGAGATGGTGATGCCGCGCGAGCTGCTCTACTGCGCCGACGAGCTCTTCCTGTGCGGCACCGCCGCCGAGATCACGCCCGTCCGCTCGATCGACCGCAAGCCCGTCGGCTCCGGCTCCCGCGGCCCGATCACCGCGATGCTGCAGGCCGAATTCCGCGCCATCGCCACCGGCACCAAGCCCGACCGCCACGGCTGGCTCACTCGCGCCTGACCCCGGTTGGTGGTTCCGCGCACGTGGTCCCGGATCCGCTAGCGGGGTCCGATCCTCCGGCGCTAGAGGCAGGAGAGGACACGCTTCGTGGCCAACGTCGCGGGTACGTCCGCGTCGGAACTTCCGGTGGGTCCTCGAGGCGCGGCTGGGGGGCCCCACGGTTGGATTCATGGGGAAGGCGGATATATTCCGACATCCGTTAGCTACAGTTTGTGGAGCCTCATGCAGTCAGGATATACATCACCGGAGCCGCGGATGGCTGGGTTGAGCGCGCCGGAGCGGCGGATCGTCGGCGCCCTGATGGCCAGCGAGGCTGCCGCGGTGAGCGCCGACAGTGTGCTCCGTGCACAACCGATGTCGCGCCGCGCAGCCAACCAGCTCCTCGCTCGCCTGCATCGCAAGGGCTGGCTTCAGCGCCTCAAGCGAGGCCTGTACACGCTCGTTCCGCTGCAGTCGCGCACGCCCCATCCTCCCGTGGAATCGGCCTGGCCACTCGCGATGCGGCTGTTCGAGCCGTGCTACGTCTCCGGCTGGTCGGCCGCCGAGCACTGGGACCTGACGGAGCAGATCTTCAACGATGTGTGCGTCGTGACGGGGCGCCCCCAGCGTCGTGGCACTCAGGAATTCGCGGGCATTCGGTTTCGAACGAAGTTCACACCGCCGGACCGGATCTTTGGCACCACCAAGCTCTGGTTCGGCAGCCAGGCGGTCGAGATCGCGGACCCGCACCGCCTCCTGATCGACATCCTGGATGCACCCGAGCTCGGTGGTGGTGGCAGGCAGACCCTCGACATCACCCGTGCGTACTGGAGCAGTCCGCATCGCGATCCCGCCAAGCTCCTGGCCTACGCCAAGCGTCTCGCTCGCGGCACCGTGTTCAAGCGTCTGGGGTTCTCGGCCGAACTCTGCGGAGTCGCCGATGCTGCGTGGCTCGAGGAGTGCCGCAGCCACATGACCTCCGGCGTCAGCCGATTCGATCCGGCCGGTGGGAACTCCGGACGCATCGTCAGCCGCTGGAACCTGAAGCTCAACCTGCCAGTGCCCGCTTCATGATCCCCAAGCAACAGATCCTCGATTTCGCCGAGCGCTTCGGCTTGCAGCCGACCACCATCGAGAAGGACTACGCGCTGGGGTGGCTCTTGATCGGCGTTTCGCGACACAGCGTCCTCTCTCGATGGACGTTCAAGGGTGGCACGTGCCTCAAGAAGTGCTTCTTCGAGACCTACCGGTTCTCCGAGGACCTCGACTTCACGGTTCCGAGAGATGTGTCGCTCACGGAGGAGTCGATCCGAACTTGGCTCGGCGAGATCGCCGCGCGACTCGAGCCGGAAGTCGGCCTGCAGTTCCCGCGCGAGCGCATCAGCGTCGAGAGATACACCAATCCCCGGGGGCATGACTCCTTTCAGGCCAAGCTGACTTACGTGGGCCCGTTGGGCCTGGCGCGGCATTCGCTCCAGCGTGTCAAGTTCGATCTCACGCAGGACGAGCTGCTGGCGGATGAGCCCGAGCTGCGGGAGGTTTTCCACCCCTACGACGATTCACCCCAGCCGCCTCCGCGCGTTCGCTGCTACTCCCTCAACGAGATCCTGGCGGAGAAGACGCGCGCGCGATGTGTATGACGTCGTCCACCTGAACCGGGAGTTCAAGGACGCCATCAGCGCTGACAAGGCCGCCGACATCGCGCGGCGGAAGTTTGCGTTCAAGGAGCTGGATCCTCCGACCGTCGAACTGATCCTCAGTCACGTCGACCGGGACGCGCTCGCGGCAGCGTGGAATCAGCAGCTGCGTCACCAGCTCCCGCACCTGCCGCCGGTCGAAACCTTCTTCGATGAGCTCCGTGGCGCACTGGCCTGGTGGCTGGAACCGGCGCTCACGCGGGAAGAACTGCCCGCGATTCCGACGGCACCATCCGAACAACCCGTGCGGCGCGATCGCTTCCCCAACTTGGCGAGCCTCGGTGCATCGGCTCGCCCAGGCGCACCACTGGACCTGCTCCGTTACGCGGCCAGAAACCGCCTGTGCGCGATCATCGTTTACAAGGGCATCGCCCGAACGGTGGAGCCGTACTCGCTTCGACTCGCTGGAACCGGGAACCTGCTGCTCTACGCCTACGAGAGCGAGCGCAACGGACACCCAACGCACACTCTCAAGGCGTACAGGCTTGCGGAGATCGGCGACGCAAAAGTGCTCGACCGCCCGTTCGTTCCCCGATACCGCGTCGAGTTGTGAGCAACGGCGCCACAGCCGTGGCGCTCGCCTGATCAGCCAAGCCGGCGATCGCAGTGGCCTTCGTCGAACTCCCAGATTCCCGCGGACTCTCCCTCCGAGAGCAAGCGCCAGACGGCTTCGATGTCCGTGGTCGGCGGCACGTCGACGGAGAGCACGACTCCTTGCTCGAAGGAGCAGCCGAGTGCCTGCAGGCGAGCCCAAGCCTGCACGAAGTCGGGCGCATCGAGCTTCCTGCGGTTGAGCAGGAACAGGCGGAACGTGGAGTGCCCGCTGCGTTCCAGCACTTCCCTGAACTCGATGAAACCCTCCGAGAACTCGCCGCGCACGATGTCTTCGAAGCTCACGCCGAACGCGTAGAACGGCGAGTTTCGCAGCAGGTAGCGACCCCCGCCCAAGTCCTCGGCCCACATCGTTTCCGTGCCCCCAATCAAGGCCTCCGGCCCGAGCGTGAAGAGGATCTTCGTGAGCTTCGCATCCATGGCGCCCTGCGACGCCGTGGATGCTAGCCGATGCCCAAGCGTGCCGCGCGCGCGCCGGCTACTGGCACAACCCGAAGCGCACGGCGTTCGAGAGGTTGGTCTGGAACGTGGCGGCGGGGTCGCGGCTCCAGAACTGGGCCCAGACGGTGTCGCCGAAGGCGAAGCGGCCGGGGGTGTTGGAGATGTAGGTGTTGAAGTCGAGCGAGAGCACGCCCGAGCAGTCGATGCCCGTGGTCGAGCCACCCGAGCTCGTCACCGGCGTGCGGAAGCGCGGCGCGGCGACGCACATGAAGCCACCCTCGAAGGGCTGCGCGGCGGCACCCGTGAGGCTGTAGAAGAGCAGGCCCGACTTCTGGTTGAGGACCTGGCTCACGCTGACGGTGAAGCCCGAGCCGGCGGTCAGGCTCGCGGTGCCGCTGGTCGCGATCGAGGGCGTGCAGCCGGAGCTGTTGATCCGCGCCGTGCAGTAGGTCGCGACGCCGCAGTCGACGAGCTCGATCCGCGTGGCGTTGGTGACACGCGTGTTGCCGGCGGCGTCGGTGACGTGCAGCTCGTACACGATCGCCCGCCCGGTGCCCGCGGCGGTGTCGCTCAGCGAGAAACGCTGCATCTGCACGCCCGCGTGCAGGCCCGTGGCCACCGAATCGGTGCCCGTGACCGTCACCGAGCCCACGAAACCACCCGGCGACACCGAGTACGCGTACGTTCCGGGCTGCACGACGTGCAGGCGCGCCGTCTGCCCCGCGGGCACGACCACGCTCGCATCGCGCGGCGCCGTCGTGAGCTGCACCACCTGCGCAGCCCCGAGGTTGTTCGTGAAGTAGAGCGCGTCGCCCGCCGCCATCGTGACCGCCGGCGCGGACAGGCCGCCCGAGGAGATCGCGACATCGTGCAGGACCGGCGCCGACGTGCGCACGACGTAGTGCGCGGTCGCCTTGAGGTAGTCGACGCCGTCGTCGAGCACCTGGTCCTTGGTCTTCGCGCGAAGCTTCCACGGCCCGGTCTTGGGCGCGGTCGTCGGCGCGTTGACGGCCGTGACGATCGGCTTGAGCGTGTCGACCGCTCCGGTGTTCTTGTAGACCTTGTTGGCCCAGGCCGCTGGCGCGCTCTCGCCCTGCGCCGTGATGATCTCGTAGCGCCCGTCGTTGTCGAGGTCGCCGACCGTGGCGTCGAGCGTCGGGTCCGACACCGCCGTGATCACGCCCGCACCCGCGTTGGTGAAGACCGAGGCGCCGTTGTTGATCCAGATCACCTCGCGCGTGTTCGAGAGCGAGCCGACCACCGCGTCGTAGTCGCCGTCGACGTCGTAGTCGAGCAGGCAGATCTCGTTGTCGTCGTTGTTGTCGGTGGTGGCGGCGAGCGCGGTGAACGAGAGCGTGCCCGACGGCGCGAGGTTGTTGCGGATCGCGCCCTCGGCGAAGGAGCTCGAGCTCACGAGGAACAGGTCGATGTCGTTGTCGCCGTCGAGGTCGCCGACCTCGCCCTCGTAGGTCGAGGCGGAGTTCGACGGGATCGTCACCGCCGTCGTCGCGAATGTGCCGGCGCCGTTGTTGAGCAGCAGATAGTGGTTCGTGCCGCCGTTCGCCGCGCGGCACAGGCCGACGAAGTCGAGGTCCCAGTCGCCGTCGATGTCGACGAGCTGCGTGTCCATCTGCGAGCCCTTGGTGGGCGCCGCCGACATCGCCGCCGCGTTGAACGTGAAGTTGCCCACCCCGTCGTTGAAGTAGACGCGCGGGCGCCGGTTGGCCGTGCCGAGGTACGCGTCGTTGAGCACGAGGTCGAGGTCACCGTCGTCGTCGAGGTCGCCGAACTGGCCGCCGCCGGAGCTCAGCAACGTCGTCAGGCCGCGGGTCGCGCTCTCCATCGAGAAGAACCCGGGGTTCGCGGCACCCTGGTTGATGTAGAGGAACGGGACGTCGGTGTCCCACGCGTTGCACACGACCGCGTCGATCCAGCCGTCGCCGTTGACGTCGCCGGTGATGACCGCCTTCGCGTTCGAGAGCCGCGTGCCCAGCCGCGCCACGCTCTCGTCGGTGAACGACAGCGTGCCGGTCGGGATGAACTGGTTGATGAGCAGCACGTACACCTTCGGTCCAGCGCGCGGTGCCGGGGATCAGGCCGACTTGGTGCTGGAACTGCTGGGCAGAGACGGGGAGGGCGAACGCCACGCAGGCGGCGATGGGCAGGGCAAGGTGTCGCGTCATGGAGTAGGGGGGGCTGCCCGTGGCCACGGTCAACCCGAACGGGGCCGCGGGGCCCCGCTTGGACGGCGGGAACTTCGAGAGGTTCCCCCCGCAGACTTGAAACCTACCCCAGACGCGCGTCTTGGGGACGAATCAGGGCACGAACGTGACCTTGACGGCGTTGGTCACGTTGGAATTTGTTCCACATGGGCCGGTCGGGTCGCGGTACCAGGTCTGGAAGTGCCAGGTGGAGCCGGGGGTGATCGTCCCGGAGGGGCCGAAGCGCAGGGCCGCCGTGGCCGCGATCCCCGGGCCGAGGGCGAAGCTGCCCGACGCGCCCGAGCTCTGCGTGCCGTAGCGCAGGACCGGCAGGTTGATGCAGCGCAGGCCGTCGTAGAAGGTCGCCGGCGGGCGCGAGCTCGTGCCCATGAAGGTCAGGCCGCTGACGAAGGTCGGCAGCTGAGACGAGGTCAGCACGAGGTTGTCGAGCGCGAGGCTCACCGAGCCGCCGGAGTTGATGTTCGACTCGAGCTTGCCGCCCTGGCCGGTCGAGTTGGCGCAGCCCGCGTTGGCGTCCGCGTTGGTGCAGGTCGCGCTCGAGCCGCTCGTGCACTTGCAGTGCTCGACGACCTTGTCCTCGCACTCGTCGGGGATGCCGTTCAGGTTCGCGTCCTGGCTGCCGCCGTTGGCGATGTCGACCGAGTCGTCGACGCCGTTCTCGTTGCAGTCGAAGCACAGCTCGTCGCCGTTGCAGGGCTCCTCGGTCACGTCGACCGCGTCGAGGTCGTCGCCCACGTCGTTGGCGGAGCCGCGCTCGGTGCGCAGGCCGAGCGCTTCCGCCGCGATGAAGATGCCGGGGTTCTGCGAAAGGCCGCCGGCGACGGGCGGCACGAGCAGGTCGCCGGGCTGGATCGGGACGCCGAAGATGCTGTCGAGCTGGTTGATGACCGCCGAGCCGCGGCGCACCGAGAACACGAGCATGTCCTTCGTGCCCGTGAGCCAGTCGTAGGGCGCCTGCGAGCGTTGGTACACGCCGTCGCCGTTGTCCGCGAGCACGAGCGCGTCGAGGTCGTCGGTGTCGACGCCGAAACGGTCGAGGCCGAGCTGGCTCGCGGTCGCGTAACGCAGCACCGCCGTGCCGGCGAGGTTGGTGCGCAGCACGTCGCCGCCCACGAAGCCGTTGGCGAGCGCGGAGCCCGTGTTCGAGACGCCTGCCAGCGTGTCGCCGAAGCTCGAATCGAGCGAGAAGAACACGATCGGCGCGGTCGACAGGTCGGTGCCGATCTCGAGCGCATCGAGGTTGTCGCCGGGATACGGGAAGGGCAGCGTGGTGTTGCGCGGCTCGAGCAGGCCGAGTCCGGGCGCGCGGAAGCCGTTGGCGCTCTGCAATCCGTTGCCGTCGAGCGCGAGGCTGTTGTTGCGCGGGGAGAAGTTGGGGCCCACGGGACCGGGCGGCAGGTTGACGTCGACGTACACGTCGGCGGCCGCGTCGAACACGCCCGGAGTCGGCACCGGTCCCTGCGTCGGGTTGCCTTGGTTGAACACCGTGGCGTGCACCGGCGAGGTCGGCGTCGCGGGGTGGCCGCTCGCCCACTCGTCGACCGAGAACCAGATGCGGCGGCGGAACTGCGGGTTGGGCCGGAATTCCGCGTCCATGCCGCTCGACAGCGCGTCGACCTCGATCGCGCACGGCGTGCCGCCGGGGTGGCCGACGCAGTTCGAGTAGCCCTGCAGGAACAGCTCGCTGCCGAGCACCTTGACGTCCGGCGCCGCGAGCGGGCCGAGGATCGGCGCCTGATCGGGCGCGAGCACGTCGCCTTCGGTGATCGGCCGCGGCGCGCTCGAGGAGTCCGGGCGGGACACGCTCTGGCTCTTCCAGTCGATCGAGAACTGCACCTGCGCCGACGCGGGTGCGCACAGCAGTGCGGCAGCGACCCAGCGCGCGGCCACCGGGCGGGGCAGCCGGACGCGGGCGAGGGTGAACGAGCGACGGGCGAGGGGCAACATGGGGGAGTCCTCCGGATTCCTGACGCGCCGGTGACCCGGCGGGTTCCGCGCCGGCCGCGGACCCGCTCCAGCCTACCGAATCGCATTCGGCCTGCCGGAACGCACCCCGAAGGGAGGCCACAGGGCCCCCGCTGGACAGGAAACCGGTCGGAATTTGCTGCAGGCGTTCCGCGGGGCGCAGCGAGCTTGGGCACCGCGGCGGCGCTCCCGCATCCACCCAGCGAAGGACGCTGCCCGCCACGAAGGGCGGACAGCGTCCACGAAGCGGGTGCTCGGCCCGGGGAGCGGGTCCCCGGTCGGCACCTGGCGAGGCGCGGTTCAGTTCGAGAACACGACGCGCAGCGCGTCGGAGAAGTTCGCGAAGCCGTTCGGGCCGGTCGGGTCGCGGTACCAGAACTGGAAGTTCCAGACCGAGTCCGGGGTGATCATCGCGGCCGACCACTGCTGCTGGATGCCGAGCGGGCGCGCGGCGTTGCCGAGCGAGTCGGTGACCAGCGTGGGGCCCAGGCGCGCGCGCGGCATGCCGAGGCACAGGTTGCCGGCGTAGAACGGATACTCGATCGAAGTCTGGCTGAGGAAGAACAGGCCGTTGACCGACGCGGGTGCACCCGTGACGTTCAGGATCAGGTCGTCCGCGGCGACGCTGACGGAGCCCGTGGCGCCGATGTGCGCACCGGGGCCGGCCGAGTTGGGTGCCGCGACGCAGTAGGGGCGCGGGTTCTCGAGCGTGCTCAGCAGGACCGAGGCGCTGTTGCCGAGGCCGTTGGTGACCACGATGTCGCAGTACGCGTTGCCGTCGAAGTCGGCGAGCGTGATGAACTCGGACACGGGGCCGAGCAGCGCGTAGGTCTGCACCGGCGCGAAGAGACCGCCGCCGACGTTGCGCAGCACGCCCAGCGTGTTGTCGAGGGAGTTGACGACGGCGACGTCGACCAGCATGTCGCGGTCGAAGTCCACGACCGCGATGCCGGCCGGGTGCGTGCCACCCGAGTGGAAGTAGTCGATCGGGGCGAAGACGCCCGGAGCGGTCTGGAGGAACAGGCCGACGTCCTGCACGGTCGTGTCGGAGAGGCTCGCCACGACGTCATCACGACCGTCGAGGTCGAAGTCGGCCACGGCCACGTCCTCGGGACGCTCGGGCGACGTGGGCGAACCCATCGCGATCGAAGATCCCACGCTGAAGCTGCCGTCGCCTGCGTTGCGCAGGAACGTCAACTTTCGCAGGTCGTGCACGGCCACGACGAGGTCGAGCGAAGCGAGCGGCGCACCGCCCACCGGGGCGGAGAAACGGCCGACGGCGATGCCGCGGGCGGTGAGGCCGACGAACAGGCTCTGGAACGACGCGAAGACGCCGTTGCCGAGGTTCTTGACGATGCTGACGGAGCCATCGCCACCGTTGGTGACGGCGAGGTCCTCGTCACCATCGCGGTCGAAGTCGCCCGCGGTCAGGCTGTGCGGCAGGTGGCCGACGGCGACCGTGATGCCGTAAGCGAAGTGCCCGTCGCCGAGGTTGCGCAGGTACTGGATCGAGTCGAGCCCACGCAGGCCGACGACGAGGTCGGGGTGGCCGTCCGCGTTGAAGTCGCGGGCCACGAGGCCCGACGGATCGCTGCTCGCCGCGAGCGCGGTGAATTCCGGCGCCGCGAACGTGCCGTCGCCGAGGTTGCGCAGCAGGCTCAGGCGCGCGGGGTTGCGGACGGTGATCGCGATGTCGCGGTCGCCGTCGCCGTCGAAGTCGGTCGAGACGACGCACTGGGGGCTGGCGCCCGTGGCGTAGGCGATCGGGGGATGGAAGGCGCTCTGAGCGGAGGCGGCGGTGCCCACCAAGAGGGCTGCGGAAAGCCGAAGGGTGGCTTGAGTCGGACGATGCATGAAGAGATCTCGATCTGGCTTGGCTGAGGGCGAAGGCACGGCGAAGCCGCGAGGGCGATCAGCAGACCGACGAAGGCTAGGTGGCGTCCGAGAGCGGGGGCATCGACGGGACTGCGCAGTCCAGATGCCGGATCCAAGTAGTCGGCGCGTGTGCGGCGCTCGCGAGACCGGATTGAGCCGCTTGAATCCGCGCGGAAACGTGCCCGACCGCGGGGCGCAGCTCCGCCGCGACTATTCAGCGCAGCGTCAACGTTCCGTCGGGACCGCAGCTGAACGCGAGCAGTCCGGTGCGGCGCGTGGAGCGGAGGAAGGCGCCGCAGATCAAGGTCGCGGGCCGGCCGGGGCGTGCGGGAAGGCTCGCGAGGGCGTCGCCGAGCTTGACCGGAGCGGGGGCGGCGAAGCTCGAGTCGGCGTGCGCCGGATCGACGAGCTCCGGGTTCAGGAGCCGCCGCAACGTGCGCACGGAACCGTCGCGCGCGAGCAGCAGCGTCCACAGGCCGGTCTCGGAGCTCGCGAAGAGGTCGGGGATCGAGTCGCCATCGAGGTCGCCGGCCGGGGCGAGGCATTTGGCGAACCGTTCCCGGGCGATGAAGCGATGACGGAGGCCGCAGGAGCGTGGATCGAACTTGCGGCTCTCGCGGGCGGAGCCATCGCGCGCGAGGAACACGATCCAAAGCGCGCCGCGCTGGCGGTCGATGGGATCGCCGTAGCTGTCGCCGAGCGCCACGTCGGTCACGCCGTCGCCATCGACATCGCCGATGGTCGTGAGCGACAGCCGCAGCGGACCACGCTCGGGCAGCGTCGAGTCGTTCCAGCGCAAGGCGCGCACCACGGCGCCCATGCGGTCGATCGACAGCACGAACACGAGCGAGCTCGAGAAAATGTCGGCATCGGGTTTGCGCTCCACCAGCACGGCCAGTTCGAGCGTGCCGTCGCCGTCGAGGTCGCCGAGCGGGGCGAGCCCGTCGGAAAAGGTGACGGTGGACGACTTGAAGCCTGCCTCGCGCACCGTCGCCGGTTCTGCGAGATCGCGCCAACGCGCGGTCGTTCTGTCCTTCCCGAGCGACAGCAGCACGAGGCCCACCTCGCGGACGTTCAGCGCGAAGTCGAGCTCGCCGTCGGAATCCAGATCCCCAAGCGGCGCACACGCGCCGAACCTCGAAATTGCGCCAAAGTTCTCGACCTGGATCGGAGTGAAGCTCGTCGTGCCTTCGGGGGAGCGCCGGACGAGCGCGAGGCAATTGGGATCGCTCACCGTCGCGAGTGCTTCCGGAACACCGTCGCCATCGAGGTCGCCGAGAACCACAGGATGCTCGACTTCGCTCGTCTCACCGACGGGGAACTGGATGCGCAGCGCCACGTCCTGCGCGAGCCGCGGGCCGTCGTCGGGCACCGGGCCCTTCCAGGCTTCCGACGCGAACGCGTCTTCGATGAGCTGCGCGGCGAGCGTCGAGGTTCTCGCAAACTCCTCGATCCGCTCCATCGACACGTGCGGCACGAGGGAGGGCCCGTCCTTCTGCGTCCACCCGGAGTACTCGAAATGCTCGCGCAGGAAGCGAATTCCAGCCTCGAGATCCGCGAGCGGCACGCGTTGCAGGGAGACATCCCGCGTTCCGATCGCGACCTGTTCCAGTGGGACGTCGTTCACGAAGAAGCCGGACAGTCCGACCTCGCTCCCCAGCAGCGGCATTTCTCCTTCGCAGCCCGCGCCCAACCGGCGCCAATGCTTGCCGTTGTAGGAGCGCCTCAGGAACAGCACCAACTCCTGGTCGATCGCGTACGGAGCCCAACGGCGCGCGCAGGTCCAATTGACGAAGCGGTACATCACCACGCGATCGGCGAGCGTGACCCCGGAGATCTGACGCGTGATCACAACCTCGAACTTGTGCTCGTCGAGCGCGACGATGCGGCCCAGCGCGATCGCGTCCGCTCCGAGCACGAGCTCGTGAAGCTTGTAGCGCGTGTAGCCCACGCTCGAGCGTCCGAAGACGCCCGAACCGCCGAGCAACAACGCGAACACGAGCACGAGCCAACGGAACATCGGGAAGCGGCGCGAGGCAGGCCTCGCACGCTCCCAAGCTAACGCCGCCCCGCGGGCCGCGGTTCAAGCGGCGACGGAAACTCGCGAGCTTCGGGGTTCCATCCCGTTGGCGCAGACGCACAGGAGTCCTGCCAACTCGCCGCAGCGTCCCGCGGCGTGTCGCGCACCGCAGTCGCGCTCAGCGCAAGCGGAGCGTGCCGTCAGGGTCAAGCGAGAGTGCGAGGACGCCTGCGCGTTCGGCAGAGCGCACCCACGTTCCGGCGTAGACGAGCGGGGCTTGTCCCTGCTGCGCGGGTGCACAGGCGAGGGGCGAACCGACCCACATCGGCAGAGCCTGACTTCGCCTTCGAGGCGCATCCGCAGGCTCGAACTCGGCGGGATTCAGCAGTCGGCGCACGGTGCGCACCGAGCCGTCGCGCGCAAGCAAGAGCGTCCACAGTCCCGAGCTGGAACTCGCGAGCAAGTCGGGGATCGAGTCGCCGTCGACGTCGCCAGCAGCAGAGAGGCTGCTCGCGAAACGTCCTTCGTGAACGCTGCGGTCGAAGACATCGACGGTCAGGGGACTGAAGGCCCGGCTGCTCCGCACCGACCCATCACGCTCGAGGAATACAATCCAGAGCGCACCACGCGCGCGCCATCCGACCTCGGCACTGCAGTTTCCCCACGCCACGTCGATCACACCGTCTCCGTCGACGTCTCCGACGGGCACGATGGAGAGGTCAGGCCCGTAGGCGTTCAGTGGAATTCCGTGGCCCTCCCAGCGCTTCGCGCGGACGAACTCTCCCTGGCGGTTGATCGAGAGCACCGCGAGTGAGCCATGCGCAGTCGCCCGCGGGTGGCTGCGGGACTCGAGCTGGACCACCAGCTCGATGGTTCCATCACAGTCGAGATCACCGAGAGCAGCCATCCTGTCGGTCGGTGTCGTGTGGATGCCCAAGCCAGCAGCGTGCAGCAACCCGAGCGTGTCCAGTTCTCGCCAACGAGCGGACTTTCCGTCGGATGCCAGCGAGAGCAGCACCCATCCGGCCGGACCCGTGTGAAAGACGAAGTCCAGCCGACCGTCTCCTTCGAGATCTCCGACTGGGACGCAAGTTCCTGGCGTGTTCTGGTCGGGTCGGAGCTCGACCTGAATCGGCTCGAAACGCAGCTCGCCGGCAGCCGACGTGTGCACGAGCGCAAGTGCGTGCGGGGCGAAGCAGACCGTCGCGAGCGCTTCCGGGAATCCGTCCTTGTCGAGATCGCCAATCGAGACCAGGCGTCGGACCGTTCCGTGCTTGGTGTCGGGAAACACGATTCGAGCGAGCGCGTCCGGTCCGAGCCGCGGGCCCGCTTCGGGCAACGGACCGTCCCAGAATTGCGAGGAGTACAGCGCGTTCACCGCATGCCAGGCGATTTTCGACGACTTCGCGAACTCCCCGATTTCCTCCAGCGAGGAGTGCGGCACGATGGACCCGCGCTGCTCGTGCGTTTGCGGCACGTACTCAAAATGCTCGCGCACGTAGAGGATCACGGCCTCGAGATCCACGAGTGGAACGCGTTGCATGTAGCGCGGGCCCGCTTCCAGCTCGATCCGCTCGCTCGCGATGTCGTGCCACCGGAAGTCAAGGAGCCCGACGTCGGTTCCAAGAACCGGCAGCTCACCCTGGCAAAAACCACCTACCGTCCGCAGTTGCTGGTCGAACGTCTCGCGCTTCAGGAAGAGCAGCAGTTCCTGATCGAGTTCATACCGAGCCCAGCGCATCGCGTAGGTGCGTTCGGCGCAGCGCTGCACGCGGACGAGCTGGGGGAGCGGAGCGCCGCTCAGGTGCCGCGAGATGGCGAACTCGAAGCTGCGCGAATCGAGCGAAGCGATCTTCCCCACGACAATGGACTCGGCCTCGAAGCAGAGCTCGGGCAGGCCGTAGCGGATGTACTTGCTGCTGGGCCGTGCAATGGCGGGTGCGACGCCAACGAGCCAGAGCAAGGCGAGTGCGAGCCAACGGACCATGCGGGAACCTCCGTGCGCCGGAAGTCTGGGCGCGGTGCCAATGCTAGCTCGAACGCGCGAGACCGCCGCTGAAGCGACGAAAACTCGCGAGTGGCGGCGCCGCGTCAGGGGAGCAGCGTGAAGACGAGGCCTGCGGAGAGGCTCGTGGACTTGGGGCTCGGCGGGTCGCGGAACCAGGCCTGCGCGTGCACG